>DAOOCX010000031.1:10071-22519 GCA_035408605.1 Thermomonas sp. | reverse complement strand
TTCGACCGCGATTCCAACGTGCTGGAGGTCTTCATCGGCCGCCTGCGCAAGAAGCTGGATCCGGACGGCGCCCTCAAGCCGATCGAAACGGTGCGTGGCCGCGGTTACCGCTTCGCGATCGCGCGCAGCGGCGACTGAGTTTCCCGCGGGATTTGACGGGGTGATCGCGCCCGAGCCGGCCGAGGAAGGCGCGGGCACCAGCCGGGCAACGCGATTGCGTCGGCTGCGCATCGCCCAGCCGCGCTCCCTGCAATCGCGGCAGTTGTGGGCGGCCAGCTTGGGGCTGATCGCCTTCCTCGCGTTGGCCGGCTTTGCCCTGGATCGTGCGTTCCAGAGCACCGCCCAGAGCGGCATGCGCGAGCGCCTGCACAGCTACGCGCTGGCGTACGCCAACAGCGACTTCGCACGCGATGGCAGCGTCATCCCGCCGTACGACCCACCCGACCCGCGCTTCCGGCGGCCAGGTAGCGGGCTGTATGCGCAAATCCTGCTGCCGTCGGGACAATGGCAGTCCGATTCCGCGCAGGGCCCACGGTTGCCGGAAGGGGCAATGCTCGACGCCGGCCAGCGGGTTTTCGAAGGACCGTTGCCGCTGACCCGCATCGATGGCGGCGCCGGCCAGGTGTACCGCTATGGCTATGGCCTGCTCTGGACCGGCAGCGAGGATTCGCGCCGCGAATTCCCCTACACCGTCTACATCCTCGAAGACACGACGGCGCTCGGGCGGCAGGTGGCGGCCTTCCGCTCCGCGCTGTGGCGTTACCTGGGCGGTGCCGGCGTCGTCCTCCTGCTGTTGCAGATGCTCGTGCTGCGCTGGAGCCTGCGCCCGCTGCGCGACGTCATCGCCGAACTCAAGCGTGTGCAGCATGGCCAGGCCGCGGGCATGAGCGAGGCGCATCCTCGCGAGCTGGAACCGTTGACGGACAGCATCAACGCCTTCATCGAAGGCGAGCGCGAGAACCTGGATCGCCAGCGCAACACCCTGGCCGACCTGGCGCATAGCCTGAAGACGCCGCTGGCGGTGCTGCGCACGCGCCTGGACAGCGGTGCCGGCGAATCCGAACTCCGCGACGAAGTCGAAACCCAGCTGCGGCGGATGAACGACCTGGTGGGTTACCAATTGGCGCGTGCCGCACGCTCCGGCCACCAGCTGTTCGCAGCGCCGATCGAGATCGAGCCGCAGGCCGAACAGATCGTCACCGGCCTGGAAAAGGTCTACGCCGCCAAGCGCGTGCTCTGCGAGTTCGAGATCGCCGCCGAGGCACGCTTCCACGGCGAAACCGGTGACCTGCAGGAACTGCTCGGCAACCTGTTGGAGAACGCGTTCAAGTGGGCGCGATCGAAGGTGTTGCTGACCGTGGCCGAGGGCACGCCGGTGCCGGGTCGCCGCCCGGGGCTGTCGATCACCGTCGAGGATGACGGCCCCGGCATCGCCGACGATCGCATCGCCCACGTGCTCCAGCGCGGCGTGCGCGGCGATGAGCGCGTGCAGGGCCACGGCATCGGACTGGCCATCGTGCAGGACATCGTCAAGGCCTATCGCGGCGAGTTGCACGTGGGCCGTTCGCAGGAACTCGGCGGTGCGAAGTTCGAGGTGGTGTTGCCGCCGGGGTTGTGATTTTCACCTCGCCCCTTGCGGGAGAGGGGAGCCGTCAAGCCAGCAATGGCGGGCCGTAGAACCGCTGCAAATGCGCCGCCACGTCCGGCATCGCTTTGCGCAGGGTCGCGGAATCGCTGAAGTGATGTTCGGTGCATACCGCGAAGAACTCTTCCGGCGATTCCGCGGCATACGGGTCGATCGTGGTCTCGCGGCCGGCATCGACGGCATTGCACAACCCTTCGTACGCACGCTGGAAATCCGATGCCCACTGCCGTTGCCAGTCGCGCGGCAACGGCGGGGTGCCGTCCATCGCGCCGTCCAAGGCGTCGAGCTTGTGGGCGATCTCGTGAGCCACCACGCAGAAGCCGTCATCGGGCGTGGCGATGTCGGCGCGCACGTCGGCCCAGGACAGGATCACCGGGCCGCGTTCCCACGCTTCTCCGATGAGTTCGTCGTCCCATTCGTGCAGCACGCCCTGCGCATCCATGTGATTGCGCTGCACGCGGAATGCTTGCGGATACACCAGCAACTGCGACCACCCGTGCAGGCCTTCGCGGCCGAATTCGAGCAGCGGCAGGCAGCACAGCATGGCCAGCCGCAGGCGCTGGACCTCGTTCAGGCGCAGCCCCTGCAGTGGGGTGATCGCTTTGTCGCGAAGGAATTCGGTGACGAGCTGGCGCAGGCGTTGCCCGCGGTCGGCATCGATGCGGCGCAGCCATGGCAGGCCAGCGGCTGCCTGCCGCCAGAGCGTGTCATCGAGAAGGGGGAGCGGGAGCGTCGCCTTGCGGCGCGAGAACGGCCAGATCACGCGAACGGATCAGGCAACACGGGTGTCCTCAGCGGAACATGCCCGGAAGGAAGCTGTGGAAGCGCGGCGGGCTGGTGCGGGTGCCGCCCGTCGCGCGCGGGGAAGCCGATACCGCGGGCTTTGCCTTGTGGGTCTGCCGGGTCGGCGCGGTCGGTTCCTCGGCCGGCTGGCCATCGTCGGTGCGTTCGCTGGCACTGGCGGCGGTCGTGTCCGGGCAGGCTTCGTCGCTCGCCGATTGCCTGGACTCAGTCGCCATGGCGTGGCCGCTGGCAGCCAGCAGGGCAAGGCAAAGCAGCATCGGGCGCAGGCGCATGGTGGTCACCGGAAAAAGAAGGGAGTGCGGAAGGCATGTCCCCACCTCCCACTATAGCGTGGATGCGCGCCGGGCACGAAAGGTTGCGATGCTGCAAAGCAGCAGGCATTGCGCCGCCATCGACCGCAGACTGCGGGCATGCCAGTGGCCACCGCCGACCCGCCTGCCGTCACCGCACCCGCCCTGCGCCGCGCGCTGATCGCCGGCGCGCGCCGGGTGATCGCGGCTCGCGACGACCTCAATCGCATCAACGTCTTCCCGGTCGCCGACGGCGACACCGGCAGCAACCTCGCATCGACTTTGGGCAGCGTCCTGCAGGGCGCGCTGAGCCGGCGCAGCCGCCACATCGGCGAATTGCTGGTCGGGATCGGCAACGACGCGATCGACGGTGCGCGCGGCAATTCCGGCGCGATCATGGCGCAGTTCCTGGTTGGGCTGGCCGAACAGGCGCGCAACGCCCCCGTGCTGGATGCCGCCACCCTGGCCCTGGCGGTGCGGCGTGGCGCGGATAGTGCGCGCGCGGCGTTGGCGCAGCCGGTCGAGGGCACCATCCTCAGTGTGATCTCCGCGTTCGCCGATGCGCTGGATGAGGCGGCGAAGCAGCCGCAGGGCGATCCGAAGGGCGGCTTCGCGCGGGCCTTGCAGCGCGCGCGGACGGCGCTGGCCGATACCCCCAAGCAGATGGCCCTGTTGCAGAAAGCGGGCGTGGTCGATGCCGGCGCGCGCGGATTCGTCGACTGGCTGGAGGGGATCGCCGAATACGTCGACGGTGGGCCGCGCGCGGTGCGCCTGCACGGCCACGCGACCGCGGCGGCCAACGACGCGGGCCCGATGCCGGCCCACGTGCACGAGGACGTGGATCCCGCGCATCGCTACTGCACGGAGTGCCTGGTGACCGGCGACGGCATCGACCGCGTCGCCCTGCAGGCGGCGCTGGCGGGTGCCGGTGTCGACTCGCTGGTGGTCGCGGGCAGCGCCACCCGGGTGCGCGTGCACGGCCATGTGGGCACGCCCCAGCGCCTGTTCGATGCCTGCGCGGGGTTTGGCCACGTGGATGCGATGAAGGCCGATGACATGGTGCTGCAGCAGCGCAGCACGGAATCGCCCTCGCTGCTGGCGGTCATCACCGACAGCGCCTCTGACTTGCCCGCCGTGATCGCCGAGCGATACGGCATCCACGTGGTCCCTGCGCGGATCAGCCTGGATGGGCGCGATTACCTGGACCGGCTCGGGTTGACCGCGGGTGAGTTCTACCGGCGCATGGCCGCCAGCAAGGCCTTGCCGCAGAGCAGCCAGCCGCCGCCGGGCGATTTCCGCAGGGTGTTCGACCACGTCCTGGCCTACCAGCCGGGCGCGGTCTACGTGGGCGTCTCGCGAACCTTGTCCGGCACCCTGCAGTCGGGCGAAACCGCCGCGCGCGGGCGCGACAAGCCGGTGCGTTGCATCGACAGCGGCCATGTCAGCGCCGGCGAGTCCCTGCTCGCATGGCGGGCCGGCGAGATGGCCGCGGCGGGAGCCGATGGCGACGCGATCGAACGCGAACTTCAGAGGCTCCGTCCGCTGACGAAGACCTGGGCGATGGCCCGCGACATCTCGCATGCGGTGCGCGGCGGCCGCATCCCGCGCTGGGCCGGACCGGTGGTGCGCTGGAGCGGGCTGACGCCGGTTGCGGCGGTGTCCGATGCGGGCACGCTGAAGGTGGCCGGCGGCTTGTTCGCGAAGCAGCGCGCCCCGGAGGCGTTTGCGCGTTACGTGGCCAGGCGCACGCCGGCGTCGAAGGGCTGGCGCGTGGTGGTCGGCCACAGCGATGCACTGGCCGATGGCGAGCGCCTGCTCGCGGCATTGCGCGAACGCCTGCCGGTGGTGGAAGCGCACCTGGTCGAAGTGGGTCCCGCGGTCGGCGCACACGCCGGGCAGGGCACGCTCGTGGTGGGGCTGCAGCCGTCACCCGACTGACGCTGCCCGGGCGATTATCATCGTCGCCATGCCGCCGATCCTGCTCACCGCGCTCCTGCTGTTGCTGGCCTACCTGCTCGGATCGGTCTCCGGCAGCCTGGTGCTCGGGCGCTTCCGCAACATCGACATCCGCGAACACGGCAGCGGCAATGCCGGTGGCACCAATGCGCTGCGCACGCTGGGCTGGAAATTCGCGCTGGGCGTGGCCGTGATCGACGTCGCCAAGGGGGCGTTGGCCACCTGGCTGGTGCTGCGTTATGCGCCCGTCGGCACCGGGTTGAGCGTGACGGCACATGGTTACCTCGCCGCCGCGCTGGCGGTGGTCGGGCATGTCTGGCCGTTGTGGCACGGCTTCCGCGGCGGCAAGGGCGCGGCCACCGGTGTCGGCGGCCTGCTGGTGCTGTGGCCATGGATCGTGCCCCTGCTGCTGTTGGCCTGGATCCTGGTGCTGGTGTCGACCGGCTACGTCGGCCTGTCGACCGTGGTCGCCGCGCTGTGCCTGCCGTTGCTGGCGTGGGGATTCGATGCCGGCCCGGAGCGAATGTGGTTCTGCATCGGGATGGGCCTGTTCCTGGCATGGACGCACCGCGCCAACCTGGTGCGGCTGTGGCATGGCAAGGAATCGCGCTTCGAGCGCGCGCGCCTGCTCTATCGCCTGTACGGCCGCAGCCGGTACTGAACGATGCGGGCCGGCGATGCGCAGCAGGAGCGCGGCTTGTTGCAACGGCTGGCCGCCGGGCCGGTGAGTGGCGACACGCTGGCGCGTGAGGCCGGGCTGACCCGCGCCGCGGTCTGGAAGCGGATCGATGCCCTGCGCGAGGCCGGCATCGATATCGGCGCATCGCCCGGGCGCGGTTATGCGCTACGACAACCGCTGGACCTACTGGATGCCGATGCGATCCGCGCGGGGTTGCCGGCCTCGGTGCAGGGTGGGTTGGTCGATCTCGAAGTTGCGTGGTCGCTGGATTCCACCAACAGCGAATTGCTGCGTCGTGACACACCGGCGCACGGTTGCGCGGTATTACTGGCGGAACGCCAGACTGGTGGTCGCGGGCGGCGCGGGCGCGCATGGGCCTCGCCGTTGGCGGCGCATGTCTACCTGTCGTTGTCGCGGCGTTTCGAGGGCGGCTTGGCGCGGCTGGGCGGGCTGAGCCTGGTGGCTGGCGTGGCGGCCTGCGACGCCCTGCATGGTCTCGGCTTCGATGGCGTACGCCTGAAATGGCCTAACGACCTGGTGCTGGTCGATGGCGCGGGCCTGCGCAAGCTCGGTGGGCTGCTGGTGGAGGGCGGCGGCGAAACGGCGGGCGCGGCGCGCGCGGTGATCGGCATCGGACTGAACATGCGGATGCCGGCACGCGACGGCGCCGGCATCGACCAGCCCTGGGCCGAACTGTCGGGACTCTCGGCGCGACCGCCGTCGCGCAATGTGGTGGTGACCGCGCTGCTGGCGCACTTGCTGCCGGCGCTGGACGCATTCGACGCGCAGGGCCTGTCGCCATTCCTGTCGCGTTACGCCGGCTTCGATGCGCTGGCCGGACGCGAGGTCGCGATCCACGACACCACCAGCGCATGGCATGCGACCGCACTCGGCATCGCCGACGACGGTGCGCTGCGCGTGCGCGACGCATCCGGCAGCGAACGTCGCGTGCATGCCGGCGACGTGAGCGTGCGCCTGTGAGGACATGGCTGTTCGACCTCGGCAACACGCGCCTCAAGTGCGCGCAGCTGCATGCGGATGGCAGCATCGACGAGCCCCTTGCCATCGCCCACGACGACGGCACCGCCTGGCTCGATGCGCTGCCCTCCGGCAGCGTGGCCTGCATCGCCAGCGTCGCCTCGGATGTCCGCCGTGCCGCGTTGTTCGATGCATTGTGCGCGCGTTTCACCCGCCTGCATCGCGTGCGCACGGAGCGCGTCCTCGGGCCGCTGCGCATTGCCTATGACAACCCGGCGCATCTCGGCGTGGATCGTTTCCTTTCGATGCTCGGGCAGTGCGGCGAAGGCGCGTCGCTGGTGGTCGGCGTGGGCACGGCGCTGACGCTCGACCTGCTCGATGGCGGCGGCCTGCATCGCGGTGGACGCATCGCGCCCTCGCCGCGGACCATGCGCGAGGCCCTGCACGCACGCGCTGCGCAGTTGCCGGTCGAGGGCGGCATCTACGCCGAGTTCGCCGACGATACCGGCGACGCATTGGCCTCGGGTTGCGAAGGTGCTGCGCTGGCGCTGGTCGAACGCAGCCTGGGGGCCGCGACCGCGTTGTTGGGCGAGTCTCCGGCCGTGTGCCTGCACGGCGGCGGTGCGGATCTCTTGCGTGACCGCTTGCCCGGCCACCGCTGGCAACCCGACGCGGTGCTGCGCGGGCTGGCGCGTTGGCATGCGCTGCGCATCGCATAAACTGCCCGGATGCTGCTGCGCGCGACCCTCGTGATCCTCTTCATGCTTAACCTGGGCGCCGCCGCCTGGTGGGGGCTGCGTCCCTCCGTGGCAGACGCGCGCGGGGCGGAGGCGAATGCCGCTGGTGCCCCCGGCCTGCGCCTGGTCAACGAGCCGGCGGTCGCGACCGCGCCAACGCGTGCGCAACCAGCACCCGCGGGACCCGCACCAGTCGCGTCCATGGTGCCGGCCGCGACATCGGTCGTGGCGGCCCCGGCCAGCGCGCCCGTCTGCCTGCGCTTCGGTCCGTTCGCGGACGGCACGGCGCGCGATGCCGCACGCAATGCGCTCATGGCGGCGGGCGTGAGCGCGGTGACCCGCGACAGCCCGGCCCGCTCGGCGCGCGGCTGGAAGGTGGCGATGCCGCCGCTGGCCTCGCGCGAGGACGCGGTGGCGATGGCCGAACGGATCAAGGCCGCCGGCATCAGCGACCTGTACGTGATGAACGAAGGCGCGGACGCCAACAGCATCGCCCTGGGTCGTTTCGGCAGCGAGGACGCGGCGCGCCGGCGCGAGGCAGAACTGCGCGGCAAGGGCTTCCAGGCGCAGGCCATGCCGCTCGGCGACACGCCCTCGCAGGCCTGGCTGGACGCCCGCCTGCCCACCGCCACCGACCCGGCGTCGCTCGCCGCGATCGCCGCGTCGCGCGCGATCGATTGCGCCACCTTGCGCTGAGCCGTGGTTGGGGCGCCGGCGGCGCCGGGCTAGAATTGGGCCCAGCGCCGCTTTAGCTCAGCAGGTAGAGCAACCGCCTTGTAAGCGGTAGGTCATCCGTTCGATTCGGATAAGCGGCACCAGCCACCGCCGGCAACGCAGGCGTTGCGTGTCCTTACCGCAGCGCAGATGAGGGACTTCCGATGACCCGCACCACTCCCCCCGTTTCCGTGTTCGGCGTGCCCACCGACATCGGCGCCTCCCGCCGCGGTGCTTCGATGGGCCCCGAGGCCTTGCGCGTGGCCGGCCTGGTCGAGGCGATCGCCGCGCGCGGCATCGACGTCCGCGACATCGGCGACGTGCAGGGCCCGCGCAACCCGACCAGCCCGCCGGTCGATGGTTATCGCCACCTCGACGAAGTCGTCGCCTGGAATCGCGCCGTGTTCGACGCGAGCACGCGCGAACTCCAGGCCGGGCGGATGCCGATCATGCTCGGTGGCGATCATTGCCTGGGCATCGGCGCGATCGCCGCGGTCGCTGCGCACTGCCGCGCGACCGACAAGAAGCTGCGCGTGTTGTGGCTGGATGCGCATGCCGATTTCAACACCCGCGAGATCACCCCGTCCGGCAACATCCACGGCATGCCGGTGGCCTGCCTGTGCGGCCTTGGTCCCGATGTGCTGACCGGGATGGCAGGTTTCACGCCTGCGGTCACTCCCGACCAGATCCGCCAGATCGGCATCCGTTCGGTGGATCCCGGCGAGAAGCGCCTGGTCCAGCAGCATGGCCTGGACATCTACGACATGCGCTACATCGATGAAGTCGGCATGCGCCGCGCGATCGAGGAAGCGCTGGAAGGCGTGGATGCCGACACCCACCTGCATGTCAGCTTCGACGTCGACATGCTCGATCCCTCGATCGCGCCAGGCACCGGTACCCGCGTGCCCGGTGGGGTGAACTACCGCGAGGCGCAATTGATCATGGAGATGGTGGCCGATACCGGCTGCATGGGCTCGCTCGACCTGGTCGAGGTCAATCCCGCGCTGGACAAGCGCAACGCGACGGCGCGGCTCGCCGTGGACCTGGTGGAAAGCCTGTTCGGAAAATCGACGCTGATGCGCGATTGATCGCATGGGAGACCGCGGTTCATCCGCGGTTTGGCCAAGCTGCCTCGAGTGCACGCCGGCTTCACTACCGGATGCGGTTTCATCACGTCCGTGGGCCGGCGATGGCGGGCCTGCCAGGAAATCGGCCAACCCATGAGGAGAAACACATGAAGCGTTTGTTCGCACTGCTGCTGCTCGCGATGTTCTCGATGTCCACCCTGACCGCCTGCAACACCATGGCCGGCGCTGGCAAGGACGTGCAGAAGGTGGGCGAGAAGGTCGAAGACAAGGCGCAGGACTGCAAGGACGGCAAGTGCTGAGTCACGCACTTCCTTCGCACTGACGAAGGAGGGAAGACCGCAAGGATGCGTGGCGGGCCGGGGCAACCCGGTCCGCCTCTTGCGTGATGGATGGCGGTTGCAAGGCATCGACCCGACTGGATAAGCTCGCCGCGTTCACAACCCTGAAGCAGAGGCGGTCATGATGAAGTTGGGCAGGTTGGGCGTGGCGATGCTGCTGTGCATGCTCGTGCTGGCGGGCTGCAACACGATCGCAGGTGCCGGCAAGGACGTGCAGAAGGTCGGCGAGAAGGTCGAGGAAGCCGCGACCAAGTAGGCGAAGTCAGCCTCGTCGCATCGCGGAAAACGGAAGGCCGGCGCACGCCGGCCTTCGTCGTTTTCGCGGCGATGAGTTCAGTACCGGTACGGCGGATCCTGCACGAAGCCGTTCGGAAACGCGCGCGGCGTGGAGCCCGCATACGGCGCCCGGTAGTGCGGCAGGATGCCCAGCGCGACCAGCGCATCGGCATCGTCATAGCGCAGCTGGCTGACCTGCTGCGGGCTGCGGCTCGCACGCACGAACTCGGTCTGCCCGACCGGCGCCCATTCGCGCTGGCCATGGCCGGTGCCCAGACGTTGCGGCATGGCCTCCGCTTCGGATGCCATCGCGCGGTCGGCGCTGGCGGCGGGCGCTGACGCCTTGCGGGATTCGTTGCGGGCCATGCCACTGGCGATCGGTGGGGCGGGCGGCGGTGCGTAGGCCGGCTGCACCTGGCGCTCGCGGAACACGGCCACCCCGACCACGCCCACGTTCGCGGGGCGCCCGGTGCGCGCGGCGTAGCTGTCCGGCAGGTCGGTGAAGACGAACTGGGCGATGTCGTCCAACGACTTGCGCCAGCCGGCGATCTCGGCGGTTTCCCAGGGTTCCAGCACGTAGCCGCCCTGCGAGGGCGAGGCGGTCTGCCCGGTGACGGCATTGACGCCATCGACCGAGAGCACGACCAGTACGCGCTCGCCGGTGGTGTTGGTCAGCCGCACCGAATAGCGATGGCCGGGCACGCCGGCGATCCAGTCCTGCCCGCGGTGGCGGTATTCGGGCAGGACCTGGCCGTTGTCGCGGTCGACCACGTCCAACTGGACGAGGTCGCCGGCTGAAACCGGGGTCGAGCAGGCCACGGAGGCGGCGAGGGACAGGGCGAGCAGCAGGCGACGGAACATTGCGGGTCTCCTAGCGCGGAAGTGCGCTGCCCGGATGCCAACGCCCGGGCTTCCGGAACGGGGTTGGCGGGGCCGCGGGTACACTGTGCGGCCCCGGATCACAGCCTCGGCCCGCGCCTCGCATGAGTCACACCCGCGTCCTTACCGGCATCACCACCTCCGGCACCCCGCACCTTGGCAACTACGTCGGCGCGATCCGCCCGGCGATCGCCGCGTCGCATGCGCCGGGCGTGGAAAGCTTCTATTTCCTCGCCGACTACCACAGCCTGATCAAGGCGCAGGACCCGGCGCGCACCCAGCGCTCCACGCTGGAAATCGCCGCGGCCTGGCTTGCATGCGGGCTGGATCCCGACAAGGTCTGGTTCTACCGCCAGTCCGACATCCCGGAAATCCCCGAGCTGACCTGGCTGCTCACCTGCGTGGCCGGCAAGGGGATCCTCAACCGCGCCCATGCCTACAAGGCGGCGGTGGACCGCAACCGCGCCGAGGGCGAGGACGACGATGCCGGCGTGAGCGCTGGCCTGTTCATGTACCCGGTGCTGATGGCCGCGGACATCCTGATCTTCAATGCGCACAAGGTGCCGGTCGGCCGCGACCAGGTGCAGCACATCGAGATGGCGCGCGATTTCGGCCAGCGCTTCAACCACATCTACGGGCAGGACTTCTTCGTCCTGCCGGAAGCGGCGGTGGACGACAACGTGGCCACCTTGCCCGGCCTGGACGGTCGCAAGATGAGCAAGAGCTACGACAACACGATCCCGATGTTCGCCCCGCGCGGCGAACTGAAGAAGCTGGTCGCCGGCATCCTCACCGACTCGCGCGCGCCCGGCGAGCCCAAGGACACCGAGGGTTCCGCGTTGTTCCAGCTTTACCAGGCATTCGCATCCACCGAAGACACCGCCGCATTCGCGCAGGCCTTCGCCGATGGCATCGGCTGGGGCGACGCCAAGCAGACGCTGTTCGAACGCATCGATGCCGAAGTCACGCCGCTGCGCGAAAAATACGAAGCGTTGATGGCCAGGCCCGGCGAGATCGAGGCGATCCTGCGCGATGGCGCGTCGCGCCTGCGCGCGGAGCATGCCACGCCCACGCTGCGACGCCTGCGCGAAGCGGTGGGGCTGCGCGACCTGTCGCAGGTGAGCACGGTCGATGCGAAGTCGACGAAGAAAGAAGCAAGCGCCACCGTGCCGACGTTCAAGCAGTACCGCGACGCCGACGGCAAGTTCTATTTCAAGCTGGTGCAGGGCGAACGGGTGCTGCTGCAGAGCACCGGTTTCGCCTCGCCGCGCGATGCCGGCCAGCGCATCGCCGCGATCAAGCAGGGCGAGATCGGCGACGGTGCCAGCGATTTCGCGCTGGGCGAGGGCGTGGGCGACGAGGAAGTGAATGCCGCGCTGGCGGCGTTCGTCGCTGCGCAACTGGAAGGCGAGGCGGGCAAGGCGTGAACGTCGCCGGCATCCCCGCGCTGGCGCTGATCCTGTTCGCGCCGTGGTTCCTGATCCTGGCGACGCTGTACTGGTTGTATCCGCGCCAGCCCCGCAACGCCGCGCGACTGCGCTTCGACGCCATCGCGCTGCTGCTCGCGTTCGCCGGCTGCCTGGCCAGCCTGTACTGGAGTTTCGGTTTCGCCGATCGCAGCCACGGCCACCTGTGGCCGCAGATCCTGGCGACTTCGGTGGGTTACGGCGTGTTCCTGGCGGTGCTCACCGGCGCGTTTTACCTGCGTCGCCGGATGCTGGCGACGGGCTGATCAGTCCCAGTCGTTCCAGGCGACGCCGCGTTCCGGGAATTTCGTGCGGACGATGCAGAAACGCTGGCCGGTCGGCGCTTCCATCACCCACCAGCGCTTCACGAATGCGATCTTCTTCGCGCCGAGCGCTTCGAGGCGATCGGCTTCCGCGTCCACGTCGTCGGTTTCGATGTCCAGGTGGACGCGCGAGGGGTGCGCGACCTTCTGCACTTCGATGTGCAGGTCGCCCGGCGTGTCGCCGAGCATCTGGTACTCGGCGTCGCCATCGCCGGCATCGCGGTCGGCGATCGTGCAGCCCAGTGCCTGCGACCAGAAGTCGGTGGCGGCATCGA
>DAOOCX010000031.1:0-9971 GCA_035408605.1 Thermomonas sp. | reverse complement strand
GAGATCGGCATGCGCCGATGCACCTCGATGCCGCCCATCACTGCGACCACGTCGTGCGAGAGCTTGCCGGCGCCGATGATCGCCACGCAGGGCGGCACCACGACGGGCGTCGCATAGCGGCCGGCGAACATGCCGAAGTTGGACAGGCTGATCGTGTAACCCGAGAGTTCCGAGGACGGGATCGAACGTTCCTCGACCTGCGCGCGCAGGCGCTTGATCGCGGCGCGCACGCCGTTGCCGTCGAGCATGTCGGCATTGCGCAGTGCCGGCACGAACAGGCCGTCGTCGGTATCCACCGCGATGCCGAGGTCGACATGCGGATGCAGGGTGCGGGTGAGGTTGGCGCCGTCGAACCAGGCATTGAGGGCCGGCACGGTCTTGCAGGCGGTCACGATCGCGCGCACGAGGCGTGCGGTGATGTCCTGGCGGCCGCTCCACGCGTGCAGGTCGGCGTCGTCGACCAGCGTGGTCGGTACCACCTGCGCGTGCGCATCGGCCATGACCCGCGCCATGTTGCGGCGCACGCCCTTCAGTTGCTCGGGCTGGCCACTCGCGATCGCCCCCGGAGGCTGCGTGCGCATCGGCTTGCCGGATTGCGACAACGTGCTCCGCGACGCCACCGCAGGCGCAGCGACCTGCGCGACGGCCGCCTGTGCGCCGCTGCGAGCAGGTGCGGCCCCCGGCTTGGCAGACCCATCCGCCGCCGCGCGCTTCACGTCATCCATCGTCACCGTGCCATCGGGGCCGGTCGCGGCGACGCGGCCGATGTCGACGCCGAGCTTGCGTGCGGTCGCGCGCACCGCCGGCATCGCCTTGACGCCACCGGCGGCGATCGCGGCTTGCGCCACCACGGCGTCACCGACCTGCATCGCGCCGACGACGGTGCCTGCATCCGCCTTCGCCGCGGGCTCGGGCGCTGAAGCGGGCTTCGGTTCCTCGTGGGTCGGGCCGTGGTGGTGGCCGGTGTCCTGGCCTTCCGCGCGCTGCGGCATGGATGCGTCGACTTCGAATTCGGCCAGCATCGTGCCGGTGACCACGATGTCGCCCGCCGCGCCGGCCAGTTGCAGCACCTTGCCGCTGACCGGCGAGGGCACGTCGACCACCGCCTTCGCGGTCTCCATCGACACCAGGTTGTCGTCGAGCTTGATGGTGTCGCCGACCTTGACGTACCACTCGACGATGGTCGCGTCCGGCAGGCCTTCGCCGAGGTCGGGGAGCATGAATTTCTTCGACATGCGGGGTCCTTACGAATGCGCCATCGCGCGCCTGGCGGCGGCGATGACCTTGTCGGTGCTCGGCAGGTACTTCATTTCCAGCCGGAACAACGGGATGTGGGTGTCGTAGCCGGTGACGCGCTCGACCGGGGCCACCAGGTCGAACATGCATTCCTCGGCGCAGCGCGCGGCGATCTCGGCGCCGAAACCGGCGGTCTTGGCGGCCTCGTGGACGATCACGCAGCGGCCGGTCTTGGCGATCGACTCGGCGATGGTGGCGAAGTCCAGCGGCTTCAGCGTGGCGACGTCGATGACTTCGGCGCTGATGCCGTCGGCGGCGAGTTTCTCCGCGGCTTCCAGGGTTTCCTTCACCTGCGCGCCCCAGGTCACCAGGGTCACGTCGCTGCCGTCGCGGAGCACGTAGCAGACGTCCAGCGGGAGCGCCTCGCCATCGTCCGGCACCAGTTCCTTGTACTGCCGGTAGATGCGCTTGGGCTCCATGTAGATCACCGGGTCCGGGTCGCGGATCGCCGCCAGCAGCAGGCCGTAGGCGCGCTGCGGACTGGAGGGCATGACCACGCGCAGGCCGGGCACGTTGGTGAAGATCGATTCGTTGGCTTCGCTGTGGTGCTCCGGCGCGCGGATGCCGCCGCCCCACGGCACGCGCAGCACCATCGGGCAGGTCAGGCGGCCGCGGGTGCGATAGCGCATGCGCGCCGCGTGGCAGACGATGAAGTCGACCATCGGATACATGAAGCCGTCGAACTGCGCTTCGGCGACCGGTTTCATGCCCTGAGAGGCCATGCCGACGGTCAGGCCGGCGATGGTGGTTTCGTCCAGCGGCGTGTCGAGGATGCGCTCGGTGCCGAAGGTCGCGGACAGCCCGGCCGTCGCGCGGAACACGCCGCCGTTGACGCCCACGTCCTCGCCCAGCACGACCACGCTCGGGTCATTGCGCAGCTCGTAGGCCAGCGCCTGGGTGATCGCCTCGATCAGTGCAATCGGTTGCTCGCTCATGCGCGCTTCTCCAACGCAATGGCCTGCTCGCGTTGCGCCAGCACGTCCGCCGGCATGTCGCCGTAGAGATAGTCGAACATCGCTTCGACCGGTTGCACCGGGGTTTCCAGGTACGCGTTGATCTCGACATCGACCAACTTGCCGCATTCCTCGATCCAGGCCTTCTCCTGCGACTCGTCCCACAGGCCCTGGTCGGTCAGGTACTTGCGCAGGCGCAGGAACGGTTCCTTCTCCCAGGCGGCCTTCACTTCGTCCTCGCCGCGGTAGCGGCGGGCGTCGTCGGCGGTGGTGTGGTCGTGCAGGCGATAGGTCATGAATTCGATGACGCTGCCGCCCTGGCCGCTGCGCGCGCGTTCGTGTGCGCGGCGCATGGCTTCCAGCACCGCGACCAGGTCGTTGCCATCCACCTGCAGGCAATGCAGGCCGCCGGCCAGGCCTTTCTGCGCCAGCGTGTCGGCGCCCGTCTGCGCCTTGCGCGGCACGCTGATCGCCCAGCCGTTGTTGATCACGCACAGCACCAGCGGCAGGGTGAACGCGCCGGCGGAATTCACCGCCGCGTAGAAATCGGTCTTCGAGGAGCCGCCATCGCCGCAGGTCGCCACGGCGACGCGATTCTCGCCGCGCAGCTTGAAGGACAGCGCCGCGCCGGAGGCCATCAGGCACTGCGTGGAGATCGGCACGCACCACGGATAGTCCTTGCGCGGGATCTCGAAATCGTTGCCGCGTTCGTCGCCGCCCCAGTACATCAGGACGTCGCGCGGCTTCACCCCGCGCTCGAACTGCGCGCCGTATTCGCGATAGCTGGGCGCGAACACGTCGTCCGGCTGCATCGACGCGCCGATGCCGACATGGGTCGCCTCGTGGCCCAGGCAGGCGGCATAGGTGCCCAGCTTGCCGGTGCGCTGCAGGGCGATCGCCTTGCTGTCGAAGGTGCGCACGAACAGCATGCGCTTGAACAGCGGCAGCAATGCGTTCGCATCCGGAACGGCAGGCGGCAGGTCGCCCGCCAGGGTGCCGTCGGGCTTGAGGTACTGCAGGTATTCGATCTCGAAACGCGCCGCCACGGTCATCCGCGCCATCCAGTGATGCATTGGTTGCGAATGATACGGTTCGCCGGTTAACCGGCTGTTGCGCAGTGCAAAAAAAAGGCGCAGCCGAAGCTGCGCCTTGGGTTCACCTGGCGATCCGGCTCAGGGCAGCACGAGCACCGCGCTGTTGTCCCCGGAGATCGGGTCGGTGAGCACGGTCGCGCGCGCCTCGAAGCGCAGGACGTCGCTGGCGGCGAAGCTGCGGCGCGGCTTCACGGTGACGCTGAAGCCCTGGCTGGAACCCACCGGTACCGACGTGCTGGCGGTGCACAGGAACTCGGTGTCGCCGACGAAGGCGTCGGCCGGCCGGGTGCAGGTCCAGCCGGAGGGCGGGCCCACGGCCGCGGTCGCGTCCGCCGGGATGTCCAGCGTGATCCTGACCTGCGCGCCGCTGATCGGCGACGCACCGGTGTTGCGCAGCGTGAGCGTTGCGAACGCGCCCTTCGAGGTCATCGAACGGGTCGACCAGGCCAGTGCCAGGTCTGCGCTCGCCGGGCGCACCACGCGGATGCTCAGGCGCACCGGGTCATGGTCGGACACGCGCAGCGGCGGGTTCTGCGCGGTGTACGGCAGGCCGAACTGGCCGTAGTGGAACACCCGGAAGTCTGCATTGATCCGCGCGTGCTCGACGCTCAGGCCGGCGACGGCCGGATCGTTCACCAGCGCGGCATTGACCACCGCGTGGTCGAGGGTCTGTGCATTGCCTTCGAACACGTAGGAGTAGCGCTGTGCCGGATCGGCGGTCAGTGCATCGCCCAGGACCAGGGGCGTGGCGACCGGGCTTGCGCGGTATTCGATGACTTCCGGCTCGGGCGCGGCGTTGCCGGTGATGATGCCCATCGAATCCACGTAGCCGTCGTTGAACGGGAAGGCGTTGAAGTCGCCGACCAGCACGATCTTCTCGTTCGGGTTGGCGACCTGCATGCCGTTGACCAGCCGGCCCAGTTCCATCGCCTGCTCGGCGCGCTTGAAGCGCACGCGGTTGTCGGCCGGATCGTCGTTGCCGTTCAGCGAGCGCAGGTGGTTGGCGATCACGGTCAGCGGGTACATGCGTCCATCGGCGAAGTTGACGGTGGCGCGCAGCACCAGCGACGGGCGATCGTTGAGCAGGGAGGAGGTGCAGCCCGGCGCGCCCGGCGTGCAGCCCAGCGGGTTGGTGCCGTACAGGGTGGTCTTGCCGACCTGGGTGACCGAACCCACGGCCACGCGGGAGACGCCGGCGCGAACCGCGCGGTTGCTGACCAGGAAGCCGACGTCGATGCCGCCTACGTCATTGCCTTCCTGCAGGTACGGCACGTACGCAGGCGCGCTGGCGCAATTGCCGTTGATGTAGTTGGCCAGGTCGGTGAGCGTGCCGATGTTCTCGACTTCCACCACGCCCAGGATGTCCGGGGCCTTGACCCAGTCGCAGATCGCCGCGCCGGTCTTGGCCAGGCGGTTGGCGTAGGCGGAGGGCGTCAGCACCGGCTCGCCGATGGCGGGGTCGTTGGTGGTGTCGAAGAAGCGCAACAGGTTGAAGCCGGCGACGGTGATGTCGTCGGCCACCGGCGTGGTGACCGCGGTGGCGGTGGCGCTGCCGATGACCGGCGGATTGGCGACGTCGTAGAGCAGTTCCCAGGAATCGCCGAAGTAGGTCAGCACGCCGACCAGGTTGCTGACCGGCGCGCCGGCGTCGGCGACCAGGCGGGTGCCGACCAGCGGGAACGCCTTGATGCGTTCCTGGTTGGCATCGAAGTAGGGAATGGTGGCCTGCTTCGCCGGCGGGACCGGGAACGGGTCGAGAATGCTGATGCCGGGCTCGCGCAGCGGACGCGAGACGCCGGTGACCACGAACTCGAACGCGCTATTGGAATCGCTCGAGGTGGCGCTGGCCTCGTTGATGTTGCCGTCGGTCTGCGCGGTGACCACGCCCTGGGCCACGCGCACGAGCATGCCTTCCAGGCGCTCCAGCGAATCCGGCAGGCTGTCGGCGCCGGCCAGCGCCGCGGTGATCTCCACCGGTGCGGGGAGCGGGATGCCGTTGCCGAGCACGAGCACGCTGGGCGAGACGATTTCGGTCGTTGGGGTTGCGGCGCTGCCCAGGAATTCGTCGACCGTGCCGGTGACGCGGGCGTTGTCGCCGACCGTGACCATGCTCGGCGCGGCCGAGGTGAACACGAAGATGCCGTCCGAAGTGGCCGCGTTGCCGTCGATGGCGGCATCGCCGCTGGCGGCGAACGACTGCAGGAAGAAGCCGTTGCCGCGCTTGGCGGTCACCACGCCTTCGGTCATCACCAACTGGCCGTCGTACGTGGACAGCTCGCCGCTGCCCTGGATCGTGCCGATCGAGGTGATGACGATGTCGTCGTTGGTGATCGTGCCGGTGCCGCTGGCGTCGGCGATGTTCGCGCCGGTCGCGTTGCTCAACGCCACCAGGAAGGTCTCGTTGATCTCGAGCGCGGTGTCGCCGTTCACGAGGACGTCGAAGGTATAGGTACTCGCGCCCTGCGGAATCGTCTGCCCGGTCAGGCTCTTGGCCACGAAGTCGACGCCGGACGTGGCCGAGTCGCTGGAGGTGGCGATGTCGAAGCTGACGCCGCCCACCGGTGCCGGGGCGCTGAGGCTGACCGTGAACGAGTAGGTGGTGGTACCGCTGTTGCCCTCGACCTGGGTGACATCGTTGATCGACAGGCCCGGCAGCGGGGTGCCTGCGACGGTGATGGAGAAGTCGTCGACGGCCAGGCCGTCATCCGCGCCCGAGGCGTTGAAATCGTTCCAGCGCACGCAGAACGTTGCACCACTGGCGATCGATATGTCGCTGACGGTGGCGGCGATGGCGCTGCGGTTGCCTGCGGCGTTGCCGTCCTTGGCACCGGTCGTGGCGGTGTTCGGCGTGGCGAAGTCCAGCGCGTCGACGTCGACCCACGCGCCGGTGGTCAGCGACGTCGCATTCAGGCTGTACTGGAAATCGATCCGGTCCGCGCGCGCTGCGGTGCCAAGCCGCCACTGTTCGCCCGTGTAGGCGACGTCGAAGCTGCTCAGGGCGCTACCGGTGCCGTTGGTGAAGCAGGCACCGAACACCGGGATGAGGGTGCCACTCTGGAGGCCACCGAATGCGCGATCGGTAGCGCCGGCGGCGCCATAACTGAAGGTATCGCCGGTATTGCCGGAGCCGGTATCGACGGCGTACTGCTCGTTGTCGCGCGCACCGCCACCGGTTTCGGTGAGCAGCCAGCCCGCTGGCAGCGTGGAATTCGTGGTGCTGCCAGCGGTGTTCGACAATGTGTCGAAGTCCTGGCTGTAGGTGCCGCCGGTCAGGTTGGCCTGTGCCTGTGCGGCGAACGACGCCGACAAGGCCAAGGCCATCAGCGCGCCGCGCTGGATGAGGTGCTTCATTGCGGGGTTCCCCAGGGTTGCCGCGAACCGGCCCCCGGTTCGCACGGGCCGATTTTGCTGCATTTCCGTGACAGCTGCATGGCATCGGTGGGGGCCATGCGAGAATCGGCCCATGAGCATCGACCGCAACGAGCGCCCGCTGGAAGCCGGCATCCACACCGACCTCGAGGGCCGCCTGACCTACGGTGGCTACCTGCGCCTGGACCAGCTGCTGTCCGCGCAGCAGCCCTTGTCGCAGCCGCCGCACCACGACGAGATGCTGTTCATCGTCCAGCACCAGACCAGCGAGCTGTGGCTGAAGCTGCTGATCCACGAGCTGACCGCGGCGACCGACCACCTGCGCAACGACCGGGTCTGGCAGTTCGGCAAGGTGGTCGCGCGCTGCAAGCGGGTGCTCGACCAGCTGACCGCGCAATGGTCGGTGCTGGAGACGCTGACGCCTTCGGAATACATGGAGTTCCGCGACATCCTGGGGCCGTCGTCGGGGTTCCAGTCGCTGCAGTACCGGATGGTCGAGTTCCTGCTGGGCAACAAGAATGCGGCGATGCTCAAGGTGTTCGCCCACGATGTCGATGGCCACGCCGCGCTGCAGGCCGCCTTGGTCGCGCCGAGCCTCTACGACGAGTTCCTGCGCTACCTGGGCCGCTGGGGCCACGACATCCCCTGGCAACGCCAGGAACGCGATTTCACCCAGCCGCACGTCATGGATCCGGCCCTGGTGCCGGTGTTCGAGCGGATCTACGAGGACACCGGCCGCTACTGGCGCGAGTACGCCCTGTGCGAGGACCTGGTGGACCTGGAAACCCAGTTCCAGCTATGGCGGTTCCGGCACATGCGCACGGTCATGCGCATCATCGGCTTCAAGCCGGGCACCGGCGGTTCCAGTGGGGTGGCCTTCCTGCGCAAGGCGCTGGAGCTGACCTTCTTCCCGGAATTATTCGAGGTCCGCACGGCGATCGGCCCGACCCGCGACTACGGCGCGCCGGACCTGCCGACGCGCTGAGCCTGCGGTCGTTGCACGCCGCGTCCTGAATGGGCGCGGTTTGACGTTGCCCGCGCTCCTCGGCCATCCTCGCCCGGTTCCGCGCCCGCCGCGGACCGTGACGCCACAATCAAAACAACGACTTCAGGGGGAGACCGCATGAGCGGAGCCGCAACCACGACCACGCCGGCGAATCCGCCGGAATTCCCGCAGGTACTCGGGCATCCGCGCCCCTTGTGGATGTTGTTCATGTCGGAATTCTGGGAGCGCTTCGCGTTCTACGGCATCCGCTGGGCGATGGTGCTCTACATCGTGGCCCAGTTCCACGGGGGCGACGCCTCCGGCGAGAAGCCGGCCAGCGAGCTGTACGGCGCGTACCTGGCGCTGGTCTATGCGGGCGCGATCTTCGGTGGGTACGTGGCTGACAAGCTGATCGGCTTCCAGCGTTCGATCCTGCTCGGCGCGGTGATCATGGCCACCGGCCTGTTCCTGTTGGCGTCGCCCAGCGAAGCGATGTTCAAGCTCGGCCTGGCCACGATCATCGTCGGCAATGGCCTGTTCAAGCCGATCATCTCGACGATGGTGGGCAAGCTTTACGCGCAGGGCGATGACCGCCGGGATTCGGGCTTCACCATCTTCTACATGGGCATCAACATCGGTGCGTTGCTGGCGCCGCTGATCACCCAATACCTGGCGAAGAAGATCTTCGGGATCGAGGACACGCCGGCCTACAAGATCGTGTTCATCGCGGCCGGCATCGGCATGTTGTTGAGCCTGGTCTGGTTCTGGTTCGGGCGCACGCAACTGAAGGGCATTGGCTTGCCCGCAGCGCACCAGACCGGCATGCGCAACGTCAGCCTGGTCCTGTTGTTCGGCGTGGTCATCGGGATCCCGATGTTCTATGCCCTCCTGACCATCGACGCCAACCTGCTGCAGGCGATCCTGATGGCGCTGTTCGTCATTCCCGCGGTCATGCTCTTTCGCGAGGGCGTGGTCGAAGGCAAGGTGTCGCGCGACAAGGTGATGGCGATGCTGACCATCTTCGTGTTCAACGTGCTGTTCTGGATGTTCTTCGAGCAGGCCGGGAGCTCGTTCAACTTCCTGGCCGAGAAGATCGTGGATCGCGACATCGGGATGGTCGGGATGTTCCAGGCGCTGGCGGGCACCAACGACTTCCCCGTGTCCTGGTTCCAGTCGGTGAACTCGGTGGCCATCATCGCGCTTGCGCCCGTGCTGGCATGGTTGTGGGTGAAGATGGGCCGCAACAACCCGATCATCCCGCGCAAGTTCGGCTTGGGCCTGATCTTCAATGGCCTTGCCTTCCTGCTGCTGATGGTCGCGCTGTCGGGCATGGTCGACGAGAACGGCAAGATCCCGTTCTGGACCCTGTTCATGGTCTATGTCATCCAGTCCGTGGGCGAGCTGTGCCTGTCGCCGATCGGCCTGTCGATGACCAGCAAGCTCGCCCCGGCGCGCCTGGGCGGGCTGGCGATGGGTTGCTGGTTCCTCTCGATCGCGATCGGCAACAACCTGGCCGGCATTTTCGCGGGCAAGGTGAGCGGCGAGGGCGGCATGACCGTCGAGTCGGCCCACGCCGGCTATACGTTTGGCTTCTATGCGCTGGTCGGTTCGGGCGTGCTGCTGTTCCTGATCGCGCCGTTGATCCAGAAGTGGATGCACGGGGTGAAGTAAGCATCCTCCAACGCACGAAACGAAAACGGCAGCCTCGGCTGCCGTTTTCGTTTGCGTTGCGTCTTGCGGTCATCCGGGGTTTGTATCGGCACCGCCGTTGTAGTGTTCGGCGCGCAGTTCCAGTTCATCCAGGCGGTCCAGCAGGCGGAACAGCAGGGCGCGTTCGTCCGCCGGGATATCGCCCAGCAGGTGCTGCTCGAAGCCCAGCGCCAGCGGCACGATCTGGTCGTAGACGGCGTAACCGGCCTCAGACAGGCGCAGCACCGAGCGCCGGCGGTCGTCGTCGTCGAACTCGCGGGCGATGCGTCCGGCATCCATCAGCTTCGCCACCGCGCGGCTCACCGCGACCTTGTCCATCGCCGTGCGCTGCGCGACCTGGTTGGCGGACAGCCCGGAGAAGCGACCCAGTACCGCCATCACCCGCCATTCCGGGATGGTCATGTCGAAGCGCTCGGAATATTCGCGGGCGATCGCATTGCTGGTGCGGTTGGACAGCACGCTGAGCCGGTACGGCAGGAAGTTCTCGAGCTTCAGCTGCCGGTGCTTCGGCTGGGCGCTGGAGGGCGGGGCGTCTGGTGCCTGGCTGGGATCGGTCATGTGCTG
>DAOOCX010000030.1:12062-22636 GCA_035408605.1 Thermomonas sp. | reverse complement strand
GTCCCCATCGTCTAGAGGCCTAGGACATTACCCTTTCACGGTAGCGACCGGGGTTCGAATCCCCGTGGGGACGCCACCACGAACCGCGAAATCGAGGTGCTTCATCGAAAGCCCGGCTCACGCCGGGCTTTTTCTTTGCGGCGCCAGCGCGGAAGATGCATGCAGCGCCACGCAAGCGGCAACACGCCACATGGAGCACGCAATCGACACGGATGCCACGTTCAGCATCGATGCCTGGTCGGCGTTCGCCGCAGGGCTCGAAAGCCACGCAGACTGGCACGCATGGGCGCGCGCGCCCTGGCTGCCGACCGGCGAGGCGATGCCGGCGTTGGCGGAGATGGCGCCGATGCAGCGGCGTCGCGTCGAACGCCTGGGGCGCGCCGCGTTGCAGGTCGCGTGGCGTTGCCAGCATGACGACGACCGCGACCTGCCGCTGGTGTTCGCCAGCCGGCATGGCGACCTGGATCGCACGCACCGCATGCTCGCCGAACTTGCGCGTGACGAACCGTTGTCGCCGACGCAGTTCGGCCTGTCGACGCACAACGCGATCGCCGCGCAATACAGCATCGCGCGCCTGCTGCAGGGGAACTACCTCGCGGTATCGGCGGTGCGTGCCACGCCGGAGGCAGCGGTCACCGAGGCGCTCGGCTTGCTGGCGGATGGCGCGCCCGCGGTGCTGGTCGTGGTGTACGACGATGCGGTGCCAGGCGACTACGACGTGTTCCTCGACGAGCCCGACGCGCTGCACGCCTGGGCCTGGCGGATCGTCGCGCCGCGAGATGGCTTGCCGCGTATTTCGCTCCGCGCGGGCGAACCTGCGGGATCCGGCGTGCTGCCGCATTCGCTGGACGTGCTGCGCTTCTTCCTGGCCGGCGATGCGTCCTTGCCGGGCGTCGAGGGTGGCGGCTGGAGCCGGCATGGCTGATGCATTCGACCGCGCGTGGCGGACCTTCGGCACCGCGTTGTCGTTCATCGCGTTCGGCGTGGGCGGTCTGCTGTTGCGGGTGCTGGTGTTCCCGCTGGTCGGCCTGTTCAGCCGCGACCGGGCGACGCTGGAGCGCCGCGCACGCGCTTTGATCCGCGCCAGTTTCGCCGGGCACATCCGGGTCATGCATGGGCTGGGCGTGATGACCTTCGAGATCCGCGGCCTGGAGCGCCTGCAACGCCGGGGCCTGCTGGTGCTGGCCAATCATCCGACCCTGGTCGACGTGGTCCTGCTGGTGTCGCGCCTGCCGGACGCGGATTGCGTGGTGAAGTCGCGCCTGGCCAACAATCCGTTCACCCGCGGTCCGGTGCGCGCGACCGGCTACATCTGCAACGACAACGGCGCCGGCCTGGTCGACGACTGCATCGCCTCGGTGCGTTCAGGGCGCAACCTGCTGATCTTCCCGGAAGGCACGCGCACGCCGGCTGGCGAACGGCTGGGACCCTTGCAACGCGGTGCCGCGAACATCGCGGTGCGCGGGCGCCTGGACGTGACGCCGGTGGTGATCCGCTGCGAGCCGCGCACGCTGGGGAAGGGGGAGAAATGGTATCGTGTGCCGCCCCGGCGCTTCCATCTGTGCATGGACGTCCTGCCAGACCTGCCGGTCTCACCGTTTCTCGAAGACGGCGTCACCGAGCCATTGGCGGCACGCCGCCTGACGGCTGCGCTCGGGGACATCTTCACGGGAGAACTGCTGCGTGCAGGCGCTGGACACTAATTCGCTGGAACAGGACATCAAGGCGCTGATCGTCTCCACGATGTCGCTGGAGGACGTCGTCGCCGACGACATCGACACCGAAGCGCCGCTTTTCAACGAGGGCCTGGGGCTGGATTCGATCGACGCGCTCGAGCTCGGGCTGGCCCTGCAGAAGCGCTATGGCGTGACCTTGGCCGCCGATTCCGAGGAAACCCGCCGGCACTTCGCCAGCGTGCGCAGCCTGGCCGCATTCGTCGCCGCCAGTCGCTCGCAGTGACAGGCACGGACAGCACGATGGACAAGGACGAGATCTTCCAGCGCATCGCCGGCATCCTCCACGACACCTTCGGGATCGAACGGGCGAGCATCACTCCGCAGGCCATGCTCGCCGGCGACCTGGACATCGACAGCATCGATGCGGTCGACCTGATCGTGCAGCTCAAGCCGATGCTGGGCGGCAACCTGCGCCCGGAGGCATTCAAGGCCGTGCGCAGCGTGCAGGACGTGGTCGATACCGTCCACACGATGCTGCATGCGGGCAACGTCGCCACGGTCAAGTAACCCGTGCGCGTCGCGACGGCCCTGGCGTGGCTGGCGACCCTGCTGTATCCGCTGGCGATCTGGCTCGGGCTGGCGCGTTTCGAACCCCGCTGGCTGGGCCTGTTCCTGCTGCTGGTGGCATCGCTCCGCGCGCTCGCCTCGCGTGAACCGGTCTGGTGGCTCGCCGCGTCCGGCGCGCTCGTGCTGGTGATCGCCACCTTCGTCCTGAATGACGGCCTGCCGCTCAAGCTCTACCCGGTGCTGGTGAACGTGGCGATGCTGCTGGTGTTCGCCGCCAGCCTGTGGAAGCCGCCGACCGTGATCGAACGCCTGGCCCGTTTGCGCCATCCCGACCTGCCGCCGGAAGGCGTGCGCTGGGTCGCGAACGTGACGCGTGCGTGGTGCGTGTTCTTCGTGGCCAACGGTGGCATCGCGCTTTGGACGGCACTGGCAGCGTCCGATGCCACATGGGCGCTGTACAACGGCGCGATTGCCTACGTGCTCATCGGCGCGATGCTGGCCGGCGAGTGGCTGCTCAGGCCGCGCCATGCCGGTTGATCGCATGCGCATTCCCTTGCCACGACTCTGCAGTGTCGATGCCACGGCATCGGTATCGCCCGGCATCGACCACGCGCAGTGGCGCCTGCGCGTCGGTGCATGGCGCGAAGCACTCACTGCGCATGCAGGCAACGACGTTGCCCTGGCCTGCGATGACGCGCTTGAGTTTTCCGCCGCCTTGTTCGGCGCATGGCAGGCTGGCGTCACGCCGTGGTTGCCGGGCGATACCTTGCCGGCGACGCTGGACAACTTGCGCGAACGCGGATTGATCTTCGCGGGCGACTTGCCGGGTGGCATCTGCGCAATCCGGTCACACGGGTCGATCGATGCAAGGCTGGGTGCACTCGATGCGGACACCTGCACGCTTGTGCTGTTCACCTCGGGCTCGACGGGCGAACCCGCGGCGATCCGCAAGTCGCTGCGCCAGTTGGATGCGGAAGTCGAGGCCCTCGAATCCGTGTTCGGACCGTTGATCGATGCAGATGCGGTGATCCACGGCACGGTCTCGCACCAGCACATCTACGGCCTGCTGTTCCGCATCCTGTGGCCGCTGTCGTCGGCACGCGCGTTCGCGCCGGCACGCATCGCCTACAACGAACAGCTGACCACGCTGGGTCCCGGTCCGGTGGCCCTGGTCGCCAGTCCCGCGCATCTCAAGCGGTTGCCGGACACGCAGGATTGGCAGGCACTGGCGTCCGCGTTGCGCGTGGTGTTCTCGTCGGGCGGACCGTTGCCGGTGGATGCGGCGCTGACCGTGCACCGCCTGTGGGGGCAGGCGGCGATCGAAGTCTTCGGCAGCACCGAAACCGGCGGCGTCGCCTGGCGACGCGGGGATGGCAGCCGCGCGCCGTGGCAGCCCTTGCCGGGCGTGCAATGGCGCGTGCAGGACGGCTTGCTCGACGTGCGTTCGCCGCACCTGCCATCGAACGACTGGTGGTCGACCAGCGATCGTGCGCACGATGCAGGCGCTGGTCGTTTCGAACTGCTTGGCCGCGCCGACCGCATCGTCAAACTGGAAGAACGCCGTATTTCCCTGGACGCGATCCAGGCGCGGCTTCAGGACAGCGACTTGCTGGATGACGTCCGCGTGCTTGCACTCCCTGGCCATCGCATCCTGCTGGCGGTTGCAGCGGTCGCCAGCATGAAAGGGCAGGCGTTGCTCGATGGCGAGGGTCGCCCGGCACTCGTCGAACGCCTGCGCGCATGGCTGGCCGGCCATTGCGATCCCATTGCCTTGCCGCGGCGCTGGCGCTTCCTGGATGCGCTGCCGGCGGATGCACGCGGCAAGACCCGCGAGCGCGACCTTGCGGCGCTGTTCCGGCCGTTGATGCCGACGCCCGACTGGCAGCTGCGCGAGCACGCCAAGGCCACCGCGACCTTGCTGGCCGGCACCGAGCTCGCGGCGTTCGAAGGCCATTTCCCGCATATCCACGTCCTGCCAGGCGTGGTGCTGGTGGATTGGGCGGTGCGCCTCGGCCGCGACGCCTTCGGCGTGGCCGGCGACATGCAGTGCATGGAAGCCTTGAAGTTCCAGCAACTGGTGCGTCCGGGCACGGCGCTGACCGCCGAGCTGGACTGGCGGCCGGGACAGCTCGGCTTCCGCTTCACCTCCGCACGTGGCGTGCACGCCAGCGGCCGGCTGCGCTTCGGGGAGGCGCCATGACGTCGACATCCAGGCCGTGGGTCGTGGTGCCGGTGTACGAGCACGAGCATGCCATCGGCCACACCGTTGACCAGCTGTTGCCGCACGGCGTGCCGATCCTGCTGGTCGATGATGGATCCGGCGCATCCTGCGCCGCGGTGTTGCGCGAACTCGCCGACCGCCATGCCGGACGGGTGTCGCTGCTGCGACTCGACCGCAATGGCGGAAAGGGCGCGGCGGTGATGGCCGGCATGCGCCAGGCGGCGACGCTGGGTGCGAGCCATATCCTGCAGATCGATGCCGACGGCCAGCACGACACCCATGACGTGCCGCGCTTCCTGGCCGAATCCGCCGCGCATCCCGATGCCGTCATCAATGGCCGGCCGGTCTACGACGAGAGCGTGCCGCTCGGCCGGCTCGTCGGCCGCTACGCGACGCACGTCTGGGTGTGGATCAACACGCTGTCGCTCGACATCGCCGATTCGATGTGCGGTTTCCGCGTCTATCCGCTTGCCGCGACACTCGCCTTGCTGGATCGCGAATCGGTTGGCACGCGCATGGATTTCGATATCGAGATCATCGTCCGCCTGCACTGGGCCGGTGTGCCGATCCGTACCGTGCCGACGCGGGTGACCTACCCGATGGACGGCGTCTCGCATTTCCGCCTGTGGCGCGACAACGCGCGCATTTCGGCGATGCACACGCGCCTGTTCTTCGGGATGCTGTGGCGGCTACCGCGCCTGCTCGTTCGCCGCGTGCGCACGGTGGTGCGATGAGCCGCGGGCATTGGGCCGACCTCGGCGAAACCACCTTCGTCGGCGGCACCTGGTTCCTGTACGCGGTGTATCGGCTGCTCGGGCGCTTGCCGTTCCGGATCTGCCTGTACCCGGTGGTCTTGTTCTGGTGGCTGGGCAGTGGTCCGGCGCGGCGTGCATCGCTGGATTACCTGCGTCGACTGAATGCCGCGGAAGGCGTGTTCCGGCGTGAACCCGGGATGCGCCAGAGCCTCGCGCATTTCTTCCTGTTCGGCGAAACCCTGCTCGACAAGATGCTGGCGATCGGCGGTCGCTACCCGCGCGAGCGGATCCGCTTCAGCGGCCAGCAGGCCATGCTCGACGCCGCGCAGGCGGGGCAGGGCGGCGTCATCGCCACCGCGCACATGGGCTGCCTGGAGCTCATGCAGATGGCGGCGCGCTGGCGCGAGGGCCTGCGCGTGACCATCCTGGTGCACACCGCGCATGCGCAACAGTTCAACCGCATCCTGGCGCGACTGAACCCGCAAGCCACCGTGCGCCTGCTGCAGGTCACCGATTTTTCCCCGGCGATGGCGATGGCGCTGGCTGATCGCGTCGCCGCCGGCGAATTCATCGCCATCGCCGCCGACCGCGTGCCGGTGCACGGCGACCGCACCTGCCGTGCGCCATTCCTCGGTGCAGAGGCCGATTTCCCCGCGGGCCCGTGGTTGATCGCGTCGCTGTTGCGTTGCCCGGTGTGGGGACTGTCCTGCCTGCACGATGGCGACGGCTACGCGTCGCGCATCGAGCTGCTGGCGGAACAGGTGACCTTGCCGCGCGCGGATCGCCAGGCGGGCCTGAACGACTGCGCCGCCCGGTTTTCAGGTTGGCTGGCCGGCTGCCTGCGACAATCGCCGTACGACTGGTTCAACTTCTACGATTTCTGGATGCCGCACGCCAATGCCCGCCATTCCCGCTGAACCCGCTTCGATCATGGTCGATGGGCGCCATCCGTTGACGATCGAGGATGTCGTCGCCGTCGCCCGCGGCACGGCCGTTGCGCGGCTGTCCGACGCGGGCGACTTCCTCGCCCGCATCGGCCGTGGTGCCGACTTCGTTGACCGGTTGATCGCCGAGGACGGCGTGGTCTACGGCGTCAGCACCGGCTACGGCGATTCCTGCACCGTCGCGATCCCGCCGGCGCTGGTGCATGAGCTTCCGCATCACCTCTACGCCTATCACGGCGTCGGCCTGGGGCGGTTCCTCGATGCCGACGAAACCCGCGCGGTGCTGCTGGCGCGCCTGGTGTCGCTGGCGCAGGGCTCGTCGGGCGTCAGCGTGGCGCTGCTGCGGCAACTGCAGGCGCTGCTGCGGCACGACATCCTGCCGCGCATTCCGGCCGAAGGTTCGGTCGGCGCGAGTGGCGACCTGACGCCGCTGTCCTACGTCGCTGCCGTGCTCTGCGGCGAGCGCGAGGTGCTGCACGACGGCGCCGTCAAGCCGGCAGGCGAAGCATTGGCTGCGCACGGCTTGCAGCCGTTGCGGCTGCGCCCCAAGGAAGGCCTGGCGATCATGAACGGCACCGCGGTGATGACCGCGCTGGCGTGCCTGGCGTGGCAACGCGCCGACTACCTCGGCCGCCTTGCCACGCGCATCACCGCCTTCAACCTGGTCGCCAGCGCCGGCAATGCCCACCATTTCGATGAAGCCCTGTTCGCAGTGAAGCCGCATCCTGGCCAGCAGCGCGTCGCCGGGCGCCTTCGCGCGGACCTCGCCACGGCACGGCCGTCGCGCAACGAACAGCGCCTGCAGGACCGCTATTCGCTGCGCTGCGCACCGCATGTCATCGGCGTGCTGCAGGATGCGCTGCCGTGGCTGCGCACCAACATCGAGAACGAGCTCAACAGCGCCAACGACAACCCGATCATCGATGCGGACGCCGGGATGGTGTTGCACGGCGGCCATTTCTACGGCGGCCACATCGCCTTCGCGATGGATTCGCTGAAGAACCTGGTGGCGAACCTCGCCGACCTGCTGGATCGGCAGATGGCCCTGCTGGTGGACGCGCGCTACAACCACGGCCTGCCGGCAAACCTGTCGGCGGCACGCGGCGAACGCGCGGCGCTGAACCACGGCTTGAAGGCGCTGCAGATCAGCGCGTCGGCCTGGACCGCGGAAGCGCTCAAGCTGACGATGCCGGCCTCGGTGTTCTCGCGCAGCACCGAATGCCACAACCAGGACAAGGTCAGCATGGGCACCATCGCCGCGCGCGACTGCCTGCGGGTGATCGAACTGACCGAACAGGTCGTGGCCGCATTGCTGGTGACCGCGCGCCAGGGCATGGCCCTGCGTCGTGCCCACGAAGGCAGCGCCAAGCTGTCCGACGATGCCGAGGCGATGTTCCTCGACCTGGAAGCGCGCATCCCGCTGGTGGAGGAAGACCGCGCGCTCGACCGCGACCTGCATGGCCTGCTGGCCGCGATCCGCGACGAGGCGTGGCGCCTGTATGTCGATTGAGCCGACCGTGCCGCTGGTCGCCGAGATCGAGCTCAGCCCGGCCTTCCACGACCTCGATCCGATGGACGTGGTCTGGCACGGGCACACGCTCAAGTACCTGGAGCTGGCGCGCTGCGCGCTGCTGCAGGGCATCGACTACGACTATCCGCAGATGCGCGCGTCCGGCTACGTCTGGCCAGTCGTCGACCTGCGTTGCAAGTACGTCCGTTCGGCGCGTTACGGCCAACGCCTGCGCGTGCGCGCCGAACTCACCGAATGGGAGATGCGCATGCGCATCGACTACGTGATCCGCGATGCCGAGACCGGCGAGGTCATCACCCGCGCGCATACCTTGCAGGTCGCGGTGGCGATCGCCAGCGGCGAGATGTGCTACGCCACGCCCGAGGTGTTCCGGCGTCGCCTGGGGCTCGCCGCATGAACAGGCTGCGCACCTGGCTGGTGTTGATCGTGATGCTGCTCGCCATGGCATTCCCCGCGCATGCCGCCGATGGCGATGGCGTGCGTTCGCGCCTGGCCAAGCCGGCGGTGTTGCGCGGGCAGTTCGAGCAGCAGAAGCAGTTGCAGGGCTTCCGCAACCCGCTGAAGTCGAGCGGCGATTTCCTGTTGCTGCGCGATCGCGGCATCGCCTGGAACACGCGCAAGCCGTTCGCATCCTCGACCCGGCTGACCCGCAAGCGCCTGCTCGCGACCATGCCGGACGGCAGCACCCAGGTCTTGATCGATGCCGGTGCATCGCCCGGCATGGCGGCGGTCAACGCCTTGCTGATGGCATTGGTGGCCGGCGATCTGGATGCGCTGGCCACGCGCTTCACCCTCAAGGAAACCCTGCGCGCGGACGGCGGCTGGTCGCTCGCCCTGCAACCGCGCGATGCCGCCTTGAAGCAGGCGTTCACCCGCATCGTGCTGGACGGCGACCGTTACGTGCGCGGCGTGGAGATCATCGAACCCGCGGGCGACCGCACGCGGATCGTGTTCAGCGACTTGCGCGAAACGCCGCCCGCGACCCGGCAAGAGGCGGCGCAGCTTGACTGATCGGCCTGCCATGGCAGGCGCGTCGGGTGGCCGCGCCTGGCGCTGGCTGGCCTGGGCCTGGCTGCTTGCGGTGCTTGCGCTTGGGCTGCAGCAGGTCATGTTCTGGCGTGCACCGGCGATCGACACCGACATCATGGCCTTGTTGCCCGGTGCCACCGAGGATGCGCGGTTGGCCGCGGCCAACCTGCGGTTGTCCGAGGCGGTCACCGGCGATGTGGTGGTCCTGCTCTCGGCGCGCGATTGGCCCACCACGCGAGATGCCGCCCACGCCTTCGCAAGGACGATCGGCTCCGGCAAGGGGTTGCGACCGGCAGGCGAGAACAATGCCGATTCGATGTCCACGGCCATCGCGGCGTTTGCACCGCATCGCCAGGCCCTGCTGACGCCGACGCAGCGCGAGTGGTTGCGCTCGGCCACGCCCGACGCCATCGCCGACATGGCGATGGCCCGTCTGTACTCACCCGTCAGCGGCGGCATCGGACGCTGGCAGGACGATCCGCTCGGACTGTGGCCGGCCTGGTGGCAGGCACGCGCCGGGCAGGGCATGCAGGTGCGCGATGAGCTGGTGTCCGTGCGTGGCGATGACGGCCGCGACTGGGCCTTGTTGCGCTTCAAGAGCGCGCAACCGGCATTCCGGCTGGATGGCGACGCCTCGCTGCAGACTGTGCTGGACGCCGCCGCTGGCGATGCGCGCAAGGCCGCAGGCGGCGACCTCGAGATGCTGCGTGGCGGCGTGCCCCTGCATGCGGAAGCCGCAGCATCGCGCGCCGCATTCGAGGTCAATACCATCGGCCTCGGGTCGCTGCTGGCGGTGCTGCTGCTGGTCTGGCTGGCGTTCCGCAGCCTGCGGCCGATCGTGCTGGTGGGCGTCTCGCTGCTGGTCGGCCTGGCCGCGGCGATCGCGGTGACCAGCTGGATCCTTGGCCAGGTGCACCTGATCACCCTGGTGTTCGGCGCCACCCTGGCCGGGGTGGCCGAGGACTACGGCATCCATTATTTCGCCTGCCGGCAGGGCCGTCCCGAGGTGCCGCCGCGACCGATGATGCGCAGCCTGTTGCCGGCATTGGCGCTCGCCTTGCTGACCAGCGTGCTGGCCTACCTGGCCCTCGGCATTGCGCCATTCCCCGGCTTGCGACAGATGGCGGTGTTCGCGACGACGGCGTTGACTGCGACCTTCATCACCGCGGTGTTGTGGTTCCCGTGGCTGGATACCGGGACACCGCGGCACAGCCGCTTCGCCGCACGCATCGCCGGCAGCCTGGCGCACTGGCCGCGCCTGCGGCCGAACCTGGGCAGTGGCGTGCTGGCGTTGGCGGCCGTGTTGTTCATCGGCGGCGGCCTGCAGCGCCTGCAGGCCAGCGATGACTTGCGCGGCTTGCAGACCTCGCCCACGGCGTTGTTGCAGGATGAAATCGCGATCGGCAAATTGCTGGGCTTGCCCAGTCCGGCGCAGTATTTCCTGGTCGAAGGTGTGGATGCGCAGGCGGTGCTGCGCAACGAGGAGCGCCTCGCCGATGCCCTGCGACGGCAGGTCGCTGCCGGCCACCTGCAGGGGTGGCGAGCGGTCTCGGATACGTTGCCGTCGCTGCAGCGGCAGCAGGCAGATCGCGACCTGGTCATTCCCGCCGAAGCGTTGGCGCGCACCCGCGTCGCGGCGATGCTCGGCGAGCCTGCGCCTGCAACGACGACATCGGCCCATGCGTCGCTGCAGGTCGAGGACGGACTGCGCCAACCGCTCGCCGCGCCACTGCGTCCGTTGTGGCTGGGCGCCGTCGATGGTCGCCACGCCAGCCTCGTGATGCTGCAGGGACTCACGCCCGCGCACTTGACCGCCGTGGCGACGGCTGCGAACGGAATCGAAGGCGTGCG
>DAOOCX010000030.1:0-11962 GCA_035408605.1 Thermomonas sp. | reverse complement strand
CAGTTGCTGCTGCTCGGCCTGGGCGTGGACTACGGCATCTTCCTGCTCGAACACGAAGGCGATGGCGCCAGCTGGCTCGCGGTCTGCCTGGGCGCGGCCAGCACGCTGCTCGCGTTCGGCCTGTTGTCGTTGTCGGCCACGCCGGCATTGCACGGTTTCGGATTGACCCTGTTGTTCGGGATCAGCCTGGTCTGGCTGCTGTCCCCCTGTTTCCGCCCGCACGCCCGCCCGAACGCATCCGCAGCCGCGCTTGCGAAGGCACCCATCATCGAGACGCCATGAGTCCACGCATCGAAACCGCCGACATCCTCATCATCGGCGCCGGCCCCGCCGGCAGCGTCGCCGCGGCGCTGTTGCGCCAGCAGGGCAGGGAGGTGCTGGTGCTGGAGAAGGAGCAGTTCCCGCGCTTCTCGATCGGCGAGAGCCTGTTGCCGCAGAGCATGGCCTACATCGAGAGGGCGGGCATGCTGCGCGCGGTCGTCGAGGCCGGCTTCCAGTACAAGAACGGCGCCGCGTTCGCGCATGGCGACAAACGCACCCAGTTCGATTTCCGCGACAAGTCCTCGCCGGGCTGGGGCACGACCTACCAGGTGCAGCGCGCCGATTTCGACAAGGTATTGGCCGACGAAGCTGCGCGCATGGGTGCCAGCGTGCGTTACCGGCATGAGGTGCTGGCGGTCGATGTCGACGGCGAGCGTCCGCGCATCGACGTGCGCGCACCGGATGGCGAGGCGTACACCGTCGAGGCCAACTTCCTGCTCGACGCCAGCGGCTTCGCCCGGATCCTGCCGCGCCTGCTGAAGCTCGAAAAGCCATCGGGATTCCCCGTCCGCGGTGCGATCTTCACCCATGTGCGCGACAACATCGCGCCGGGCAACGACGCCTTCGACCGCAACAAGATCCTGATCACCGTGCATCCCCGGCACCAGGATGTCTGGTACTGGACGATCCCGTTCTCGAACGGGCGCTGCTCGCTGGGCGTGGTCGCCGAACAGGCCTTCCTGGCGCAGTACGCAGGCAGCGAAAGCGAACGCCTGCGCGCCATCGTCGGCGAGGACCCGGGGCTGTCCGCGGTGCTCGCGGATGCCGACTGGGACACGCCGGCACGGCAGATCGTGGGTTACTCCGCGAATGTCGAGTCGTTGTGGGGCCGGAACTACGCGCTGCTCGGCAATGCCGGCGAATTCCTCGACCCGGTGTTCTCGTCCGGCGTCACCATCGCCTTCACCTCGGCCAACCTGGCGGCCAACTGCCTGGCACGCCAGGCAGATGGCGAGACGGTCGATTGGGAAGCCGAGTATGGCAAGCCGCTGCGCGATGGCGTGGATGCGTTCCGCCGCTTCGTGGACGCGTGGTATGCCGGCGGCTTCCAGAAGATCATCTTCCACCCGAACCAGAATCCCGACATCCGCCGGATGATCTGCTCGATCCTGGCGGGTTATGCGTGGGATCGCGGCAATCCCTATGTCGCCGAAGCGCGCCGGCTGCGCGTGCTGGAGGAACTGTGCAGCGGTTGATCGCCACGTTGCTGTTGTCGCTCTGGCTGGCCGGTTGCGCCACGCCGCAGGCGAGCGTGGCCGCGCGCCAGGCGCTGGCGGCGTCGATGCCGGTGCTGCGGTTGCCACCGTCCGCATTGCCCGTTCCGCTGGCCCTGCAGCAGCGCCTGGGATTCCGCCATGGCGACCGCCGGCAGACCGTGGATGCATTGGTCGAGAGCGATGGCGCGAATACGCGCCTGGTCATCCACGCGCAGGGCCAGGTCGCATTGCGACTGGATTGGGATGGCAAGGAATTGAAGCAGCAACGCGCCCCATTCCTGCCGGCGGCACTGGACGGCGAGCGCGTGCTGTCCGACCTGCAACTGGTGTTCTGGCCGGTCGACGCCATCGCGCCGACGCTGCCTGCCGGCTGGTCCTTGCGCATGGAAGGCCGGCGCCGCGTGCTGCGCCTGGGCGACGCCATCATCGCCACCGTCGATTATCCGCAGCCCTTGCAGGCGCGACTGGAGCAACACGCATTGGACTATTCGCTGGACATCACCTCCAGTGATATGGAGTCCGCAGAGGCCGGACCGTGACGACGTTCTTCCTCAACGAACTCGGCATCGCCTGCGCGCTCGGCCGCGATGTCGACCAGGTCGCGACCGCGCTGTTCGCGGATGACACACCGCGTGGCGTGGCGGTGACCGATGCGGTCACCGGCGCCGCCACCTCGCTCGGCCTGGTGCCCGGCGCATTGCCGTCGCTCGACGACATGCCGGTCGAACTACGCGGCCGCAACAACCAGTTGTTGCGCCTCGCGTTGGCGCCCCTGCGCAATGCCGTTGCCGAGGTCGTGGCGCGACATGGCGCTGACCGCGTCGCGGTGGTGTTGGGTTCCAGCACCTCCGGCGTCGGCGAAAGCGAAGACGCGCACCGGTACTTCCAGGCGCACGGCACATGGCCGGAGGCGTTCCATTACCGGCAGCAGGAGATGGGCACGCCCGCGATGTTCGTGGCCACCGAGCTCGGCCTGCGCGGCCCCGCCCATGTGATCTCCACCGCGTGCTCGTCCAGTGCGAAGGCGATGGCCTCCGCGGCACGGCTGCTGAAGGCCGGCATGGCCGATGCGGTCATCACCGGCGGCGCGGATTCGCTGTGCCGGTTCACGGTGGCGGGGTTCAGCGCACTGGGTTCCGTGTCGGTGGCGCGCTGCAATCCGTTCTCGGCGAACAGGAACGGGATCAACATCGGCGAGGGCGCCGCGCTGTTCCTGATGACCCGCGAGCCCGGCCCGGTGCACCTGGCCGGCTGGGGCGAAACCTCGGATGCCCACCACATGTCCGCGCCGGATCCGGACGGGAAGGGCGCCGAACGCGCGATCCGCGATGCGCTGGCGCGCGCCGGCATCGCCGCCTCGGACATCGACTACGTGAACCTGCATGGCACCGCCACGCCGCAGAACGACGCCATGGAAGCGGGCGCGGTGCAGCGCACGCTGGGCGTCGACGTGCCTTGCAGTTCCACCAAGCCGCTGACCGGCCATGCGCTGGGCGCGGCGGGCGCGATCGAAGCCGGGTTGTGCTGGATTGCACTGGCACGCAATCCGGATCGACGCCTGCCGCCGCACTGGTGGGACGGCGAGGCCGATCCCGCACTCGCACCGATTCGCCTGGTGCGTCCGGGCGAACGTGCCGACGCGCCATTGCGCCATGCCCTGAGCCAGTCCTTCGCATTCGGCGGCAGCAACGCCGCCCTGATCCTGGGGGTCGGCTGATGGAAGCGCATGACGCCGCCGTCGAACGCCTGGTGCCGCATCGCGGCGGCATGCTCTGGATCGATCGTGTCCTGCACTGCGATGCCGACGGGGTCCTTGCCGAGGCCACCGTGCACGCGCACCACCTGCTGGCCGATGAAGACGACCCCGGCCTGCCGGCGTGGCTCGGCATCGAGTACATGGCGCAGGGCATCGCCGCGTGGGCCGGCGGTCGTGCGCTGGCCCGCGGCGACGCGGTCAAGCCCGGCTTCCTGCTGGGCACGCGCCGCTACCAGTGCCATCGCCCGTGGCTCGCGTTCGGCCTGCGCCTGCGCATCGAATGCCGGCGCGAACTGATGGGCGACAATGGCCTGGGGATGTTCGCCTGCCGCCTGCTGGATGGCGACGACGAAATCGCCAGCGCGAATGTCTCCGTGTTCGAACCGCCCAATCCCGACCTCTATCTCGACGACCCGACCCCATGACCGACCGCTGCATCCTCGTCACCGGCGCCAGCCGCGGCATCGGCCGCGCGATCGCGCTGCGCCTCGCCCGCGACGGCTTCGACATCGCCGTGCATTGCCGCAGCCGGCGCGACCTGGCGGAGGCCGTCGTTGCCGAGATCGCAGCGCTCGGCCGCGCTGCCCGCGTGCTCGAATTCGATGTTGCCGATCGCGCCGGTTGTGCGTCCGCCATCGAGGCCGACATCGCCGCGCACGGTGCGTACCACGGCGTCATCTGCAATGCCGGCATCGCCCGCGACAACGCCTTCCCGGCCATGTCCGGCGAAGAATGGGACACGGTCATCCACACCAACCTGGACGGCTTCTACAACGTGCTGCAGCCCTGCGTGATGCCGATGGTGCGGCGGCGCAAGCCCGGCCGCATCGTGACCCTGTCCTCGGTGTCCGGCATTGCCGGCAATCGCGGGCAGACCAATTACAGTGCGTCCAAGGCCGGCATCATCGGCGCGACCAAGGCGATGGCGCTGGAACTGGCCAAGCGCGAAATCACCGTCAACTGCGTCGCCCCCGGCCTGATCGAAACCGAGATGCTGCCGCCCGAGATCCTCGATGACGCGATGAAGATGATCCCGCTGCGCCGCGTCGGCAAGCCCGAGGATGTCGCCGCTGCGGTGGCGTACCTGATGTCCGACGAGGCGGGTTATGTCACCCGCCAGGTCATCTCGGTCAACGGAGGCATGTTGTGAACGCGGCAAGCGGACAGCGCCGGGTCGTCGTCACCGGTCGTGGCGTGCTGGGGCCGCTGGGCCACGACTGGCCGAGCGTGCAGGCATGGCTGAAGACCGGTCGCAATGCGGTGCGCCACTTCCCCGAATGGGGCGAATACAAGGGCCTGAATTCGCGGCTCGGCGTGCCCGCGCAGCCGTTCGACTTGCCCGATCACTACAACCGCAAGGCGACGCGCTCGATGGGCCGGGTTGCCTTGCTGGCGACGCGCGCCAGCGAGCTCGCCCTGGTCGATGCCGGCCTGCTCGGCGATCCGTTGCTCAAGAGCGGCAAGGTCGGCATTTCCTACGGATCGTCGGCGGGCACGCCGTCGTCGATGAGCGACTTCGGCCGCATGCTCGCCGAGTTCAACACCCAGTACATCAACGCGACCACGTACATCCGGATGATGGCGCATACCGCGCCGGTGAACATGGGCGTGTTCTTCGGCATCACCGGGCGCATCATCACCACCTCGAGCGCTTGTACCTCCGGCAGCCAGGGCATCGGCTACGCCTACGAGGCGATCAAGGCCGGCAAGCAGGTGGCGATGCTCGCCGGCGGGTCGGAAGAACTCGACGTCACCGCGACCACGGTGTTCGACACCCTGTTCGCGACCAGCAGCGACAACGATGCGCCGGAGACCACGCCGCGCCCGTTCGATGCCTCGCGCAATGGCCTGGTGATCGGCGAGGGTGGTTGCACGCTGGTGCTGGAAGACCTCGACCACGCGCTTGCGCGCGGCGCGACGATCCATGCGGAGATCGTCGGCTATGGCACCAACAGCGATGGCCAGCACGTGACCCAGCCGAATGCCGCGACGATGGCGCAGGCGATGCGCCTGGCGCTGGAGGATGCCGGCCTGCCGCCGGACGCGATTGCGTACGTCAACGCGCACGGCACCGCGACCGAACACGGCGACATCGCCGAAACCACCGCGACCCATGCGGTCTTCGGCGAGCGCATGCCCATCAGTTCGCTGAAGAGTTACACCGGGCACACGCTGGGCGCCTGCGGCGCGCTGGAGGCCTGGGTGACGCTGGAGATGCTGCGAGAGGGCTGGTTCCATCCGACGGCCAACCTGCGCAACGTCGATCCGCGCTGCGGCGCGCTCGACTACATCCTCCCCGGCGAAGCGGGCGGTGGTCGCCTGATCGACGGCGAATACGCCATGAGCAACAATTTCGCCTTCGGCGGCATCAACACCTCGCTGGTGTTGCGCCGCTGGTCCTGACCCCGAAGAGGAATCCACGCATGCGCCGACTGACCCTTGCCCTGGCCACCATCGCGACGCTGGCCATCGCCCCGACCGCCGCTGCGCGCGACACCCGCCAGCAGTTCGACATCGCCACCGCGATCGCCGCCGGCAAGGCCGACGGCACGCTGGACGGCTCCGTGCAATTCCACTTCAAGGGCGCACGCGCGCCGGCAGTGACCGATCGCCTGGGCGCGGCCACCACCAACCGCAAGACCAATGCCTTCGGCAAGAGCGATGCACGGGCCTGCCAGTGGGTGTTCCTGGGCGCATTGAAGGCGCTGCAGGAAGCGGCGAAGGAACGCGGCGCCAATGCGGTGGTCGACATCGAGAGCAACTACAAGAACCAGCCCTTCAGCAGCGCGACCCAGTACGAGTGCGGCGCGGGCGGGCTGATGGCCGGCGTGGCCCTGAAGGGCGTGTACGCCAAGGTCAAATGAGCATCCCCACGATCGCGGTGCAACCGCAAGGCGCCACCATGAAACGTGTCCTGGCCGTGTTGTTCGCCACCGTCCTCGCCCTCTCGATGGCGCAGGCGCTGGCACGCAGCACGCCCCTGCAGGCGCCGCAGACAGTGACGCTGGCGCGCGCGGATGGCGCGGCGCTGGATGGCGATGCCACCCGCGCCGCGATCCTCGCCGGCGCGGCGTCCGCGGAGTGGACGGTGCAGCCCGATCCGCGCGGGCGATTGCTCCTGCGCAAGGGTGTGCGCGGCAAGCACGTGATGGTGGTGGAGGCGGTGTACGCCGCCGGCCAGGTCCGTTTCGACTACGTCGACAGCATCAACCTCAACTACCGCATGCGTGCCAGCGGCACGTGGTCGATCCATCCGAACTACATGGTCTGGCGCGCCCAACTCGAGGACGCGGTGCGCGCGGCGGCGGCCCGGACCTGACATGGGGGCCGTGCCGGTCGCGCGGATCTGGCTGGCATCGGTGGACAGTACCGCCGCGTCGGCCATCGCGGCAGGCACCGGTTGGCTGGGCGAGGACGAGGCCGCCCGGCTGCGGCAGATGACGGCGACGTCGAGGCAGCGCAGTTTCCTGGCGGGCCATTGGCTGGCGCGCCAGGTCGCAGCGGACTGGCTGCAGGCCGGCACGTCGCGCATGGCCCTGCATCGCCATGGGGACGGGCGCCCGCAACTCCGGGTGGATGGCGAGCCGTCGACACTCTCGTTGTCGTTGAGCCACAGCGGGGATTGGCTGGCGATCGCGTTGGCGACGGTGCCGGTCGGCATCGATGTCGAATTGCCACGGCGTTCGCGCGACCTGCGTGCACTTGCGCGATTCACGTTCTCCCGTGAAGAAGTCGCGCGCCTCGATGGCCTCGAAGAGGCCGACTACAGCGCAGCCTTCCATCGGCTGTGGACGCTGAAGGAAGCGCGCGGCAAACGCAGCGGCAGCGGCCTGTTGCCAGGCGAGTCGCGACGCGTGACGTCGCTGCCCAGCGATGCCGGCACCGCCGAAGCCACCAGTTGGACACTGGGTGATGGCGCGCTGTCGATCGCGGTCGACCCGGGCACGCAGGTCGAGATCGTCGGCGGGGAAGGGCTGCGCGCCCCTGCATACTGGCGATATCGCGACGATCGCTGAGCGGCGTCAAAACCAGAAGCGCACGCCTGCCACCCAGCGTGTGTCATGCGCCGCATCACCGCCGGCCCGCGCGAAGTCCGCGGTCTTGCCGAAGCGATACGCGCGATCGATGCCGATGTAGGGCGCGAACTCGCGTCGCACTTCGTAACGCAGGCGCAGGCCGGCATCCACTTCGCCCAGCCCCGCACCGATCCCGCGCATGGCATCGGTGCGGCCATGCGCGATGGCCTCGATGCGCGGCTGCAGGATCAACCGGTTGGTCAGCAGCAGTTCGTATTCGGCTTCCGCCTGCAACATCGATTGCCCGCGTTCGCCGAGATAGGCGGTGGCCTGCACTTCGAACTTGTAAGGCGCGAGGCCCTGCACCCCAAGCGCGAGCCAGTCCTGGCCATCGTGGCCGCGTCTTTCATCAGCGATGTCGTGTCGCACGCCGGCGAGTAAATCCCACCATGCATTGACTGGCTTGCCCCACAGGGCCTCGACATTGGCTTCGGTTGCGTGGCCCCGTTCGCGCTCGCCTTCGCTGCGCAGCCACAGTCGTCCACGGTCGTGGCCGAGCCACGCGCTGCCTTCCCATGCCAGCGCGTCGCCCTGTTGCCACTCCAGTCGATCCGCCATCACCATCCACACGACGGGATCGTCGTCCATGTGCGCGGCCATGTCGTGGCCTTGCAGGTCGGGGAATGCGGCGGCGCGGTCGGCATCGGTGAGGGCAGGGGGACGATAGTCGCCGCCATCGTCCTCGCCCGGTGCGGGGTCGCGATGCTGCGCATGGTCATCCGACGTCGTGGCCGCTGGCGGCGGCGGCATCGCATGTCGCGCATGCGATGCATGCTGCGAATGATCCTGGGCGAATGCAGGCGACACGCACGCCAGCAAGGCGATGGCGGACAGGCGGCGCATCATTCCTCCACCCGCACTTCGCGCATCATCCCGGCTTCCATGTGCATCAGCATGTGGCAGTGGAACGCCCATCGTCCGAGTGCATCCGCGGTGACGCGGAAGCTCCGTTTGGTCCCCGGTGGGATGCTGATCGTGTGCTTGCGCACCAGGAACTTCCCGTCGGCATCCTCGAGGTCGCTCCACATCCCGTGCAGGTGCACCGGGTGTTCCATCATCGTGTCGTTGACCAGGGTGAAGCGCACGCGCTCGCCGTACTTCAGGCGCACCGGCTCGGCATCGGAAAACTTGATGCCGTCGAAGCCCCAGGCGAAGCGCTCCATGTGTCCGGTCAAGTGCAGCTCGATCTCGCGCGAAGGTTCGCGATCGTCCTCCGGCGCATGCAGGCTGCGCAGGTCCGCATAGCGCAAGACGCGGCGGCCGTTGTCGCGCAGGCCGATGCCGGGATCGTCCAGGCGCGGCGCCGGCGACATCGTCTGCATGTCGACGAAGGGATTGCCGGTCTCGCTGGCCGGATGCGCCTGCATCGGTGCCGGCATCGGCATGGACATCGTCGAATGGTCCATGTTCGCGCCGCAGGCCATTTCGCCGGGCGCCATCGCATGGCTGCCGTGGCCCATGTCGTCCATGGTCAGCAGGGCGCGCTGGTCGAGGGCGGGGGAGGGCGCGCGCATGCCCATGCGCGGGGCGAGGGTGATGCGCGCATGGCCGCTGCGATCCATCGCCTGCGCGAACACCACGTAGGCCTCGTCGCGCTCCGGCTGCACGATCACGTCGAAGGTCTCCGCCGGCGCGATGCGGAATTCATCGACATCGACCGGCCGGATGTCCTGGCCGTCGGCGGCCACGACGGTGAGTTTCAGGCCGGGGATGCGCACATCGAAGAAGGTCATCGCCGCGCCGTTGACGAAACGCAGGCGCACGCGCTCGCCGGGCGCGAACAGGCCGGTCCAGTCGTCGTCGGCACGGCGGCCGTTGGCGAGGTAGGTATAGGTATTGCCGTTGACGTCGGCGAGGTCGGTCGGGCTCATCCGCATCGCGCCCCACGCCTTGCGGTCGGCGAGAGTGTTCGACAGTCCCTGCTCGCGCACGTCGCGCAGGAAATCGCCGGCGGTCCGCTTGTACAGGTTGTCGTAGTCGCTGCGCTTCTTCAGCCGCGCGAACAGCCGGTGCGGATCCATGTCGGTCCAGTCGGACAGCAGGACCACGTAGTCGCGGTCGTACGCGAACGGTGCGCGCTCGATCGGATCGATGATGATCGCGCCGTACACGCCGGCCTGTTCCTGCAGGCTGGAATGGCTGTGATACCAGTACGTGCCGTGTTGCCGGACCTTGAAGCGGTACAGGTAGTCGCCGCCCGGTTCGATGCCGTGGAAACTCAGGCCCGGCACGCCATCCATGTTCGCCGGCAGCAACAGGCCATGCCAATGGATCGCGCTGGTTTCGGCCAGCGTGTTGCGCACGCGCAGCGTCACCGTGTCGCCCTCGCGCCAGCGCAGGATCGGGCCGGGCAGGGATCCGTTGACGGTGATCGCGCGCGCAGTGCGACCGGTGATGTCGACCGGCGTCGCCCCGATGCGCAGGTCGAAGTCGGTGCCCGCCAGCACGCCGGCCTGGTTCGGCGTGGCCAATGCCCAGACGGGGCCTCCCCACAGGCCAAGGCCTGCCGCCGCACCGCCGATGGCCATGCCGCGCAACAGCCTGCGGCGCGTGGCGTCGGGCGAGGAGGTGCCGTCGATGTCGTGCATGCGGTTCATGCGTTCGTCGCGGCCGCATCGAACGCGACCAGGGTGTCGATGATCGGACAGCCCTCCAGCGAACCTTGCCCGGAGCACTGGCCGACCAGGTGCGCCAGCGTGGCGCGCATTGCCTCGAGTTCGCGCAGCTTGCGTTCGATGTCGGTCAATCGCTGTTGCGCCAGCGCACGCACCTCGCTGCGATCGGCATCGGCCTGACTACTCAAGCGCAGCAGGTCGTGGATGTCCTGCAGGCTGAAGCCCAGTTCCTTCGCCCGCCGGATGAAGCGCAGTCGCGCGATGTCCGGCTGCCCGTATTGCCGATACCCGGACGCACGCCGCTCCGGTGGCGGCAGCAGGCCCTGGCGCTCGTAATAGCGCACGGTGTCGATGGCGACGCCGGCCTGCGTGGCGAGTTGTCCAATCTGCATGGGGATGCGCTCGACGCGTGGTAGACGCGAAGTATGAAGTCTGGAGTCGAGTCCAGAGTCAAAGCTGATGCGCACTGGGCCGAGGCCCGGATGCGGAGTTCCCCGACAGCCCGCGCGGCCGCCGGCGCGCAGGCTGCCGGCATGTCCATCCGCAAGGAATCGCCGATGAAATCCCTCGTATTGCTCGTGTGCCTGTGTCCGGGGCTTGCGTCCGCCGGCACCTTGTACCGCTGCGTGGGTGCCGGCGGCCAGGTCAGCTATCAGGCCAAACCCTGTGCGGCTGGCCAGCGCATGGATCGCACCATCGAGTTCGCGGCGGTCCCGGATTCGCAGCCGATGGCGACGACCAGCCGCGGAAAACGCTCCAGTGCAACTGGCGCGCGCAGTTCGCGTGGTTCACGCCGTGCTGGCACCAGTGCGCGTCCCAAGCCGGATCCATGCCTGCAGGCGAAGGCAAAGCGTGAACAGCGCTTGGCGCAGTTGGGACTGAAGCGGACCTTGGCGGACCTGAGTCGCCTGGATGAGCCGGTCAGGGCGGCGTGTCGCGGGTTCTGACATCTTCTACGTTTACATAATAGGCATTATGCGAAGTCGGCTCAGATGTGTTTTCATGTCGTGGCCGCCTCCTGTGCGGCTTTGAGTGTCGCCGACGGTTCCAGCCGTCGGCAAGGATTGCCCTTCCGGGCAAAGCAAAAGCGGGCTTTCAGAGGTGGGTTCGGCCACCTTTGGAAGTTCCGTCAACGCGGGTCCAACCGCTAGAGCAAGAGCGCGCCATCCATGGCGCTTGTTCGCAGGGCTCCGCCCTGCACCCGCTACCGCGCTCACAGCACCATTCCGGACGAAACCGAAAGCAATCCGAGCCCTTCGGCATGCAACGCCCGCATGCGCCTAGCCAGCAGGCGCACCCGAAAGAACAAGACCGGATTGCGCGTCCAGAACCACGCCGTGCGGAGGGCAATCAGTAGCGGATGGCCGATGGTCCAAGACCAGAGCCGTACAACACGCCGCCGCGACGAGAAAGCACCAGAACTCGCGATCAGGATCGAAACCCACAGTGGGCACCTCCGCCTCATGGGGACACCGCCTGGGCTTGCGCCTCGCGGTGCGCGGCCAGGCGTTGGCGAGTCTCGGCGCGATCAAGCCGGCGGCGGACAGGACTTTCATGGGCATCGAGCCAATCCGAGGTCTCCGCGATCGCGAGCAAGTCTGCAACCGCGACCGCCTCAGAACGGCAACGATTCAACTCCTGTCGCATGCGCTCAGTGCAACCGAGAATCGACCGGAGAAACACCGGATCATCGAGCAAGGGCTGCGCGCGGCTCATGCGACACCCCCGGCCTTCAACCGTCGCCGTGGCAGTGCTTGTACGGCTTGCGGCTTCCGCACGGACACGGCTGATTGCGTCCGACCTTCGGCACAGGACGCGGGCCGATGCCGCTCGCGTCCGCTCGCGGACGCGGCACGCCCCCTGTGCCGACTCCCGTTCCTTTTTGCGCTGGTGGTTGCGGGAGAGCCGCAGGCGTCGCGCCCTGCTCCGATTGTTTGACCCTCATCGACCGGGTGTGCGGAACGTGGCTGGTCAGCG
>DAOOCX010000029.1:20222-23123 GCA_035408605.1 Thermomonas sp. | reverse complement strand
GCGTGGGCCAGCCGGCGGCCTCGGCGCAGGCACTGCGCAGCACCTCGGGGCCGATCGCTTCGATCAGCCCGCTCTGCTCGGCGACCTCGATGAACACCGAAGGCGCGATCGCCCCGTCCTCCGGATGGTTCCAGCGCAGCAGGGCCTCGGCACCGACCAGCACGCGGTCGCGGGTGCGGAAGATCGGCTGGTAGGCCAGGCTCAGTTCGCCACGGCTCCAGGCGCCGCGCAGGTCGTGCTCCAGCCGCACGCGACGCTCCACCGCCTGGTCCATGGTCCTGCTGTAGAAGCGATAGCAGTTCTTGCCGGCCACCTTCGCCTGGTACATCGCGATGTCGCCGTTCTTCATCAGCAGCGAGGCGCTGCTGGCATCGTCCGGGAACAACGCCACCCCGACCGACGAGCCCAGGAACACTTGGCGCCCGTGCAGCAGCATCGGTTCGCCGAGTTCGCGGACCAGGGTTTCCGCCAGCCGCGTCACCATCCTCCGCACGTCGCCTTCGGGCTCGTTGTCGGCGGCCTGCAGCAGGACCACGAATTCATCGCCACCGAAGCGCGCCACCATCGCATCGGCGCCGCGGATCGCCTGCACCGCGCGGTCGATCCGGGTCGCCACCTGCAACAGCACCTCGTCGCCGGCCTCATGGCCCAGGGTATCGTTGACCCGCTTGAAGTCGTCCAGGTCGGCGAACACCAGCGCGAGCTGGCGCCCCGCCCCCTGCAGCGCGCGCAGGCGCTGGTCCAGCGACTCGCGGAACGCCAACCGGTTCGACAGACCGGTGAGCGCATCGCTGTAGGCCACGCGGCGGATGTCGCGGTCGTGGCGGGCCACGCTCTCGCGCATGCGCCCGAAGGTGCGGATCAGGTCCCCGAGTTCGTCCTGGCGCTTGCTGACAGGCACCGGCGAGGTGAAGTTGCCGGACTCGATCTGTCGCGCGGCATCGCCCAGCACCTGGATCGGCTGCACCAGCAGGCGCTGCACCACGACCGCCGCCACGATCGCGATCACCGCCAGCGCTGCGCTCAACAGCAACAGCCAGAGCAGGCTGCGCCGGCCGACATCGTCGATCCTGCCGCGCAGCGCGTCCATCGCCTCCGCCTCGTCGCGGGCCATCCCGACCAGCGAGTAGCCGATCCGCACGCCCCCCAAGCGTTCGTCGCCGATCATCACCGGGCGCGAGACATCGAGCAGTTGCCCACGCGTCAGCGCATGCGGACCGGTGGCGGCGATCACCTCCTTCGCCAACGGATCGTTCATCGGCTGGCCGTATGCGGCGATGTCGCCGGAGCCGTCGTGCAGGATCCGGCCCTGCGCGTCGTACACCAGCACGTAGTCGACGTCGGCTTCGCGCAAGGCCGCGCGCGCCAGCGCGCCCACCGCGTCGAGGTCGAAGTAATACAGCGGATTGGCCAGCGCATCGGCCAACTGGCGGACTTCGGCTTCGCCATCGATGCGCACCTGCTCGGACAGCAGGCCGTGCATCGCGTTGCGGGTGACTTCGCTGACTTCATGCTGGCTGCTCTGCTGGCGCTGCCAGAGCAGCACCATCACCAGGACAACGATCGCCAGCAGGGCCAGGATCGCCGCGTAGAAACGCGACTGCAGGCTGAGCCCCGGCCGTCTCACTCGACCTCCGAGCGCACGCGCTGCACGCCCTTGCCGAGACGATCCAGCGCGCGCCGGTCCTCGTCGTTGATCGGCACGAAGCGCGAGGTGTCGATGAAGCGGCGCAGCACTTCGCCGGCGTCCGGATCGGTCGAGGCTTCCATCAGGACCTCGCGCAGGCGCGCCTCGACCTTCGGGTCCATCCCGTGCCGGGCCAGCATCAGGGCGCGCGGGACATCGTCGCTGCGGCCGACGATGCGGAAATCCTGCATGAACGATGGCGGCATCCGCTGCGGGTTCGACCAGTCCAGGTTGCTGAAGACGCCGGCATCGACCAGCCTCTTGTGCACCCATGTCGTGATGTTGAGTTCAGTCCGCGCGAACAGGTAGCTGACCGTATCCGGGGCCGGTTTGTCCATCGGCGACAACAGCAATTCCAGGGTCATCCCCTGCTCGAGCAATTGCGCGGCCGGGAGGTAATACGCACTGGTCGAATACGGGTTCTGGAAGGCCACGCTGCGCCCGGCCAGGTCCTTCAGCGAGCGCACCGGGCTGTCGCGGCGGACGAAGAACACGCTGTGGTACCGGGTCGCGCCTTCGCGCTCGGTGACCAGGAAGGATTTCGCCACCCCGCGCCGCTCGAGCAGGGCGGCGTTGCCGGCGGTTTCGTTGACCCAGTCGACCCGGCCACGGCGCAGGTAGCTGGCCATCTGCTGCAGGTCCTTGGCCATCAGGATGCGGCCGCTGCGGATGCCGACCGACGCCATCCGCGGCACCACGTAGTCGAGCAGCGGCTTGAGTTGGTCGTAATGCGCCTTGGGGTCGTCGCTGACCCGGCCCAGCACCAGCACGCTGGCATCGTTCTCGCCGCCCGCGGTCGGCGTGGCCGCGACGGCGGGCACCTGGGCTTCGGCAAGCGGCGCAAGGACGAGCAACACGCAAAGCAGGCCGACCAGGCGTGGCAGCAAGCGGCGCATCGTTGGCGGCACGTGGCGGATCCCCTGTTTGCCTTGCCGAGCCTACTCGATTTTTCCCGTGCTGGAACCCTGCCCGGCCAGCCATGCCATGCGTTGGGTATCCGCCAGCACGCCGCGCAACAGGCGCACCTCGGCGCTGTCCAGGTTCGCGCGCAGGTACAGCCGGCGCAGCTTGCGCATGGCCGACGCCGGCGCGCGACCCTTGTGGAAATCGATCTGGTCCAGCGCCTCCGCGAGCTGGCCGAACAGGCCTTCCAGTTCGGCATGGCTGGCCACGTCCTCGCCCGGCGGCAGGGTACGCCCGCCGCCGGCTTCGCC
>DAOOCX010000029.1:15880-20122 GCA_035408605.1 Thermomonas sp. | reverse complement strand
TCGCCCAGCAGCGCGCAGCGCAGTTCATAACTCAGCACCTGCACCGCGGCGGCCAGGTTGAGCGAGCTGAAGGCAGGATCCGACGGGATGTGCACCGCGGCGTGGCAGAGCTGCAGTTCCTCGTTGTCCAAGCCGGTGCGCTCACGGCCGAACACCAGCGCCACCGGCCCGCCCGCGGCCGCCAGCACCGCGCGTGCCGCGGCATCGCGCGGGTGCAGTTGTTCCAGCTGGATGCGCCGGCTGCGGGCGGTGCAACCCAGCACCCAGCGGCAATCGGCGACCGCCTCGGCCAGGGTGGCGAAGACCGGCGCGGCCTCGACCAGGTCGTCGGCACCGGCGGCCATCGCGTGGGTGTCCCGGTCCGGGGCTTTCTCCGGCGCCACCAGCACCAGCTTCGACAGGCCCATGGTCTTCATCGCCCGTGCCGCCGAGCCGATGTTGCCCGGGTGCTGGGTGCCGACCAGGACGATGCGCAGCTGCGATGCAGCGGGGTGCGCGGGCGCGGGCGGGTCGCCCGCGGCGGAATTGGATGGATCACTCATGTGGCAATGGTAAACTTCGCGCCCCGGCCCGCGCGCCGGGTTCGCTCTTTTTCGCCGTTGCCCCGCTCCCCGAGAGCCTTCCTCATTCCCCTTCGAGGCGCTTCACCATGCAGAAACCCGTGGTCAATGTCATGGTCAAGGCGGCCCGCGCGGCCGGCGGGGTGCTCCTGCGCAGCATGCACAAGCTCGACGCCATCAACGTGGTCGAGAAAGACCGCATGGACTACGCCAGCGACGTCGACGAGCAGGCCGAGAAAACGGTCATCAAGGAACTGCGCAAGTCCTACCCGGATGCCGCGTTCCTGGGCGAGGAAGGCGGCGCGCAGGGCAAGGGCAATGCGGTGTTCGTGATCGACCCGCTCGACGGCACCAGCAACTTCCTGCACGGCTTCCCGCACTGGTGCGTGTCGATCGCCCTGGTCGAGAACGGCGAGCCGCAGCACGGGGTGATCTTCGACCCATTGCGCAACGAGCTGTTCACCGCCAGCCGCGGCAGCGGCGCGGTGCTCAACGACAAGCGCATCCGCGTCAGCGAGCGCAAGGACCTGCCCGGTTCGTTGCTGATCACCGGCTTCCCCCCGCGCGAGCGCGAGCGCGCGCCCGCCCACCTGGAATGCGTGCGCGAACTGCTGCGCAGCGCCGAGGACATCCGTCGCACCGGCTCCGCCGCGCTCGACCTGGCCTACGTGGCCTGCGGCCGCAGCGACGGCTATTTCGAAGCCGGGGTGAAGCCCTGGGACATCGCCGCCGGCGTGCTCCTGGTGCGCGAGGCCGGCGGCCGCGTCTGCGATTTCCGCGGCGCCGCCACCGGGCCGATGGACAGCCGCGGCGTGCATGGCCGCCACCTGGTCGCCGGCAACCAGAAGCTCAGCGCGGAGTTGCAGAAGGCCATCGTCCAGTCCGGTTACGCGGCCGTGTTCAAGTAAGCCGCCGGTTCGCGCCAGCGAAAAGGCCGCGCAATGCGCGGCCTTTTCGTTTGGATCCTCATCGGGCCGGCACGGGGCCTGCCCCTCCGGGGCGGTTACGGGCGGCGTGCCAGGGCTTCTTCGTCGCGCGACTTCGGCAACAGGTCCTGCTTGCTGACCTTCAGCATGCCCATGGTCAGCAGCGGGCATGCCACGAAGATCGACGACACCGTGCCGATGATGATGCCGATGATCATCGCCTCGGCCATCCCGCGCAGCGAGTCGCCGCCGTAGATGTACAGCGAGAGCATGCTCAGGAACGCCACGAACGACGTGATCACCGTGCGCGACAGGGTCTGGTTGACCGACTTGTTGAGGATCGTCACCGGATCCGCGCGCATGCCGCGGAAGTTCTCGCGGACGCGGTCGAACACCACGATGGTGTCGTTGATCGAGAAGCCCATCACCGACAGGATGCCGGCCAGCACGTTGAGGTCGAACTCGTGCCCGCTCAGGGCGAACCAGCCCACGCAGATCAGGACGTCATGCAGCGTGGTGATGATCGCCGCCACCGCGAACTTCTTCTCGAAGCGCAACGAGATGTACCCCAGGAACCCGACGAGCACGAACAACACGGCGTAGATGCCGTCGATCGCCAGGTCCTTGCCGACTTGCGCGCTGATCACCGCGCTGCTGCGCTTTTCCGCCGGGTTGCCGGCCAGGGACGCCGCCTTGGCCACCGCATCGCCGATGCTGCTGGCCTTGTCGGCGCCGGCTTCCTGCTTGCCGTCGGCCTGCAGGCGCACCAGCAGGTCGTCGCCGGAGCCGAAGTTCTGCACCTGCGCGCCGTGGAAGCCGGCGCTGGCAAGCTGCTCGCGCACCTTGTCCACGTCCGGCTTCTTTTCATAGCGCAGTTCCACGCCGATGCCGCCGGTGAAGTCCAGGGCGAAGTTGAAGCCGCGGGCACCCATCGCGCCCAACGCCACCACCATCAGCAGGAAGGCAACGCTGAGCGACACCCAGCGCATGCGCATGAAGTCGATGTTGCTGTCGTAGGGGAATACGTTGAATGGTTTCATTGGTCGGGCCCCTCAGATGGCCACGGACTTGAGCTTCTTGCGGCCGCCGTAGATCAGCGTGGCGATGCCGCGCGAGACCGACACCGCGGTGTAGGCGGAGGTGGCGATGCCGAGCATGGTGGTCATGCCGAAGCCCTTCAGCGGACCGGAGCCGAAGGCGAACATCGCCAGGCCGGCCAGGAACGCGGTGACGTTCGCGTCCAGGATGGTGCCGGACGCACGCTCGTAGCCTTCCGCGATCGCCTTTTGCGGAGGCAGCCCCAAGCGCAATTCCTCGCGGATGCGCTCATTGATCAGCACGTTGGCGTCCACCGACATGCCCACGGTCAGCGCGATGCCGGCCAGTCCGGGCAGGCTCATGGTCGCCCCCAGCACCGACATCAGCGCGAACACCATCAGCAGGTTGATCAGCAGCGCGATGCAGGTGATCAGGCCGAACATCCGGTAATACACCAGGAAGAACAGCAGGGCGAAGACGAAGGAGAACGCCACCGCGGTCAGGCCGCGCTCGATGTTCTCCTTGCCCAGGCTGGGGCCGATGGTGCGTTCGTCGACGAAGTCCATCGGCGCCGCCAGCGCGCCGGCGCGCAGCAGCAGGGCCAGGTCGGCGCCTTCCTTCATGCTCTCCAGGCCGGTGGTCTGGAAATCGCGATTGAGCACGCCCTGGATGGTGGCGACCGAGATCACCTGCTCGTTGACGCGGGTGGTGCGCACTTCCTTGCCATCGACGAGCTTCACTTCCGGCACGCGCTCGATGTAGACCACCGCCATCGACTTGCCAACGTGGTCCTTGGTGTAGTCGTACATCCGCTGGCCACCAGCGCTGTTCAGGCGCACGCTGACCGCCGGGGTGCCGCTCTGCGAATCGAAGAACGAGGTCGCGTTCTGCAGCTGCTCGCCGGAGGTGATGATCCGCTTGTTGAGGAGCACCGGCAGCGGCTTGCCATCCGGCCCGATGGTCTTGCTGTTGTAGATGCGCGCTTCCGGGGGGACGTTGCCGGACTCGCGTGCTTCGACGGCATTGCCTTCGACCACGCCGCGGTATTCCAGTGTCGCGGTGGCGCCCAGGATCCGCTTCGCCTGCGCCGTGTCCTGCACGCCCGGCAATTGCACTGCGATACGGTCGGCACCCTGGCGCTGGATGATCGGCTCGGCCACGCCGAGCTCGTTGATGCGGTTGCTGAGCGTGCCGATGTTCTGCTGGACCGCATCGGTCAGCATCTTGTCCAGCTCTGCCTGCGGGATGCGCACGCTGATGCGATCGGCGGTGGCTTCGATCTGGTAGGTCGGCATGTCGCGCGCGAGCAATGGACGCACCTTGCTCAGGTCTTGCCCGGGGCTCAGGACCGCGACCACGGTATTGCCTGCGGCCGGCTCGACCGAGTTGTAACGGATGCGGTTGTCGCGTAGCAGGACGCGCATGTCCTCGGCGGTGGCCTCGAAGCGCTTGGCCAGCGCCGCCTCGCGGTCGACCTGCATCAGGAAGTGCACGCCGCCGCGCAGGTCCAGGCCCAGGAACATCGGCCGGGCGCCGATCGCGCGCAGCCAGCCAGGCACCGTGGACGCCTGGTTGAGCGCCACCACGTAGCCGCTTCCCACTTCTTCGCGGACCACGTCCGCAGCGCGGGTCTGCGCGTCATCGGTCGCGGTGCGCACCAGCAGGTTGCCGTCCTTGCCGATCTCGCTGGACGCGAACGGCACGCCCTGCTTCTTCAG
>DAOOCX010000029.1:5261-15780 GCA_035408605.1 Thermomonas sp. | reverse complement strand
TGGCGACCTCGACGGTCACGAAGCTCTCGCCGATCGCGGCCACGCTGCCGGCGATGCCGCCGCTGGTGATCACCTCGTCGCCCTTGGCCAGCTTGTCCAGCATGGCGCGGTGCTCCTTCTGCCGCTTCATCTGCGGGCGGATCATCAGGAAATACATGATCACGATCAGGATGATCGGGAACAGGAAGGTCTGCAGCCCGCCCATGGGCGAGGCGGCGGAAGCGCCGGCCGCTTGGGCATGGGCAACGGGAATCAGGAAATCGAGCGGGTTCATGCGGGAATCCGTGTAGGCGAAGCGGATGGGTTGGCCAAGGCCAGCCGGGAATTATGCCACGTGGGCCGCCGCGAGGCCTTTCAGGGCCGGCGGGCCGCGTAGAAGGACTCCCGGAACGCCCCGAAGGTTCCCTGCTCGATCGCGTCGCGCATCCGCGCCATGAGCCGCTGGTAGTGGCGTAGGTTGTGCAGGGTGCCGAGGATCGGGCCCAGCATCTCGTTGCAGCGATCCAGGTGGCGCAGGTAGGCACGCGAGTAGCCTCCGGCACAGGCGACGCAGTCGCAGCCCTCCTCGATCGGGCGCAGGTCGCGCTCATACTGCGAGTTGCGCACGCGTACGACGCCGGCATCGGTGAAGAAGTGCCCGTTGCGGGCGTTCCGGGTCGGCATCACGCAGTCGAACATGTCCACCCCGCGCGCCACCGCTTCCACCAGGTCCTCGGGGCGGCCGACGCCCATCAGGTAGCGAGGGCGATCCGTGGGCAGCTGCGGCGCGGTGTGCTCGAGCATGGCATTGCGCTCGGCTTCGGTCTCGCCCACCGCGAGCCCGCCGATCGCATAACCGTCGAAACCGATCTGCTGCAGGCCTTCGGCCGAGCGCGAACGCAGGTCGTGGTGCACACCGCCCTGGACGATCCCGAACAGCGCCGCGTCGTTGCCCGCATGCGCCTGCTTCGAGCGTTCCGCCCAGCGCAGCGACAGTTCCATCGAGCGTTCGACCACGCGCTTGTCGACCGGCGCGCCATCCACGGTCACTGGCGGGCATTCGTCGAAGATCATCACGATGTCGCTGCCCAGGACTTTCTGGATGTGCATGGATTCCTCGGGACCGAGGAACACCTTGCTACCGTCGGTCGGCGCGGCGAAGGTCACGCCGGCCTCGGTGATCTTGCGGCGGTTGGCAAGCGAGAACACCTGGAACCCGCCGGAATCGGTGAGGATCGGGCCGTCCCAGCGGGCAAAGCCGTGCAGGCCGCCGTGCGCCTCGATGACCTCCAGGCCGGGCCGCAGGAACAGGTGGAAAGTGTTGCCGAGGATGATCTGCGCGCCGAGGTCGCGGACCTGGTCGGGCAGCACACCCTTGACCGTGCCGTAGGTGCCGACCGGCATGAACGCCGGCGTTTCGATGGTCCCGCGCGGGAACGTGATGCGGCCGCGTCGCGCGGCACCGTCGGTGCCGAGCAGCTCGAAATCCATGCGGCTCATGCGCAGCACCACGCATGTTCGCGGCACGGGCGGCGGGCGGAAGGGGCTTCGGAAAGCGCGCCATGGGTGAGCACGCTTGGCTTGCATCGCATGCGATGCAAGCGTGCGAACGCCCGGCACCCTGTGCCGGGCAGGGCCGCGACGCGGGCGCGCGGCGGCGCATCGAACACGGACGTTCGCATAAGCCGGGTAGAAGCCCCCGCCGCCTGCCGCGCGTGCTTCGGCAATCTGCCCTTACTCATTGCGATGCCGCCTCCGGGAACAACAGCATCGCATCCCCGTAGCTGAAGAAGCGGTACTGCTCGCGCACTGCATGTTCGTAGGCGGCGAACACGCGCGCCTTGCCGGCGAACGCGGACACCAGCATCAGCAGCGTGCTTTCCGGCAAGTGGAAATTGGTCAGCAGCGCATCGATGCTGCGGATGCGGTAGCCGGGGAAGATGAAGATGTTGGTCTCGCCGGCGAACGGCTGCAGTTCGCCATCGACCAGCGCACTCTCGAGCGCGCGCAGCACCGTAGTGCCTACGGCGATGACGCGCCCGCCGGCAGCGCGCGTACGCCGCACCTGCTGCACCAGCTCCGCGCCCACGTTCAACCATTCGCTGTGCATGCGGTGCTCGCGGATGTCTTCGACCCGCATCGGCTGGAACGTGCCGGCACCGACATGCAAGGTGACGTGGCCGAACTGCACGCCGCGTTCGCGCAGGGCGTCCAGCAATGCATCGTCGAAATGCAGGCCGGCGGTGGGCGCGGCGACCGCGCCGATCTCGCGGGCGAACACGGTCTGGTAGCGCTCGGCATCGTCCGCGCCCGGCTCGCGCTGGATGTAGGGCGGCAACGGCAGTCGACCGGCGTGCTGCAACCATTGTTCCAGCGACTCGCCGACATGGAAGCGCAGGTGCCAGAAGCTGTCCTCGCGCCCGAGCACTTCGACCTCGCCGCCTGCGTCCAGGGCGATCCGGCTGCCGGGCTTCGGCGGCTTGCTGAAACCCAGCTGCGCACGCGCCTCGTTGCCGGGCAGCAGGCGCTCGATGAGGAACTCGACCCGGCCGCCGGTCGCCTTGGTGCCGAACAATCGCGCCGGGATGACGCGGGTGTCGTTGAACACCAGCAGGTCGCCGGGCTGCAGCAGCGATGGCAGGTCGCGCACGCCCAGGTCGGACAGCGCGTCATCGCCCGGCGGCACCAGCAGCAGGCGGCTGGCGGAACGCTCGGCCAGAGGTGCCTGCGCGATCAGCGCCTCGGGCAACTCGTAATGGAAATCCGATTTCTTCAAGGCAAGCGGGGGCAAGGCGGGGCGCGCATTGTAGCGGGCCGGCTCAGCGCTCGAACTTGGTCGACAGGATGATCGAGGTGGTGGTGCGCTCGACCCCATCGATGGCGCCGATGCGGTCGGTCAGCACGTCCATCTCGCCTACATTGGCGGCCACTGCGAACGCCACCAGGTCATGGCCGCCGCTGACCGAATGCAGTTCGCGCACTTCGTGCATCGCCTGCAGCGCCTTCACCACCGTGGTCATCTGCTTGGGCCGCAGCATGATCAGGATGTGCGCGCGGATCCGGCTGCGCTCCAGTTCGTCCTCCACCCGCACCGTGTAGCCGCGGATCACGCCCTCCTGTTCCAGCCGGGTGATCCGGTTCTGCACCGTGGTCCGCGACAGGCCCAGCCGCCGCGCGATCTCCGCGGTGGAGGCGCGGGCGTCCTCGCGCAACAGGGAAAGCAGGAGTTCGTCGGCCTTGGAAATGCGCATATCGCCGGATCATACCGTCGATCCGCCGGATATTGCCGGCGAACTGGACGAATCCGCCCTTTCGACTGGCGCCGATCCCGCGATAATGGCGGTTTGCACGCTGTCCGGCCGCGGACGCGCATCCGCTGGAGAACCCGCCATGACCCTGCTCGACACCCTCGCCCCGCTGCGCTCGCACGGCCAGGTCCGTACCCACGGCCTCGACGACGCCACCGTGCTCGACTTCGCCGGCCGCGACGCCAGCCTGGCCGCGGCGATCAATGCCGCCGCCAGCGAATACGAGCGCGTGCGCACCGATTTCCCGGCGCTGCTGGACCTGGACGAGGACGCGCAGGTGCGCGAGGTGCAATCCGGTTTCGTCAATTTCTACGCCGAAGACGCCGCCAATCCTTACGTGGCGCTTGCCGCGCGCGGCCCGTGGATCGTGACCCTGAAGGGCTCGGTGATCTACGACACCGGCGGCTACGGCATGCTCGGCCTGGGCCACGCTCCGGCCGCGGTGATCGAGGCGATGGCCAAGCCGCAGGCGATGGCCAACATCATGACCCCGCATGTTTCGCAACTGCGCTTCGCCCGGGCGATGAAGGCGGAGATCGGCCAGACCCGCGGCGGTTGCCCGTACGCCGCCTTCCTGTGCCTGAACTCCGGTTCGGAATCGGTGTCGCTGGCCTCGCGCATCGTCGATGCGAATGCCAAGACGATGACCGACCCGGGCGCGCGCCACGCCGGCAAGACGATCAAGCGACTGGTGGTGAAGGGCGCCTTCCATGGCCGCACCGAACGTCCGGCGTTGTATTCCGATTCCAGCCGCAAGGCCTACGTGCAGCACCTGGCCAGCTACCGCGACGAGACATCCGTGCTGACCGTGCCGGCCTACGACATGGACGCGCTGCGCAAGTTGTTCGCCGATGCCGACGCCAACGGCTGGTTCATCGAAGCGATGTTCCTGGAACCGGTGATGGGCGAAGGCGATCCCGGCCGCAGCGTGCCCGTGCCGTTCTATGAACTGGCGCGCGAGCTCACCCGCGCGCACGGCGCGATGCTGCTCGTGGACTCGATCCAGGCCGGCCTGCGCGCCACCGGCTATCTCTCGATCGTCGACTACCCCGGCTTCGAAAACGTGGCTGCGCCGGACCTGGAGACCTATTCCAAGGCACTCAACGCCGCGCAGTACCCGCTGTCGGTGCTGGCCGTCACCGCCGAAGCCGCGGCGATCTACAAGCGCGGCCTGTACGGCAACACCATGACCGCCAACCCGCGCGCGCTGGACGTGGCCTGCGCGGTGCTCGCGCAGCTCACCCCCGCCCTGCGCGCGAACATCCAGCAGCGCGGCAAGCAGGCCCTGGCCATGCTCGACGCACTGAAGGCCGAGCTCGAGGGCCGCATCACCAAGGTGCAGGGCACCGGCTTGCTGTTCTCCTGCGAACTGGCCCCCGGCTACAAGGGCTACGGCGCGGGCTCCACCGAGGAATGGATGCGCGAGCACGGCATCGGCGTGATCCACGGCGGCGAGAACTCGCTGCGCTTCACCCCGCATTTCGCAGTGACCGAAGACGAGCTGAAGCTGGTGGTGGCGACGGTCAAGCGCGCCCTGCTGGAAGGCCCGCGCCAGCAGGTCGACGCCGCGGCCTGACGCACACCCGCGATCGGCGACGCGACGGGGCGGCCGGATGGCCGTCCCGTCTGTTTGTGGGCTAGGCTTCGCGCATGAAGATCATCGAAGTCCGCCACCCGCTGGTCCAGCACAAACTCGGCAAGTTGCGCGATGTCGGTACCGACCCGGTGCTGTTCCGCCAGTTGGCCAGCGAGATCGCCGCAATGCTGGCCTACGAGGCCACCCGCGAGATGCCGGTGGAAACCCGCAACGTGCCGACCTGGGCCGGCCCCCTGGACGTGGCGCATGTGCGCGCCGAAAAAATCACGTTGGTGCCGATCCTGCGTGCGGGCCTGGGCTTCCTGCCCGGCGTGCAGGCGATGCTGCCGGCGGCCGCGGTCAGCGTGATCGGCCTGCGCCGCAATGAAGTCACCCACCAGCCGGAAACCTATTACGAGCGGCTGGCCGACCACATGGGCGAGCGCACCGCGATCCTGATCGACCCGATGCTGGCCACCGGCGGCAGCGCCCTTGCGGCGATCGACATGCTCAAGGCCGCGGGCTGCCGGCAGGTGAAATGCCTGTTCCTGGTCGCCGCGCCGGAAGGCCTGCGCGCACTGGAAGCCGCGCATCCCGACATCGAGGTGTACGTGGCCTCGGTCGACGAGCGCCTCAACGAAGACGCCTACATCCTGCCCGGCCTGGGCGATGCCGGCGACCGGCTGTTCGGCACGCCGGTCGATTGATCGCGCGCCCTCAGCGCATGGCCAGCCACAGGCCGGCCAGCGCCATCGCCAGGAACACCAGCCAGGTCAACGTGGTGCCGGCGAAGCGGCCGAACGAATAACCGCCGCTGCGCGACAGGCCGAGCGCATGCAGGATGCGGCCGAGCAGCAAGGCGCCGCCGAAGCCCCACAGCCATGTCGGCGCGAGCCCGCACAGCTCCAGCAGGGCCAGCACCAGCAGCGCGAACGGCACGTGCTCGATGAAGTTGCCGTGCACGCGGATCCTGCGCGCCAGCAGCGTGTCGCCGCCATCGCCCAGGCCGATCCTGCGCGCGTGGCGATGGCGCGCGATGGGCAGCACCAGGCCCAGCATCAGCAGGGCATGCAGGCTGGCGAACAGCAGGGTGATCTTGGGCATCGTCGCGATTCGGGCTGGCGGGAGCAGGCACCATGCACGCGAGTGCGGTCGAATGCCAGCGCTCAGGCCGCCATCGCGCGGGCGCGCAGTTCCGCGTGCTCATGGGTGGTGCCGAACCTGCCCTTTTCGTCGCGCACCACCCGCGCCAGCGCGCAGCCGGGATCATGGGTGAAGAACAGGTGCACGTCGCGGGCCAGCTTGTCCTGCAGGAACGCGCGCTTCTCGTCGATCAGCAGTTCCGCATTGCGGTCGTAACCCATCGTGATCGGCACATGCACCCACGGGCGCCCCGGGATCAGGTCGGCGCAGAACACCACGCCGCCGTGCGCCTCGCCCTGCACCAGGTCCGGGCCGACGATCTCGGCCAGCAGCAAGCCGGGCGTATGGCCGTCGCTGTGGTGGAAGCGCACGCTCCTGCCGAGCGCTTGCGACCAGTCGCCATCGACCAGTTCCAGCCGACCGCTGGCTTCCAGCAAGCCGGGCAATTCCGGGATGAAGCTGGCGCGGTCGCGCGGATGCGGTTGCAGCGCCCGCTGCCAGTGCGCCTGGCCGACCACGAAGGTCGCGTTGGGGAACAGCAGGCGCGGCGACTCGCCTTCGCGCCACGCCGCCAGCAGGCCGCCGGCATGGTCGAAATGCAGGTGCGACAGCACCACCACGTCGATGTCCTCGTGGCGGAAGCCGGCTTCATCCAGCGAATCCAGCAGCACGTGATGCGGCTCGACTACGCCGTAGCGCTCGCGCAGCGCCGGGGGGAAGAACGCGCCGATGCCGGTCTCGAACAGCACCGTTTTTCCTTCGATCGGGCTGGCCAGCAGCGCGCGGCAGGCCAGGTCGATGCGGTTGGCCTCGTCCACCGTAGCCCAGCGTTCCCACAGCGCCCGCGGGGCGTTGCCGAACATCGCGCCGCCATCGAGTTTTTGCGAGTTGCCGAGGATCGACCAGAGCTTCATGGCGTTCGTCCCTGTTTGGCGCGGCACGGCTTGCAAGGCCGTTGTCGCAGGAGTAGTACGGGATGCCGTGGGCAACCTTCTTCCGGAGGAGCGATGAGCGCACGGATCCTCGGCCCTCTATTGTCATGCATCTGCGCTTTGCTGGTGGCGCAGGGCGTCGCGGCGCAGGCGAGACGGGGGCACTTCGACGACATCGGGCGGATCCTCTGCGCCGAGGGCGCGGAACGCTACCTGCCCGGCGACTATTATTTCTGCGCCGCGAACAAGGCATTGCAGGCAGGCAAGTCTGGCAAGGCGCTGGCGCTGTACGAGGAGTCCGCCGCCTGGGGCGACAAGCGCGCGATGTTCAACCTCGGGCTGCTCTACCTGCGCGGCGATGACGTGCCGCGAAACGAAGCCCTGGGGCTGGCCTGGCTCGCATTGTCCGCCGAACGCGCGGGCAACCAGTTGCATCGCGAAGTCCTTGCCGGTGCATGGACGGCCGCCTCTCCTGAGACGCGCTCGGCCGCCGACGCGCTGTGGAACCGGATGAAACCGAAGTACGCGGACCGGGTCGCCCTGGTCCGCGCCAAACAGCGCTACGACCACGAAACCGCGCTGCTGCGGCGCGAACTGCTGCGGGACCCGACGATCGACAAGTGGATCGACGGGATGAAGCCGGCGCGCGGTGGCAACGTGCTGGACGCGCTCGACGAAGCTGCGCAGGAAACCATCCTGCGCCCGATCAAGGGGCTGGATGGCACGGTGAACGTGGGCAATCCCGAAACCGTCCGCGACCCGTCAACACCGCCGACGCCGTGAGCGCGTGCCGGATCGCGATCAGGGCGACGCCACCACCCGTGCCTTGCCGACGTTCGAGCGAGGATCGCTGCCACCGCTGAGCGTGTTGTTGCGCTTGTCCCACAGCACGGTATTCATGTTGCCCCAGGCATCGCTGGAGCGACGCCCCTGGTTGTCCTCGCCGGGCACCACGACGACGTGGCCCATCGCCCTTAGCGCGGCGATCACATCGGCCGGCAATGCATTGCGTTCGATGCCCAGCGCATCCGGCATCCACTGGTGGTGGTAGCGCGGCAGGGCCGCGACCTGCGGCGCGTCCAGGCCATCGGCATAGCCGAGGATGCCCAGCAGCACCATGGTGATGATCCGGCTGCCGCCCGGCGTGCCGATCACCGCGACCTTGTCGGCATTCGACATGAACGTGGGCGTCATCGAGCTCAGCATGCGCTTGCCCGGTGCCGGCGCATTGGCATCGAAGCCCATCACGCCGAATGCATTCGGCGTGCCCGGCTTCAGCGCGAAGTCGTCCATCTCGTTGTTGAGCAGCACGCCGGTGCCGGCCGGGACCAGCCCAGAGCCGTACAGCAGGTTCACCGTCTGGGTGACCGCGGCGCGGTTGCCATCGGCGTCGATGATCGAGAAATGGGTGGTTTCCTCATCCTCCAGCGGCGTCGGCGCACCCGACAACAGGTCGCTGGGCGTGGCCTTGGCAGGATGGATGGTCGCGCGCAGGCCCGCGGCGTAATCCGGATCCATCAACGTCCTGACCGGGATCTTCACGAAGTCGGGATCGCCCAGGTAGAAGGTGCGGTCGCGGTAGGCGCGGCGCATGGCCTCGGTCACCAGGTGCACCCGCTCCGCCGGCGGCATCTTCGCCAGGTCCCACGGCCCCAGGATCTGCAGCATTTCCGCCAGCGCGATCCCGCCCGACGACGGCGGCGGCGCGGTGACAACCTCCCAACCGTCGTACTGGAAACGCAACGGCTCGCGTTCCTTCACCCGGTAACCCGCCAGTTCCTCGGCCGTCCATTTGCCGCCGGCCGCCTTGACCCCGGCCAGCAAGCGCTTTGCGGTGGTGCCGCGATAGAACCCGTCGAAGCCGCCGGCTGCCAAGCGTTCCAGCGTGGCCGCCAGCTCGGGTTGGCGGAACAGGTCGCCCTCTTTCGGCGGCTGGCCGTTGCGCAGGTAGACCTCGCGGGTACCGGGGTAGCGTTCCATCACCTCGCGGCGCTCGGCATAGCCGCGGGCGAGGCGCGCGTACACCGGGAAGCCCTCCCTGGCGATGCGGATCGCCGGCGCAAGCGACTGCGCGAGCGGCAGGCGACCATGGCGCTGCGCCACGTGCACCAACGCCGCCGGCAGGCCGGGGATGCCGGCCGACCACGGCCCGTTCTCGGCGCGGTCACGGTCCAGTTCACCGGCCTTGTCGAGGTAGGCCTGCGGAGTGGCCGCGGCCGGCGCGGTCTCGCGCGCGTCCACGAACACGTCCTTGCCAGTCTTCGCATCGTGCAGCAGGAAGAAGCCGCCACCACCCAGCCCGGAGCTGATCGGCTCCACTACCGAGAGCACCGCGGACACGGTCACCGCGGCGTCGAAGGCATTGCCGCCGCGCGCCAGGGTCTCGAACCCGGCATCGGTGGCCAGCGCGTGCGCGGAGGCGATGGCCGCGCCCGGCGGCTTCGCCGGATGGCCGGATGGCTGGGCGAACGCCAGCAACGGCGCCAGCAACAGGATCGAGGACAACAGGATCTGGAACCGACGCTTCATGCCGCCTTGCCTCCATGCAATTGCAGCCCGGCCAGCTTGGCCAGCAACTGCGCGTTGGTCTCGGGATGGTCGGGATCGGGGTCGATGCACTCGACCGGGCAGACCGCCACGCACTGGGCTTCGTCGTAGTGGCCCACGCACTCCGTGCACAGGGCCGGATCGATCACGTAGATGTCCGGCCCCATGCTGATCGCCTTGTTCGGGCAGACCGGCTCGCAGACGTCGCAGTTGACGCAGAGTTCGTTGATCTTGAGCGACATGCTTTCCGCTCCCTCCCCCGCGTGCGGAGGAGGGCTGGAGGAATCCCCGCGCTTACTTCGCTTCGACGAAGATGTACTTCACGCCGGCCGGCTCGACCGCCGTCCTGACGCGCTCGCCCAGGATCGGGCTGCCGACGAAGACGACCTTCACGCCCTTCATGCTGCCCGGCGGCACCGCCTTGAACGCGGTCTCGACCATCTCGGTGGTCTTGTCCTGCGCCGGCGATGCGAACACCAGCATGTTGCCTTCCAGGATCCCGCGACCCAGGTCCTGCTCAAGCTTTTCGAGCAGGCGTTCGTACAGGCCGCCGAACCCTTCGCTCTTCTCGCCGGGCAGGAAGTACACGAACGGGCTGTTGGTGACGCCGTCCATGTTGCGGGTGGCGACATCGTTGACGTAGGCGCGCCATGCGGTCACGTCGTCGGTGGTCGGTGCGGACAGCGGCGCGGCGACTTCGGCCTTCGGTGCCTCTTCCTTCTTGCACGCGGCGAACGACAGGGCGAGGCAGGCGATGGCGAGCAGGCGGGTGATGGTGTTCATGGTGTTTCCCCTGGTACGGCGATCTGATTGGACGAAGGTGGCGGCGCGCGGGTTCAGCCCGACCGTTTGCGCCATTGCGCCTCGAGCGCGGCGGCGACCGCCGCCGGCACGAAGCCGGACACGTCGCCGCCAAGGCGCGAGATCTCGCGCACCAGCGACGACGAAATGAAGCCGTATTGCTCCGCGGGGGTGAGGAACAGGGTCTCCACCTCCGGGATCAGGTGGCGATTCATGCTCGCCATCTGGAATTC
>DAOOCX010000029.1:0-5161 GCA_035408605.1 Thermomonas sp. | reverse complement strand
GTCCACGTGCCCGTTGGTGATCGGATCGAAGGTGCCCGGATAGACCGCGGTGCGCGTGGCCACGCTCATGTCGTCTGGGGATCGCTGCTGGTGTCGATGCTGGCGAGTGTAACCCGCCGGTACAAGGCGTAGCGCACGTCGCGCGTACGGTTTTCCCGATGCAGTGCCCATTCCGGCGAAGGCACCGGGGCATGGTCGGATGGGGACTCCACGTACAGCCATGCTTCCGGGGCCAAGACCGCCGGCAATGCCGCGAGCACCGGCTCCCAGAGACCCGCTGCGAACGGTGGATCCACGAAGGCGATATCGAAGCCCTGCGCCGGTTGCCTGCCAAGCCAGGCCAGCGCATCACCCGGGTGCACCGCGACCTCGCTGGTCGCACCCAGACGCGCGACCTCGGCCTGCAGAGCACGCGCAAGCCGCGGGTCGGCTTCGACCAGGGTCGCCGAGGCCGCCCCCCGCGACACCGCTTCCAGGCCCAGCACCCCGGTACCGGCGAACAGGTCGAGCACCCTGGCGCCGGGCAGCACCGGCTGCAGCCAGTTGAACAGGGTCTCGCGCACGCGATCGGAGCTGGGGCGCAGGCCGGGGCTGTCGGCCACCGGCAGGCGGGTGCCGCGCCAGCGTCCACCGATGATGCGCACGCTCCCGGTCGATGCCGGGCGCGGCGGGTTGCGGCGCCCGTTCATCGGGCCGGGCCAGGGGCGGGTGGTAACATGCGCGCCATTCTCGCTCATCGCCTGCGGCACCGTGCCAGGCGCCCCGCAGGCACGCATCCCCCGCATGGTCAGCTGGTTCCGCCGCAACAAACCCGAAGCCGAAACGCCGCGCCGCCTCTCCACCGAGGACCTGGCCGCCGCCTTCCCCGACAGCCACCAGTCGCAGCCGCCCGCCGCGGCACCGCCGGTGGCGCCTGAAGCGGCTGCGGCGCCTGCGCCGGCACCGCGACCCTTGCCGGTGCCCCCGCCCCCCGCCGTCGAACCGGCGGCCGTCGTCCCGGACGTCGACGCACTGCCCGCCCCGGCCGCCGCCGGCAAGCCCGGTTGGCGCCAGCGCATCACCAGCATCCTCACCCGCGACATCACCGAGCTGTTCGGGCGCAACCCGAAGCTGGACGACGATCTCCTCGACGAGATCGAAACCGCACTGCTCACCGCCGATGTCGGCGTTACCGCCACCACCCAGTTGGTCGAGTCGATGCGCAAGCGGATGAAGTCGCGCGAATTCGCCGATGCACAGGCGCTGCTCAAGGCCTTGCGCGGCGAGCTGGTGGCGATGCTGGCGCCGGTGGTCCGGCCGCTGCGCATCGACGCATCGAAGAAGCCCTTCGTGATCCTCACCGTCGGCATCAACGGTGCAGGCAAGACCACCACCATCGGCAAGCTGGCACGCCGCTACAAGGACGAGGGGCTGGGCCTGATGCTGGCCGCCGGCGACACCTTCCGCGCCGCCGCGGTGGCGCAACTGCAGGCCTGGGGCGAACGCAACGGCGTGGCGGTCATCGCGCAGGGCCAGAATGCCGATGCGGCCTCGGTCGCGTTCGATGCGCTGCGAGCGGCGAAGTCGCGCGGCGTGGACGTGCTGATTGCCGACACCGCCGGCCGCCTGCACACGCAGGGCGGGCTGATGGAAGAGCTGGCCAAGGTGCGCCGCGTGCTGGGCAAGCTGGATCCGGATGCCCCGCATGAAGTGCTGATGGTGATCGACGGCACCACCGGCCAGAACGCGATCAACCAGGTCCGCGAGTTCAGCAAGAAAGTGCAGGTGACGGGACTGGTGGTGACCAAGCTGGACGGCACCGCCAAGGGCGGCGTGGTGTTCGCGCTTGCGCGCGAATTCGGCATCCCGATCCGTTACGCCGGCATCGGCGAGCGCCCCGAGGACCTGCGGGTGTTCGACGCCGAGGCCTTCGTCGACGCCCTGCTGCCCGAGTCGCTCACCGGGTGAGCGAAACCGCGCCGCCGCGCCGCGTCGGCAAGCGCCTGCTGCGGCTGGCCGCGATCCTCGCTGCGGTCCTGCTGGTCCTGCTGCTAGTGGCCGGCTGGCTACTGCAACCGCAGCGCGCGGGCGGGTTCCTGCTGAAGCAACTCGGCAACAGCCTGGGCCTGGAGATCAGCGCCAGCACCATCGACTATCGCCTGCGCGGCACCCCGCAACTGGTGTTGCACGATGTAGTGGCGACGCGCCCGGGCGATGCCGCAGCCCTGCTGCGCGCGGAGCGCGTGTTCGTCTCGCTGCCGTGGCGCACGCTGCGCGCGCGCGGCCAGGACCTGACCGTGCAACGGGTGGAGCTGGATGCGCCGGCGCTCGACCTGCCTGCCCTGCAGCGCTGGCTGGCGACGCGTCCACCCAGCGAGGAAACCCGCATCCCGGCACTGGTCGACGGCCTGCGCATCGTCCGCGGCCGCATCGACAACGACGACTGGCGGATCGAAGACTTGTCGATCGACGTGCCTACGCTGCATCCCGAGCAGTTGTTGCGCGCCCGCGTGCGCGGCCGCTACGTCGCGCCGCCGATGGCGATCCCGGCCGATCTGGCGATCGCCATCGCGCATCCGCGGCGCTTGCTGGCTGGCGCTGCGACCGGCGTCGCCGGCATCGGCACGCTGACCATCGCGAACGCCGATTGGCAGGTGCCCGCGCATGTCTTCCTCGCCGGCCCGATACGGTTGGGCAAGGATTCCGCGCTGATGAAGCCGGCACGGCTGGGCATCGCCGCACGCTATCGCTCCGCCTCCACCGACCTTCCGTTCCGCCTCGGCCTGCAGGGACCGATGGCGTTCAACAGCGCGACCTGGCGCTTCGTGCCGGTGCAGCTGTTCCTGGATGGCGATGGCGCAATCCCCGACGCCAGCGCGCGCGGCAGCGTTTCGGTCGGCAAGCGATTGGTGTTGCACCTGGATGGGCGTATCGCCGCGTGGCCGGAGGCATGGCCGACATTGCCTGCGCCGCTGGCGGCTTCGACCTCGCCGATGCCGTTTGCGCTCGACTACAAGGGCAGCATCGACTTCGCCGATATCGCCGCGCTCGAACTGCGCCGCGACGCCACCCGCTTCGACGCACGGTTCCGCTTGCCCGCGGTGCTGGCGTGGCTGGACGACATCGCCACCGGCACGCCCTTGCCGCCGCTCCGAGGTTCGCTGTCCACGCCGAAACTGGAAATTTCAGGTGCCGTGCTGGAAGGCGTGGAAATCGAGCTGGACGATCCCGGCATCCCGCCCCAGGCCGATTGATGGCTGCCATCGAAACGGAATTCGCGGCGCGCCTGCTGGCCTGGTTCGACCGCCACGGCCGCCATGACCTGCCCTGGCAGCATCCGCGCACGCCGTACCGGGTGTGGCTGAGCGAAATCATGCTGCAGCAGACGCAGGTGTCGGTGGTGATCCCGTATTTCCAGCGTTTCGTCGGCGCGCTGCCCGACCTGCCCTCGTTGGCGCGGGCGCCGCAGGATGATGTGCTAGCGCTGTGGTCGGGACTCGGCTACTACGCCCGCGCACGCAACCTGCATGCAGCGGCGAAGCGCTGCATGGACTTGCACGACGGCGACCTGCCGCGCGACCTCGACGCATTGATCGAGCTGCCCGGCATCGGCCGCAGCACCGCCGGCGCGATCCTGTCGCAGGCCTGGGGCGATGCCGTGCCGATCCTGGACGGCAACGTCAAGCGCGTGCTGTGCCGACTGTTCGGCATCGACGGCTGGCCCGGCCTGCCAAAGGTGGAAAAGCAGCTGTGGACCATCGCCGGAACGCTGTTGCCCGATGCCCGGCTGGCCGATTACACCCAGGCGCAGATGGACTTCGGCGCCACCCTGTGCACGCGGTCGGATCCGGCCTGTGCGATCTGTCCCCTGCAGGAGGCTTGCATCGCATTGCGCGAGGGGCGCGCCGGCGAACTGCCGTCGCCGAAACCCGGAAAGCCGCTACCGGAACGCGTCGCACACATGCTGTTGATCGAAGACGATGCACGACGCGTGCTGTTGCACCGCCGCCCTCCGACCGGCGTGTGGGCCGCGCTCTGGTCGCTGCCGGAGCACGCCGACCTTGCAGCAGCGCGCGCCTGGTTCGACGTACATGCGCATGGCGATTTCGACGCCGCGCAGGCGGGCGATCCCATCGCCCACGGTTTCAGTCACTACCGGCTGCACATCCACCCGCATCGCATCGCGGGCGTGCGGCCGCGTCACGCGGTCGGCGATAATCACGACCTGCGCTGGGCAACGCGCGCGGAATTGGCCGGGATCGGCCTGCCCGCCCCGGTGCGGCGATTGCTGCAGGCTTCCAACGAAAAGGAATGACGATGGCGCGCAGGGTGTTCTGCGAAGTGGACAAGATCGAAACCGATGGCCTCGACTTCGCCCCGTGGCCCGGCGAAGCCGGCAAGCGGGTCTTCGCCGGCATCGGCAAACCGGCCTGGCAGCGTTGGCTTGCCCACCAGACCATGCTGATCAACGAGAACCGGCTGTCGCCGCTGAATCCCCAGCATCGCGCCTTCCTGGAAGGCGAGATGCTGAAGTTCCTGTTCGGCGGCGGCGCCGACAAGCCCGCGGGTTACGTGCCTGCGGACGCCTGAGCGCTCCCCGCATCACGCGCGGCACGCATCGCCTTGACGTCGATCGGGCGGATCTCCTCGATCCGGCAACTGGCAGGCGAACCATCGGTGACGATCCGGTCGAACTTGGCCATCACGTACGGCCCGGTGGAACTGAGGCGCAGCACCGGCGACCCGCTGGCCCAATCCAGGCAAGGCCCGGACACGGTCAGCAGCCAGCTTTCGGTAGGCCGCATGCTGAGTACGATGTGCTGGTCGTCGATCCGGTCCCAGCCCATCGCGTTGGTGTTGCGGATCTGCTTGACGGGCTCGCCGGCATGCGCCTGGTAAAGCGCCAGGCGATCGGTGTCACTCATGCGGTTGGTGGCGCAGGCGCTCAGTGACGCAAGGGCAAGCAGGGGAACCAGAAGGGTCTTCATGGCGATGCTCCGGTGGACTGACGCGATCATCGCCCCGCGGCGCATAACCTGTGCTTTACCTGCCCGAACCCGTTCAGCGCGTGCTCGGGTTGCCGGGAACCGCGGCTGCACGTATCATGCGCGGCTCGTTCGACCGGCTGCACTGGCCGGGTAGCTCAGTTGGTAGAGCAGGGGATTGAAAATCCCCGTGTCGG
>DAOOCX010000028.1:21023-24159 GCA_035408605.1 Thermomonas sp. | reverse complement strand
GCGCGCAAGGACATGGCCGACGACATCAAGCGCGGCCCGGGCGGCATCCGCGAGATCGAGTTCCTGGTGCAGGCGTTGCAGCTGATCCGCGGCGGGCGCGAGCCCGCGCTGCGCGATCGGCGCCTGCTGCCGGCGATGCGCGCGCTGGTTGAAGCGGGGCACGTGGATGCCGCGACCGGCGCCATGTTGCTGGAGGCCTACCGCTTCCTGCGCACGCTGGAGAACCGCCTGCAGATGCTCGGCGACGCGCAGACCCATGCCTTGCCCGCGGGTGCGCTGTTGCGCGCGCGCATCGCCGACGGCCTGGGCTATGCGCACTGGCAGGCCTTGCTGGAGGCGTTGGCGGTGCAGCGCGAGCGCGTCTCCGCCGAATTCGACGCCCTGCTGGCGGCACGCCGGGCGGCCAGCGGCGACAGCGACCTCGCGGCGTATTGGCGCGGCCTGCCGGATGCAGGCGATGGCGCGGTGCTGGCCGCGGCTGGCTTCGAAGCCGGCGAGGACCTTCATCGCAGCCTGGCCGACTTCGCCCGCGTGCCGGCGGTGCGCACCCTCTCCGATGCCACCCGCGCGCGCCTGGATCGCGTGCTGCCGGCGCTGCTGCAGGCGGCGGTCGCATCGCCGCATCCCGATGCCGTGCTGCGCCACTTGCTGCCCTTGCTGCACATGCTGCTGCGCCGCGCGAGTTACCTCGCCCTGCTCGACGAACAACCGGTGGCCCTGCATCGGTTGGTCGACGCCCTGGCACGCAGCGCCTTGCTCGGCGAACGGCTGGCCGCGCATCCCTTGCTGCTCGACGAATTGCTCGACGTGCGGATCGGCGGCGAACTGCCGGGGCGCGAGGCGATGCGCCAAGCCTGCACGGCCGCACTGGGCGATGGCGATGCGGACACCGAAGCAGCGCTGGACGCACTCAACGAGATCCGCCAGGCCTTGAGCTTCCGCATCGCGCTGGCGCTGCTTGATCGCCGCATCGAAGCGCAGGAGTGCGCGCGTCGCCTCGCCTGGCTGGCGGACGCGGTGGTCGATTGCATATTGAAGCTCGCGCTGGCCGGCATGCACGCAGCGCACGGCGGCATCGACGGCGCACGCTTCGCGGTGCTCGGCTACGGCAGCCTGGGCGGCGAGGAACTCGGCTTCGGTTCCGATCTCGACCTGGTCTTCCTGTACGACGCAGTCGAAGGCGCGACATCGGATGGCGCGCGACCGCTGGATGCCGCGCGCTGGTTCGCCCGGCTCGGCCAGAAGATCGTCGCCTTGCTGGAAACCCGCACCGGTGCCGGTCGCCTGTTCGAGATCGACGTGCGCCTCCGCCCCGATGGCGCGAAAGGCCTGCTGGTGTCGAGCCTGGCCAGCTTCTCCGACTACCAGCGCGAGCGTGCATGGACGTGGGAACACCAGGCGCTGGTGCGCGCGCGTGCGGTCGCCGGCGATGTCGCATTGATCGACGCCTTCGAGGGCGTGCGCGGCGACGTGCTCTCCCGCGGTCGCCCGGTCGATGGGTTGCGCGACGACGTGTCTGCCATGCGCCGGCGCATGCGCGCGGAACTGGACCGCAGCGACGCTGCGCTGTTCGACCTCAAGCAGGGCGACGGGGGGCTGGTCGACCTGGAATTCCTGCTGCAGTTCCTGCTGCTGCGCGACAGCCGAACGCACGCGCGCTTGCGCACGCCACGTGCGTCGCCGGCGATCCTCGATGCGCTGCACGATGCCGGATTGCTCGATGCCAACACCCGCGCCGCCCTGCAGGTCGCGCATGCCACGCTGCTGGATGCCGGCCTGCGCTGCACCCTGGATCGGCGTCCGCGCCGAGTGGCCCTCGACGAACGCATCACACTGGCGCGCGAGGCGATCCGCGATGCGGTGCGCGCGCAGGGATTGCAGTTCGAAGCATCAGGCGATCGGTAGCGCCAGCCGTCGCCGCACCTCACTCGCCACGCGCGCCGTCTCGCGCAGCGGATCGACCGCAAACGGTGCCAATGCATCGTCGAGATCGCGCACGCGGCCACGGCTGCGGAGCGCATCGAGGAAGGCGCGAAGGCGTCCGGTGGCGATGTCCGCCGACCACACGAACACCGGTGCCAGCGTCGCCGCGGCTTCGCTGAGCATGTTCACCGAGTCCGGCGTGCACGCGATGCGGTTCGCATGCGCCAGCAGGCCAGCGTAGGGATTCGGGCCGTCGCGTTCGTCGCGCCAGCGGATGCCGGGTATGTCAGCGGACACATTGCTCAAACTCGCGCGCCAGGCATCCGGTGTGCGTCGTGATGCCACGACGCTGAAGCTGCCGCTTTCGTGGTGTGCGTGCGCCGAGAGCCGGGCAAGCAGTGCAGCGAAGCCGGCATCGTCCAGCGCCGCGTGGCGGGTTGGGCCACCGACCAGCAACACGGTCTGCGGCGAGGGCAATGCGGCGAGGTGCGCTGCATCACGTCGCGCCTGCGCCAGCCACAAGTCGTCGACCGGGTGCAGGCTGCCCAGCATCTGGATGACGTTGTCCGCGCGCAGGCCGTCGTGTTCCGGTGCGACCACGAGATCCCAGTGTCGTGCGTCGATGCGGGGATCGAGGATCTGCACGGCGCGGCTGCCGCGCGCGCGCAACAGCCGCGTCGCCAGTGCGGCCTGCCGGCCGCAACCAACGGCGATCGCGGGTGGCCGCGCGATGAGCGCGGCGAACTCGCCGCCGAAGCCATGCGTGGCGCCAGGCAGGACGCGTGGTGCCAGCCAGCGCCAAGGTGCGCGTGGCTGCAGGAGGCATTCGCCGGCATCGGCGTCCAGCGCGCGTGCCAGCGCCATAGCCTGGCGGGTGTTGCCAGCGCGGTCATCGTGAAGCGCGACCGTCGACGTCATGGGCGCGACCGGGATCGTTGCGCTGGTGGAATCGATCCGTTGCGATCTCGGTGCATTCGCTTCACCCATGGAACTCTACACTGTGCGCCTTCGCACCCCGCCACGAGGATCGCATGACCCAGCCCTTGCCCGATGCCGCGCTCGACCAGTTGTTCCGCACCGCGCGCACCTACAACGCGTTCACCGGCGAGGTGTCCGACGACACCCTGCAGCAGCTCTACGGGCTGCTGAAGTTCGGCCCGACCGAGGCCAATACCACCCCGGCGCGGATCGTGTTCGTGAAGTCGGACGAGGC
>DAOOCX010000028.1:0-20923 GCA_035408605.1 Thermomonas sp. | reverse complement strand
CGACCGAGGCCAATACCACCCCGGCGCGGATCGTGTTCGTGAAGTCGGACGAGGCCAAGGCCAAGCTGGGTCCGGCGCTGAGCGAGGGCAACTTCAAGAAGACGATGGCGGCGCCGTGCGTGGCCATCGTCGGTTACGACATGCGCTTCTTCGACAAGCTGCCGGTGCTGTTCCCGCATGTCGATGCGAAGCCGTGGTTCGAGCATCGCGACGAGGCCAACCTGGCGTGGGTCGCAAACCGCAACAGCAGCCTGCAGACCGCCTACCTGATCCTCGCCGCGCGCGCGCTGGGTCTCGACTGCGGGCCGATGACCGGCTTCGACAACGCCAAGGTCGACGAGGCATTCTTCGCCGGTACGTCGATCCGCACCAGCATCCTGGTCAACCTGGGTCATGGCGATCCCGCCAGCATCTTCCCGCGTTCGCCGCGCCTCGGCTTCGACGAAGCCTGCCAGATCCTCTGATTCGCACCGAACCTTTCCGGAGACTCCCATGTTCAAGAAACTGCTGCTCACCGCTGCCCTCGTCGCCGCCAGCGCCAATGCCTTCGCTGCAGGCGTGACCTACAAGCTCGATCCCACCCATACCAACGTGCTGGCCAGCTGGAACCACTTCGGCTATTCCAACCCGTACGCGAACTTCGGCGACGTCGAAGGCACCCTGGTGTACGACGCCGCCGACGTGAGCAAGTCCAGCGTGCAAGTGACCCTGCCGCTGTCCGGCCTGAACGGCTTCAGCGACAAGTTCAACGCGCACCTGCGCAGCGCGGACATCTTCGACATCGCCACGTTCCCGACCGCGACCTTCAAGAGCACCAAGGTCGAGTCCGCCGGCAACGGCAAGCTGAAGATCACCGGCGACCTCACCATCAAGGGCATCACCAAGTCGGTGGTCCTCGACGCGACCCTCAACAAGGCGTCCGAGCATCCGATGAAGAAGGTCCCGGCGATCGGCTTCGACGCCACCGCCACGATCAAGCGCAGCGACTTCGGCGTGGGCCTGTTCGCGCCGATGGTGGGCGACGAGGTGACCCTGCGCATCACCACCGAAGCCACTGCGCCGAAGGCCGACGCCGCCAAGTGATGCCGCGATGATCATCGAACGCCCCTCCAGCGCGCGCGGCGAGGTCGACCTGGGCTGGCTGCGGAGCCGGCACACGTTCTCCTTCGGTCATTACCACGACCCGGCCTGGATGGGCTTCGGTCCGTTGCGCGTGATCAACGACGACACGGTCGCCCCGGGTGGCGGTTTCTCGCCGCACCGGCACGCCAACATGGAGATCATCAGCGTAGTGCTGCAGGGTGCGTTGGCGCACCGCGACAGCACCGGCACGGTGGGCATGATCGAAGCCGGCGACGTGCAGTGGATGAGCGCCGGGCACGGCATCGAACACAGCGAATACAACGGTTCCGGTTCCGGTGCCGCGCCGGTGCATTTCCTGCAGATCTGGATCCAGCCGGATCGCCTCAACGCGCAACCCGCCTACGCACAGCAGCGCTTCGAGCCCGCGGACCGTCGCGGGCGCTGGGCGACGCTGGCGTCTCCGGACGGCGTGGACGGTTCGATCGCGATCCGCCAGCAGGCCACGCTGCGCGCCGCCGGCCTGCAGCCGGGCGATGAGGTGTCTGCATCGCGCGATCCCACGCGCTTGTACTGGCTGCACGTGGCGACCGGTGAAGTCGCGGTTGGCGAGCGCGTGTTGAAGGCTGGCGACGCACTCGGCTTCGTGCAGGAAGCCGATGCGCTGGTCATTCGCGGCATTGCAGCCGCCAGCGACGTCCTGCTGTTCGACCTGCCGGCCTGAGCGATCAGGGTCGTCATCGCGGCGAACGCCGGATGACGGCAAGCAGCGGATGACGGCGAAAGGAAGTCCTGCAGTAAACTGGCGCGGTTCCCGCCAATGCGCCACATCGCCATGACCACTCCCGCCTCGTCGCCCGCCAATGCCCAGCAACGCTACGAGGTGCGCCGCGCCGACTTGCCGCTGAGCTGCCCGCAGCCGTCCATGGCGCTGTGGAACTCGCATCCGCGCGTGTACCTGCCGATCGAGGAAGAAGGCGGCAACAGCCAGTGCCCGTACTGCGGCGCGACCTACGTGCTGGTGGACTGACGCAGCCGCGACGCGATGCGCCGCCTGACCGTGGTGCAATTGCTGCCGGCGCTTGACGCTGGCGGCGTCGAACGTTCCACCCTCGAGATCGCCGAAGCGCTTGTCGATGCCGGTCATCGCGCCATCGTCGTGTCCGCCGGCGGGCGCCTGCTGGCGCAGTTGCAGGCGATCGGCGCCGAGCACCTCACCCTCGACATCGGCCGCAAGTCGCCGCTGGTGCTGCGCCACGTACGCGCGTTGCGCGCGCTCTTGCGCGAGGCCGGCGCCGACATCGTGCATGCGCGGTCGCGGTTGCCGGCGTGGTTGGGTTGGTGGGCGCTGCGCGGTACGCACGGCAAGCGTCCACGTTTCATCACCACCGCGCATGGCTTGAATTCTCCCTCGCGCTACAGCGCGATCATGGCCCGCGGCGAGCGCGTGGTCTGCGTCTCGCGGACGGTGCGCGATCATCTGCTGGCGCACTATCCGGCCACCGATCCGTCCCGCCTGGTGGTGATTCCGCGCGGAATCGACCCCGCTGCCTTCCCCCGCATGCCGCATCCGGACCGCGCGGCGCGCGCGCGCATCGCAGGCAGGCATCCGCAACTCGAGGGCGAGGGTCCGCTGCTCTTGCTGCCCGGTCGCGGCACCCGCCTGAAGGGCCATACAGACGCGATCGCGTTGCTCGCTGCGCTGCGCGGGGCGGGCACGGACGCGCGGCTGTGGATGCCTGGCATGGTGCAGGCGGGACGGGAGGCGTACGTCCGCGAGCTCGTGGAAATGACCCGCAGAGCCAGCATCGAGGATGCCGTGGCGATGACCGAGCCGACAGCGGACATGCCCACGGCCTACGCGGCGAGCGACCTGGTCCTGCAACTCTCGCGCAAGCCGGAGGCCTTCGGCCGCACCGTGATCGAAGCGCTGTCCATCGGCCGGCCGGTGCTGGGCTGGGATCACGGGGGTGTCGGCGAGCTGCTGCGCGAGCTGCAACCGGAGGGTGCGGTGCTGCCGTTCGATGCCACGGCGTTGCGGGAGTGCGCGCAGGCCCTGCTCGCGAATCCGCCGGTGCCACCGGCTACGATGCCGTACACGTTGCGGGCGATGCAGGAGGCGACCTTGGCGCAGTACCACGCACTGGTGCAGGCATGAACGACGCAACCCAGGCGGTGCACGGCTGGCGCTGGGCGCCGGCGTGGGTGCTGGCCTTCGTTGCCTTGTGGCCGGCGCCCGGGTACGCGGAAGGCGTGCTCGCGCTGGGCGCGTTGGCCGGATTGCTCAGGCTGGTCGCGAGCCGATTCCGTGGCGGCAATGCGCTGCTCAGCGGGCCGGCCTGGGCGCTGACCAGCGTGCTGTTCTTCGCCTATTGGTTACCGGAAGCGGTCTCCGCCATCGACGCGATGGATCGCGGACGCGCATTGCGCGAGGCGCTGGTCGACCTGCGCTACCTGCCGTTCCTGTGGATCGTGGCCGCCGCGGTGGCGGACGATGCCGGCCGCCGGCGCACCTTCGGCGGGCTGGCGATCATCGTCGGCGCGTGGACGCTGGATGCGCTCATCGAGGCCGCGACTGGCGCCAGCCCGTTGTTCAGCGGCATCGACATGGTCAAGCACGCGATCAGCGGGCACGGCATGTGCACCGCCGAGCAGGTTGCGGCGGCGGATCGCCTGGCGGGCGTCCTGGGACCCTGCAATCTCAAGCTCGGCATCGTCCTGGCCAGCCTGTCGCCGTTCGCGCTGGACGCGATGCGCCGGCGCTTCGGCAGGATCGGCTGGCTGGTGGCAGCCGTGGGCATCGGCATCGTGGTATTGCTGGCGGGCTCGCGGGCATCGTGGCTGACCTATGGCCTGGTGCTGCTGTGGACCGGCTGGCGCACGCTGGGCCGCAGGAAGCTGTTGATGGTCTTTGCGCTGGGCGCACTGGCGCTGGTCGCGGCCACGCTGGTGGTGCCGCAGGTGCGCGAGCGCATCGAGCGCACCACCCATGTGCTCACCGCCGATTCCAAGGGCGTGGACACCGCGTTGTCCGGGCGCTCGCGGATCTGGTCGGCGGCGGTGTGCATGGCGCGGGAGCATCCGGTCAACGGCGTCGGCGCCCGCGGTTTCCGCCAGGCGTTCGCGGCCTGCGATCCGCAACCGGGGGTGATCGCGGCATGGGGCGAAGGTGCCGCCCTGCATGCGCACCAATTGGTCCTGGAAATCCTCAGCGAAACCGGCGGCATCGGCCTGTTGTTGTGGCTGGCGGGCGCGGCGCTCGCGTGGCGCGCGTGGCGCTACGCCGATCCCGTGGCCCGCGACCGTGCGCGTCCGGCGATGCTGGCGCTGGCGGTCACGGTGTTCCCGCTCAACACGCACCTGGCCTCGTACTCGACCTTCTGGGGCGGCGTGCTGCTGATGCTGTCCGCGCTGTACGCAGGCAGCCTGCTGGGCCGCGAGCAGGATTGAGATGGGCGTTCGCCTGTCCGCAGTGGTGACCACGCTGGACAATGCAGCCACGCTGGAGGCGTGCCTGGCCAGCCTGCGTTTCTGCGACGAACTCGTGTTGCTGGATTCGGGTTCGACCGATGCCACGCTCGACATCGCGCGCAGGCATGGTGCGCGCATCGCATCGCAACCGTTCGCCGGCTATGGCCCGCAGAAACAGGCGGCGATCGACCTGGCCGAAGGCGAGTGGATCCTGCTGCTGGATGCCGACGAATCGCTGACCGATGACGGCCGCGCGACGCTCCTGCGCGAGCTCGACGCACCGCGCGCGGACGGCTACCGCCTGCCGCGCCGCGAATGGCTGTTCTGGCGATGGCCGCATCCGGCGACGCGACCCAACTGGCAGTTGCGGCTGTTCCGCAAGGCACGCGGGCGGATGAACGCGGTACCCGTGCATGCGGCCCCGGTGGTGGAGGGCCGCGTCATCGACCTGGACGCACCCTTCCGCCACTACGGTGAGCCGCGACTCGCCGATCGCGTGGAGAAGGTCAATCGTTATTCGAGCGGCCTGGTCGAACACAAACGCGAACGGCGCGTGCGTTTCATCGGCCTGCGCCTGCTGGTGTATCCGCCACTGGTGTTCCTCAAGCTGTACCTGGGCAAGCGCTACGTCCTCAATGGCTGGGCCGGGTATTTCGCCGCGCGCACGCAGGCGTTCTACGCCTTCCTCAAGTACGCGAAGCTCCTCGAAGCGACGCGCAGTCCCGGCCCTGGCCCGCGCGCATGAGGCGCTGCTGGCATGGCCGCGCATTCGCGGCGCTGGGTCGCTGGGTCGCCGGGCGATCGCCCGCACGGGCGCAGGCGTTGGCGCGCCGGCTGGTGCGACTGCCATGGATCAATGCGAAGCGCCGGCGCATCGCCGCGACCAACATCGCCCTCTGCTTCCCCCACCTGGACGATGCCGCGAGAGAGGCATTGCTGGCGGATACGCTGGTCTCGAATACCACCGGCGTGCTGGAAACCCTGCGTGGCTGGTTCGCCACGCCCGCGCAACTGGCGGGGCAGGCGCAGATCGTCGGCATCGAACACCTGCATGCGGCGCTGGCCGAGGGACGCGGCGTGGTGGTGGTCGGCGCGCACTACGACGGCATCGAACTGGCGATGCGCCATGTCGCCGATGCGAGCGGCCAGCCGATGCCGATCCTGGTCCGCCGCAACAACGATCCCTGCATCGAGGCCGCCATCGCGGAAGCCCGTTGTTCCTATGCCGGCGCGACCTACGACAAGAAGGACATCGCCGGCTTCGCCGCTGCCGTGCGCGCGGGGCAGGGCGTGTTCTACGTGCCCGACCAGAACGCGGCACGGCGCACCGTGTTCGTGCCCTTCCTCGGCGTGCAGGCGGCCACGCTGGGCGCGATCGGCGGCGTGCTGCGGCGCGCTGGCGGGCGCGTGCTGCTGATGTGGGCGCGGCGCGATGCCGACGGCCGCCAGCACATCGACCTCCAGCCCGCGTGGGAGGGTTGGCCCGCGGTGGACGACGCCGATACCGCGGCGCGCTACATGGCGTGGATCGGCGAGCGCCTGCAGGCGGCACCCGAGCAGTACCTGTGGGTGCATCGGCGGTTCAAGACGCGGCCGCCGGGCGAGCCGCCGGTCTATCGATAGAGCGCGTTGTCGGGCTGGTCGGGCTGGCGCTTGAAACGGCGGTGGATCCACAGGTATTGCGCCGGCGCGGCGCGGATCATCGTCTCGATCGCGGCCATCACCCGCGCGGTGTCGGCGGTCGCATCGGACGACGGGAAATCCTCGAACGCGGGCGTCAATCGCAGCGTGTAACCGCCATCGTCGTGGCGCACGTGCGCGAAGCCGAGCACGGCCGCGCCGGACAGGCGCGCAAGCTGGTGGGTCGAGGTCAGGCTGTACGCGGGACGGCCGAAGAACGGCACGAACACACTGTCGCCGCGGCGGGTGTCCTGGTCGGGCGCGAACCACAACAGGCCGCCCTGCTTGAGGTGGCGCAGCGCCGGGCGCAATTCCTCGCGGGTGAACATCGCGGTGGCGTAGCGCAGGCGCCCGCGCAGGACCGCCCATTCCATCGCCGCGCCGTCGTGCGGCCGGTACATGCCGGCCAGCGGCGCGTGGTCGCACATCAGGCGCGCCGCCAGTTCCAGGGTCACGAAGTGGCCGGAGATGATGATCACCCCGCGACCGCCGGCGCGCGCGGCTTCGAGATGCTCCAGGCCCTCGACGGCCACCTTGCCGCGCATCGGCTCGACCGAGCCCCACCAGGCCCGCGCGAACTCGAACAGGCCGATGCCGAGTTCCTCGAAACTCCGGCGCAGCAACGCCGCCTGCGCATCGGCATCCAGTTCCGGGAAACACAGCGCGAGGTTGCGCGCGGCCACCCGCCGGCGACTGCCGAACACGCGCATCAGCAGGCGGCCGAAGCCGCGGCCCAGCACGCGTTGCAACGACCACGGCACGCGCGCCAGCAAGGCGGCGATGCCGATGCCGAGCCACGCCGGCCAGTGGCGTGGGCCGAGTGGCGGCGGCATGCGGACGGCGTCGTTCATCCGGGGGATTCTACTGGCGCTCGTGGCTTCGCTATCCTGTCGCGATGCGGGCCGACTTCACCGAACGCGTCTTGCGCGGCCTCTATTCGGCCGCGCTGTACGTGCTCGTCCCGATCACCCTCTACCACCTGATCTGGCGCGGGTTCCGCCAGCGCGCGTACTTCCATCGCTGGAGCGAGCGCTACGCCAATTATCCGGAGCGCGGTCCGTCCGCACCGTTGTGGCTGCACGCGGTATCGGTGGGCGAGGTCAATGCCGCGGCGCCGCTGGTGGACCGCTTGCGCCAGTTGCGGCCCGACCTGCGGCTGGTGATCACCACGATCACGCCGACCGGCTCGGAACGCGTGCGCGCGTTGTGGGGCGATGCCGTGACCCACGTCTATCTGCCGTACGACCTGCCGGGTGCGGTCGGCCGCTTCCTCGACCATTTCCGCCCAGCGCTGGCGCTGATCGTGGAAACCGAGCTGTGGCCGAACCTGCTGTTCGGTTGCCGCGACCGCGGCATTCCCACCCACATCCTCAACGCCCGGCTGTCGGCGCGTTCCCTGCGTGGCTATCGCGTGCTCGCGCCCTTGATCCGCCGTGCGCTGCGCACCGTGCGCCTGGTGGCGGCGCAATCGCGCGACGATGCCCGCCGTTTCCTGATGCTTGGCGCGCAGCCGGAACGGGTGCAGGTCAGCGGCAACCTCAAGTTCGACATGGCCCCGGTCGATGCCGCGGCCTTCGCCGCCGACTTCGCCACGCATCGCGGCACCGCGGGCCCGGTATGGATCGCGGCCAGTACCCATGAGGATGAGGAAGCTGCGGTACTGGACGCGCATCGCCTGCTGCGCCGCTCGCAACCGGATGCATTGCTGTTGTGGGCGCCGCGGCATCCCGAGCGCTTCCGCGCGGTCGCAGAGCGTGCGCAGGCCGCGGGCTTCGGGGTCGGCACGCGCAGCACCGACACATGGCCCGGTCCGGACGCCGAGGTCTTCGTGGTCGACACGCTGGGTGAGCTGGTGCGCTTCTATGCCTGCGCCGCCGTCGCCTTCGTCGGCGGCAGCCTGCAACCGGTTGGCGGGCACAACCTGCTGGAGCCGGCGGCGACCGGCACGGCGATCCTCAGCGGGCCGCACCTGCACAACTTCGCCGACATCGCCCGTCGCCTGCGCGAGGCCGAGGCGATGCGGGTGGTGGATGATGCGGGCGCACTGGCCCACGCGTTGCAGGCACTGTTCGCGGACGAGCCGGCACGGTTGCGGCTGGCGGCCAACGCATCGCGATTGCTGGAAGACGGGCGCGGTGCGCTTGCGCGTACCGTCACCCTGATCGAACCGGCGCTGGGCGCGGCCGGTTCGGGTTGACGCGATCAGCTCACGGGTTGCCGAGGCCGCGCGTGATCGACTCGTCGGTGGTCAGCAGGCGGTTGACGTCTTCCACGTCGGAGATTTCCAGGGTGCCGGCCGCCTGTTCCAGCAGCAGGCGGCTCTGCAGGAAGTTGTACTTGGACTGGGCATAGGCCTGCTGCGCCGAGAACAGGGTGCGCTGGTTGTTCAGCACGTCGAGCACGGTGCGGGTACCGACTTCCAGGCCGACCTGCGAGGCGTCGTACGCGCTCTGCGCGGAGACCAGCGCCAGGCGGCGCGCTTCCACTTCGCTGATGCCGGCGACGAGCGCCTGGTAGGCGTTGCGGGTGTTGCGCTCGAGCGCACGCTTCTGCTGCTCCAGCTGGTCGCGGGCGATGTCGCGCTGGGCCAGCGAGCTGCGCACGTTGGACTGGGTGGCGAAGCCCGAGAAGATCGGGATGCTCAGGGTCAGGCCGACACTGGTGTTGGCGTCGTTGTTGCCGAAGAAGCTCGGGTTGTCGTACAGGCCGGGGATCGCCTTGCCGTACGAGGCACGCAGGCCAAGCGTCGGATAGTGGCCCGAACGCGCGGTGGCGACGTTGTGTTCCGCGGCTTCCAAATCGGCGGCCTGCGCCTTCAGCGAAGGATTCTCGGACAGGGCGGTGGCGACCCAGCCATCGACATCACGTGCTTCCGGCAGCGCGGGCTTGAAGTCGTTCGGCAGTCCCTTGAGGTTGGCCACCGGCGTGCCGGTGATCTCGACCAGCGCCTGGTAGGCGTCCTGCACCGCATTGCGGGCCAGGATGGTGTTGGCGCGGGCGCCGTCGTACTGCGCGCGCGCTTCGTGCACGTCGGTGATCGGCGCCAGGCCCACTTCCAGCCGCTTGCTGGCGAAGTCGAACTGCTTCTTCAGCGCGGATTCGGCGGCCTCGGCGGCCGACAGCGTTTCCAGTTGCACGAGCACGTTGAAATAGGCGGCGGACGTGCGGGTGATCAGGCTGTGGCCCGCGGCATCCAGGTCGAAGCCGCCGGCACGATCCAGTGCCTTCGCGGCGCGCAGCGCGGTGTAGTTGCCGTAATCGAAGATCGATTGCTGCGCGTTCAGGCCCCACGATGCGCTGCGCGAGGTGCCATCGCTCTGGCCGTCGCCATCGGTGTCGCCGCGATTGGCCAGGTCGTAGCCGACCGAGCCGTTCACCTGCGGCAGCAGCACCGCCCGCGCCTGCACCGGCCGCTCGGCGGCGATGGCGCGGTTGGATTCGGCGGCCGCGTATTGCGGGTCGCTGTTGCGTGCATTGGTGTAGCTCTGCAGCAGGTCGTCCGCCTGCGCCGCGACGGGCAGCAGGGCAAGGACAAGGGCGAGGGCAAGCGGGCGACGCGACATAGGGGCAGATCCTTGCGGGATGTCCTGGGAGAGGGGCTTCAGAGTGCGAAGGCGGGTGCCGGTGCGGCACCGGCCAAGTACGGCAGGTCGGTCTCGAACAACGACTCGGTGCGCAGTCCGTTGACGTCGCGATGCACCAGCACCGCTTCCATCGCCGGCGAGCGACCGCGCACCACGAACAGCCGTCCGCCCGGCTTCAGCCAGTCGGTGAAGCGTGCCGGGATGCGGTCCACCGCCCCGGTGACGCAGATCGCATCGAAACTGCGGTCGGTGGTCCAGGCCAAGGCGTCGGCGGTGATCACCTCGGCATTGGCGATGCCCTGCGCGGACAAGCGCGCGCGGGCGGCGTCGGCCAGGTCGGGGTGCCGTTCCAGGCTGACGACTTCGCGGGAGAGATGCGCCAGGCAGGCAGTGAGGTAACCGCTGCCAGTGCCGATCTCGAGGACCGACTCCTGCGATTGCGGCAGCAACGATTGCAGGGTGCGGCCTTCCAGCACCGGCTTCATCATGGTCTCGCCGTGCGCCAGTGGCAGCGCGGTGTCGGCATAGGCCAGGCTGCGCACGGCCTGCGGCACGAAGGCCTCGCGCGGCAGCGTGGCGATGGTGTCGAGGACCCGGGCGTCCAGCACGTCCCACGGGCGAACCTGTTGTTCCACCATGGTTTCGCGGGCGCGGGCGAAGTCGATGTTCATGCGGGGAAAGTCCGTGGCGTCGAGCCGGCCATTGTAACGGCGGCGCATTTCATGGTTGGCAGTGTGGCTGTGCTAGGACACCGGCACGCAGTGCCGGAAGTCACCGGCACCAACGGCGCAGCCGCTGTCGGTTCAACGACGGGCATACGCGCGCAGGAACAGCTCCACCACCGCGGCGACGTGCTCCTCCGGCGTCTCCTGGCGGCGGCCGCAGCAATAGCCGAACACCGCCTTCGCATGCGCCTCGCCCTTGAGCAGGGTGAAGAACTGCGCTGCGGCGCGCTCGGTGTCGTCGATCTCCAGGTCGCCAGCGGCGATGCGCCGCTCCAGCAATTCGGTGAAGGCCTGCTGCACGCGCTGCGGGCCGGCTTCCCAGAACGCTGCCGGCATGGCGCTTGTGGCGACCTGCGGGGAGCAAAGGATGCGGTGCCCGGCGATCGCCTCGGGGGTCATGATCATCGCGAAGAAGGCATTGCCGATCGAGGTCAGGCGTTCGCGCAGCGGCATCGCGGGATCGGCCTCGAACAGGCTGGTGGGCATGCCGGCCTCGCAGTGCGCGCGCACGGCCTCCGCGAACAGGCTCTCCTTGTCGCCGAAGTGGCTGTAGACGGTGAGTTTGGAGACGCCGGCCTCGCTGGCGATCTGGTCCATGCTGACGCCATCGAAGCCATGCGCGACGAACATGCGCTTGGCGGCATCGAGGATGGCGGCACGCTTGCCGGGGTCTTTCGGCCGGCCGGGACCGGCGGGCTTGGGGGTGGCGTCTGCGGCGGTTTTCGCGGTACGTGATGACATGCTTGGAATACTAGACTATTCGGTTCGATATTTATACTCTACCGACCAGTCCAATAAAGGCACGAGCCGCGGAGTGGGTCATGGGGAAGGGCGCAGGCAACATGCGTGCGGTGCTGGGAATGGCATTGCTGGCGGCGCTCGCCGCCTGCGGCGGGCAAGCGCCCGTGGCGGAAACGCCGCGCCCGGTGCTGGTGGTGCATCCCGCCGCGGGTGCCGACACCGCGCCGGCGGCGTATGCCGGCGACATCCGCGCACGCAATGAAAGCCCGCTCTCGTTCCGGGTCGGTGGCAACCTGGTGAGACGCCTCGCCGAGGTCGGCGACCGCGTCCGCCAGGGGCAGTTGCTGGCCGAGCTCGATCCGGGCGACGCCGCCCTGCAGGCCAGCGCCGCGCAGGCGGAAATGATCCGCATCGGCGGCGACCTGGAGCGCTACCGCAAGCTGGTGGCGCAGAAACTGGTCAGCCAGTCGACCTTCGATGCCCAACAGGCCGCGTATCGCGCCGCGCGCGCGCAGTACGAACTGACCCGCAACCAGTCGGCCTACACGCGCCTGCATGCACCGCGCGATGGCGTGATCGCCACGCGCTCTGCCGAAGCCGGGCAGACCGTCGCCGCGGGGCAGGCGATCTACACGCTGGCAGGCGACAACGGGCGTGAGGTCGCGATCGCGCTGCCGGAATCGCGCATCCGCGACGTCAGCGTGGGCCAGCAGGTGATGGTGGAGTTGTGGAGCGCCCCCGGCCAGCTGTTGCAAGGCCGCGTGCGCGAGATCTCGCCGGCTGCCGATCCGCAGGCCCGCACCTACGCTGCGCGGGTGGCGTTGGAAGGTGAAGCCGCGAATGCGGTCGAGTTGGGCCAGAGCGCCCGCGTTTACATGCAGCAGTCCGGCGAGCGCGCCGCGCTGCGGGTGCCGCTGTCGGCGGTGCAACGCGACGCGGAGGGCAAGCCGGCATCGCTGTGGGTGGTCGACCCGGCCTCGCGACGCGTGCGCCTCGCCCCGGTCCGGCTCGGTGCCTATGCCGAAGGCACGGTGCCGTTGCTGGGCGGCGTGGATGCGAATGCGTGGATCGTGGCCGCAGGCGGCCATCTGCTGCGCGACGGGCAACTGGTGGCGCCGGTGGATCGCGACAACCGCCCGGTGCTTGCACCCTCCCGCAACGCGACTGCCGGGAAATAAGCCGCCATGCGCTTCAACCTCTCCGAATGGGCGCTGCGCAACCGCCCCATCGTGCTCTTCGCGATCCTGATGCTGGGCCTGCTCGGCGCGTGGTCATACAAGCACCTGGGCCAGTCCGAGGATCCGCCGTTCACCTTCAAGGCGATGGTGGTGCGCACGATCTGGCCGGGCGCGACCGCCGAGGAAGTCTCGCGGCAGATCACCGACCGCATCGAAAAGAAACTGATGGAGACCGGCCAGTACGAGTTCATCCGCGCGTACTCGCGGCCGGGCGAGTCGCAGATCATCTTCATCGCCAAGGATTCGCTGGGCAGCAAGGACATCCCGCCGCTCTGGTACCAGGTGCGCAAGAAGGTCGGCGACATCAAGGCGACCCTGCCGCGCGATGCGGTCGGCCCGTTCTTCAACGACGAATTCGGCGACACCTTCGGAAACATCTATGCGTTGACCGGCGATGGCTTCGACTACGCGGTGCTGAAGGATTACGCCGAACGGCTGGAACTGGAACTGCAACGGGTGCCCGATGTCGGCAAGGTCGACCTGCTCGGCCTGCAGGACGAGAAGATCTTCATCGAGTTGTCGAACACCAAGCTCGCGTCGCTCGGTATCCCGCTGACCGACGTGCAGGAGGCGCTGGACCAGCAGAACGCGGTGGTGCCGGCGAGTTATTTCGAGACCGCCGGCGAGCGCGTGCAACTGCGCGTCAGCGGACGCTTCGATTCGGTGCAGTCGATCCGCGAATTCCCGATCCGCAGCGGCGACCGCACCTTCCGCCTGGGCGAGATCGCCACGGTCACCCGCGGCTTCTCCGACCCGCCCGCGCCGCGCATGCGCTTCATGGGCGAGGACGCGATCGGCCTGGCCGTTTCGATGCGCGACGGCGGCGACATCCTGAAACTCGGCAAGTCGCTTGAAACCACCTTCGCGCGCCTGCAGAAAACCCTGCCGACCGGCATGGAGCTGCGCAAGGTTTCCGACCAGCCGTTGGCGGTGACGCGCTCGGTCGACGAATTCATCAAGGTGCTGACAGAAGCCGTGGCGATCGTGCTGCTGGTCAGCTTCCTGTCGCTGGGCCTGCGCACCGGCACGGTGGTCGCGCTGTCGATCCCGCTGGTGCTGGCGATGACCTTCGCCGCGATGCATTACTTCGGCATCGGCCTGCACAAGATCTCGCTCGGCGCGCTGGTGCTGGCGCTGGGCCTGCTGGTGGACGACGCGATCATCGCGGTCGAGATGATGGTGGTGAAGATCGAGCAGGGCTACGACCGCATCAAGGCCGCTGCGTTTGCGTGGGAAAGCACTGCGTTCCCGATGCTCACCGGCACCCTGGTGACCGCGGCAGGCTTCCTGCCGATCGCCACCGCGGCGTCGAGCACCGGCGAATACACGCGCTCCATCTTCCAGGTGGTGACCATCGCCCTGCTGATCTCGTGGGTCGCGGCGGTGGTGTTCATTCCCTACCTGGGTTACCAGCTGCTGGAAGAACAGGGGGCCGAAGCCGCGCCGAAGGGACGCATTGGCCGTGGATTCCGTCGCCTGCGCGATGCGTTCGCTGCCGGTGCGCGACGCATCCCGCGCGTGGGCGAGGCGCTGTCCGACCACATCACCGCCAAGCACCACCACGAAGCCGCGCACGATCCGTACAGGACGCCGTTCTACCAGCGCTTTCGCCGGCTGGTCGCGTGGTGCGTGAAGTACCGCAAGACCGTGATCGCGGTGACGGTGGTGGTGTTCATCGCCTCGCTGGCGTTGTTCCGCTTCGTGCCGCAGCAGTTCTTCCCGTCGTCCACGCGGCTGGAACTCATGGTCGACATGGAACTGGCCGAAGGCGCGTCGCTCAAGGCCACCGCGGCGCAGGCGAAGAAGCTGGAAGCGATGCTGCGGAAGCAGCAGGGCGTGGAAAGCTACGTCGCCTACGTGGGCACCGGTTCGCCGCGGTTCTACCTGCCGCTGGACCAGCAACTGCCGGCGGCGAACTTCGCCCAGTTCGTCCTGCTCACCCACGACATCGAATCGCGCGAAGCGGTACGCCAGTGGCTGATCGATACCGCCGCGCCGGCGTTCCCGGAATTGCAGGTGCGCGTCACCCGCCTGGAGAACGGCCCGCCGGTCGGCTATCCGGTGCAATTCCGCGTCTCCGGCGAGCACATCGACCGCGTGCAGGCGATCGCCCGCCAGGTGGCCGACAAGGTGCGCGCCAATCCGCACGTGACCAACGTCAACCTGGACTGGAACGAACCGAGCAAGGTCGTGCGCCTGCGGATCGACCAGGAGCGCGCGCGCGCGCTGGGCGTCAGCTCGGCGGCGGTGGCGAAGTTCCTGTCGGGCTCACTGTCCGGCACCTCGGTCAGCACCTATCGCGAAGGCAACGAGGCGATCGAGATCCTGCTGCGCGGCCCGGGCGAGGAACGCGAACGCCTCGGCATGCTGGCCTCGCTGGCGGTGCCGACGGCGAGCGGCAAGGCGGTGCCGCTCAGCCAGATCGCGACCCTGGAAGACGGCTTCGAGGACGGCATCGTCTGGCATCGCAACCGCCTGCCGACCGTCACCGTGCGCGCGGACATCTATGGCAAGGAGTTGCCGGCCAGCGTGATGGCGCAGATCGGGCCCACGCTGGATCCGATCCGCGAGGCATTGCCGTCCGGGTACCTGCTGCAGCTCGGCGGCACGGTGGAGGATTCCGCTCGCGGCCAGAACTCGGTGAACGCGGGCATGCCGCTGTTCGTGCTGGTGGTGACCACCCTGCTGATGCTCCAGCTGCGCAGCTTCTCGCGCGTGCTGCTGGTGTGGCTGACCGCGCCGCTTGGACTGATCGGCGTGAGCCTGTTCCTGCTGGTGCTGCGGGTGCCGTTCGGTTTCGTGGCGATGCTCGGCACCATCGCGCTGTTCGGCATGATCATGCGCAACTCGGTGATCCTGGTGGATCAGATCGAGCAGGACATCGCCCATGGCAGTGCGCCTTGGGATGCAATCAGCGACGCCACCGTGCGCCGCTTCCGGCCGATCGTGCTGACCGCGCTGGCCGCAGTGCTGGCGATGATCCCGCTGTCGCGCTCGGTGTTCTTCGGGCCGATGGCGGTGGCGATCATGGGTGGCCTGATCGTGGCGACTGCGCTGACGCTGCTGTTCCTGCCGGCGTTGTACGCGGCATGGTTCCGGGTGAAGCCGCCGCAAGCGGCTTGACCCCTGCCTGAGTTGCGCCGGCGCAAGGGTTGCCGGTGAGGTAACCCTCTCTCCTCGTGGGAGAGGGTGGCGCGTGGCGCCGGAAGAGGGGAGCTCTGCGCGTGCGCGCCGGTGCGGTGGGTATCGGCGCGCATGTCCCCCGGCGTCGGCTTGAAGCGTCAAGTCGTTTGGAAGTTGATTGGGCCGACGCCTCCTCCTTGATTGCGCGCCGATACCCACCGCACCGACGCGCTTCGGATTGATCGTTTATCCGGGAGAGGCATCCGCCTTCAGCAAGTCGATGAACGCCTGCGCCGCGCGCGACAGGGTGCGCCCGCCATGGATCGTGTAGCCGAGTTGGCGTGTGAGCTTCACGCCGGTCACGGGCAGCACGCGCACCTGCGCATCGAGCATGGTCTGCGGCAGCACGGTCCAGGCGAGGCCGACGGCCGCCAGCATCTTGATGGTCTCCAGGTAGTTGGTGGTCATCCGCAGCTGCAAGGCGAGGCCGCGCCGGGCAAAGGCCTCGGCGACGATGCGGTGGGTGAACGTCACCGCATCCGGCAACACCGCGGGATGCGCGGCGAGATCGGCAAGGCTCACTTTCGTGCGCATCGCCAGTGGATGATCGGGCGCGACCACCACATGCAGCGGGTCGTCCCAGAGTGGCGTGGAACGCAACGGTGGCTGCGTTGGGCCGAGCGTGGTCAGGGCGAGTTCGGCGCTGCCCTGCAGGACCCGCGCATACGCCTGTTCGGAATCCATGAAACCCAGGTCCAGCGCTACCCGCGGGTGCAACGCGCTGAAACGGCGCAGCAGGTGCGGAAGCCGATGCAGGCCGATGTGGTGGCTGGTGGCGAGGCTGAGGCGGCCACCGATGTCCTGGTCGAGGTCATCGATCGCGCGGCGAGCGGCGTCGGCTTCGGCGAGCATCTGTTTCGCGCGTGGCAGCAGCAGGCGGCCGGCTTCGGTGAGCAGCACCTGGCGGCCGAGGCGGTCGAACAGGCGCGCGCCCAGCGAAGCCTCCAGCAGCGCGATGCGCTTGCTCACCGCTGGCTGGGTCAGGTGCAGTTGCGCGGCCGCGGCGGAGAAGCCGCCGTGGTCGGCGACCGCGACGAAGGCATTGAGGCTGGCCCAGTCCACGCGATCCCCCGATGCCTTATTAGGATTCCATTCGGGAATCGAAAGGATGAAAAATAGCCATTGGAGTTATCGATGGCAAGTCGGCAGGATGAGCCTCCAGCCGGCGGGTGGACGTTGGATGCAAGCCTGCCGCCAGACCTGACCGAGGCAGCGCATGGCCGGCAAGACCCTGTACGACAAATTGTGGGAGATGCACGAAGTCGTGCGCCGCGATGATGGATCGTCGCTGCTCTACATCGACCGCCACATCCTCCACGAGGTGACCTCGCCGCAGGCGTTCGAGGGCTTGCGCCTGGCCGGCCGCAAGCCGTGGCGGATCGACGCCAACATCGCCACGCCCGACCACAACGTGCCGACGACGAAGATCGAGCGCGACGGTGGCCTGCAGGCGATCGCGGATCCCATCTCGCGGCTGCAGGTACAGACGCTGGACGAGAACTGCGACGACTTCGGCATCCTCGAATTCAGGATGGACGACGTGCGCCAGGGCATCGTCCACGTGGTCGGCCCGGAGCAGGGCGCCACGCTGCCGGGCATGACCGTGGTCTGCGGCGATTCGCACACGTCCACGCATGGCGCGTTCGGCGCGCTGGCGCACGGCATCGGAACGTCGGAGGTCGAGCATGTGCTGGCCACGCAATGCCTGGTCGCCAAGAAGATGCAGAACATGCAGGTGCGGGTCGAGGGCGCGTTGCCGTTCGGCGTCACCGCCAAGGATGTGGTGCTGGCGATCATCGGCAAGATCGGTACTGCCGGTGGCAATGGCCATGCGCTGGAATTCGCCGGCACCGCGATCCGCGCGCTGTCGATGGAAGGGCGGATGACGATCTGCAACATGGCGATCGAGGCCGGCGCGCGCGTCGGCATGGTCGCGGTGGACCAGAAGACCATCGACTACGTGCGCGGGCGTCCGTTCGCACCGAAGGGGGCGGACTGGGACGCGGCGGTGGCGGCGTGGGCCGACCTGGTCTCCGACGACGATGCGCAGTTCGACACCGTCATCGAACTGCGCGCCGAGGACATCAAGCCGCAGGTCAGCTGGGGGACGTCGCCGGAGATGGTGCTGGCGGTTGACCAACGCGTGCCCGATCCCGATCGCGAACCGGATCCGACCAAAAAGGACTCGATCACTCGCGCGCTGAAGTACATGGGCCTGCAGGCCAACCAGCCGATCACCACGATCAGGCTCGACCGCGTGTTCATCGGCTCCTGCACGAATTCGCGGATCGAAGACCTTCGCGCCGCCGCCGAGGTCGCAAGGGGCCGCAAGGTCGCCGCATCGGTGAAGCAGGCGCTGGTGGTGCCGGGCTCCGGCCTGGTCAAGGCGCAGGCGGAAGCCGAGGGACTGCACACGATTTTCCTGGAGGCCGGCTTCGAGTGGCGCGAGCCGGGTTGCTCGATGTGCCTGGCGATGAATCCCGACAAGCTGGGCGATGGCGAGCACTGCGCATCCACGTCCAACCGCAATTTCGAGGGCCGCCAGGGCAGCGGTGGTCGCACCCACCTGGTCAGCCCGGCGATGGCCGCTGCAGCTGCGGTGGCCGGGCACTTCGTCGATGTGCGCGAACTGATGCAGCCTTGAGGACACGTCGATGAAAGCCTTCACCACCCACACCGGACTGGTCGCGCCGCTGGATCGCGCGAATGTCGATACCGACCAGATCATCCCGAAGCAATTCCTGAAGTCGATCAGGCGCAGCGGCTTCGGCCCGAACCTGTTCGACACGTGGCGTTACCTGGATGTCGGCGAGCCCGGGCAGGACCATGGCCTGCGTCCGCTCAACCCCGATTTCGTGCTCAATGCCCCGCGCTATGCCGGCGCCAGCGTGTTGCTGGCGCGCGAGAACTTCGGCTGCGGCTCCTCGCGCGAGCATGCGCCGTGGGCGCTGGAGGAATACGGTTTCCGCGCGGTGATCGCGCCCAGCTTCGCCGATATTTTTTACAACAACAGTTTCAAGAACGGGCTGCTGCCGATCGTGCTCGCCGCGCATGACGTCGATACCTTGTTCGCGCAGTGCGAGGCGACCGAAGGCTATGCGCTGACCGTGGACCTCGCCACGCAGACCGTGACCCGGCCGGATGGCGTCTCGCATTCCTTCGAGGTCGACGAATTCCGCACGCATTGCCTGCTGCATGGCCTGGACGATATCGGCCTGACCCTGCAGCACGCCGATGCCATCCGCGCCTTCGAGGCGCGCCATCGCGCGGCGCAACCGTGGGTGTTCGCACGCGGTTGAGCGCGGCTATTCCACGCGCAGCCGCGCCGTGACCGGGAAGTGGTCGGACGGGTAGCGCTGGCCGTCGGCGTCGGTCAGCACCGCGTAGTCGAGCACGCGGATGCGCGGGCCGACGAAGATGTAATCGATGCGCGGGCCGGGAGGTTGCCCCATCGCGAACCCATTGAAGGTGCCCACGGGGCCGTATGGCGGCGCTTCCGAGCGCAGGCGCGCATCGCCCATCACCGCCTGCATGCGGCGGATCTGCTCGGTCTCCGGGCCGGAGTTGAAGTCGCCCAGCGCGACCAGTGCATCGCCCGAGTCTCGCCCGGCCAGCCAGCGCAGCAGCAGTGCGGCCGATTCGCGGCGGGCCACTTCGCCCTCGTGGTCGAAGTGCACCGACACCACGGTGAGGGCCTTGCCGCTGGCCTTGTCGTGCAGGCGCGCCCAGCTTGCCAGTCGGTTGCAGCAGCGTGCGTCCCAGCCTTTCGACGGGACCTCCGGAGTCTGGCTGAACCAGAAGTCACCATGCGCCAGCAGCTCGAAGCGGTCTCGGCGGTAGAAGATCGCCGAGTGCTCGCCGGCCTGCTTGCCGTCGTCGCGGCCGACACCGACGCGGGCGTACTCCGTCAGCGCGTCGAGGTCGGCAAGCTGCCCCGGCAGCGCTTCCTGGGTGCCGAACACGTCGAAGCCGTGGCGGCGCACCAGCGCCTTCACTGCGTCGCGCCGGTGTGGCCAGGCATTGGCGCCGTCGCTGGCCACGTCCAGCCGCAGGTTGTAGGTGGCGACGTGCAGGTCGCCGGGATCGCTGGCCACCGCCAGGCCGGCGGCCAGCAAGAGCAGGAGGAATGCAAGCGTGCGCCGAAATGCTCGATGCGCAGCAGGCAGGCGCATGGGGGAGCTAGGCATGGAAGCGTCTGGAGGCGGCAGGGCCACCATTGGACAGCAAACGGGTGCCAACGTGCACCTCCCTCTGCGCGTCTGCCTCAGTCGCGCAGTTCCATCACCTGGCAGGGCAGTTCCAGTTGTTCGATGACCGCTTCGGTGGCGGCGCGGGTGCCGATGGCGCGCTGGCCTTCACCGGCCAGGTCGGCGGTGAGGTGGCCGGCATCCAGTGCGCGCGACACCGCCTGCTCGACGCATTGCGCTTCGCCTTCCAGGCCCAGCGAGTGGCGCAGCAACATCGCCGCGCTGAGGATGCACGCATACGGATTCGCGACACCCAGCCCGGCGATGTCGGGTGCGGAACCATGGATTGGTTCGTAGATGCCGACGCGCCCTTCGCCCAGCGATGCGCTCGGCAGCAGGCCCAGCGAGCCGGCCAGCATCGAGGCCTCGTCGGTGAGGATGTCGCCGAACATGTTCTCGGTGACGATCACGTCGTAGGCGCGCGGCTTGGCGATCAGGTGCATCGCCATCGAATCCACAAGCTGGTGTTCCAGCGTCACGTCGGGGAATTCGTCGCGGACCACGCGGGTGGTGACGTCGCGCCAGAGCCGCGAGGTTTCCAGCACGTTGGCCTTGTCGACCGAGGTCAGCCGGCCGCTGCGGCTGCGCGCGAGTTGCGCGGCATGGCGAACGACGCGCTCGATCTCGACGACGCTGTATTCGCACAGGTCGCTGGCGCTGTCCGCGTTGCGCTGCTTGCGGCCGAAGTAGATGCCGCCGGTCAGTTCCCGCACCACCACCAGGTCCACGCCCTGCAGCAGGTGCGGCTTGATCGGCGAGGCGCCCAGGCCGGCCACGTGCGGCTTGACCGGGCGCAGGTTGGCGAACAGGCCGAGTGCCTTGCGGATCGCCAGCAGGCCCTGTTCCGGACGCACCTTCGCGTTCGGGTCCGACCACTTCGGACCACCCACGGCGCCAAGGAGGATTGCGTCCGCGGCTTGTGCAGCATCCAGGGTGTCGGCCGGCAGCGGGGTGCCGGTGGCGTCGATGGCGGC
>DAOOCX010000027.1:0-24224 GCA_035408605.1 Thermomonas sp. | reverse complement strand
CGCCCATGGTGCCGGCGCCGATCACGCCCACCTTGTCGATCGCGCGTGGCGGTATTTCCGCACCGATGTCGTCGATCTTGCCGGCGGCGCGTTCGCCGAAGAACGCATGTCGCAGCGCCTTCGATTCCGGCGAGTTCAGCAGCACGGTGAAGCCTTCGCGCTCGACCGCCATGCCGGCATCGAACGGCTTCAGCGACGCCGCTACCGCATCCACGCAACGCAACGGTGCCGGGAAGTCTTTCGAGGCCGCCGCCACGCCCATGCGCGCCCAGGCGATGAACGCCTCGGCATCGTCATGCTCGACCTTGCGATCACGCACGCGCGGATGTGGGCCACCGCCGGCGATCTTCTGCTTGAGCAGGTCAACCGCGGCGTCCACCACATCGCCATCGACCACCGCATCGAACAGGGCGGTGCGGGCGAGATTCGCGGCCGGCACCGAGGCACCGGACACGATCATGTTCAATGCGGTCTCCAGCCCGACCACGCGTGGCAGCCGCTGGGTGCCACCCGCACCCGGCAGGATGCCGATCTTCACTTCGGGCAGGCCAACTTCCGCCTTCGCATGGGCGACGCGGTAGTTCGCACCCAGCGACAACTCCATCCCACCGCCCAGCGCGGTGCCGTTGATGGCGATGCAGACCGGCTTGGGGCTGGCTTCCACCGCGGCGATCACGTCGTGCAGGTTTGGCGCCTGCTCCGCGCGCGGCGTGTTGAATTCCTTGATGTCGGCGCCACCGGAAAACACCTTGCCGCCGCCGGTGATCACGATGCCGGCGATCGCGTCGTCGGCATTGGCGGCGGCGATCGCATCGGCGATGCCGCGGCGCACGGCCAGGCCCATGCCGTTGACCGGCGGGTTGTCGAAGGTGATGACGGCGATGCCGTCGCGCGAGGTCGTGGTTACAGCCATGTCGGCGTCTGCACCTTGGCGTGGAAGGGAATGCGGGGAAACGTCATGCGTTGCTGCCGGCGCGTTGCGCAAAGCCCCAGCCGAGCGCTGCGAGGGTCGGCACCTGCGCAGCGAACTGCAGCGCGGCGGGATCGGTGGCCATGCCGGCGCGCGCGCGCGCGCCGACGCCCTGCAGGATCGCGGCCAACCGGAACAGGTTGTAGGCCAGGCTGAAGTCCCATTGTCCGCCCACCTTCATGCCGGTCCGGCGCTCGTAGGCCTGCACATAGGCCTGCTCATCGGGGATGCCGAGCGCATCGAGGTCCAGCCCACCCAACCCGGACAGTGGCGTGGGCGCGATATGCCAACTCATCACGTGGTAGGCGAAATCGGCCAACGGATGACCCAGCGTGGACAGCTCCCAATCGAGCACGGCAAGCAGGCGGGGCTCGCCGCGTGCGAACACCATGTTGTCGATGCGGAAATCGCCGTGCACCAGCGCGACCGGTTCGTCTTCTTCGCGCGGCACGTGCAGCGGCAGCCACGCGATCAGCTTGTCCATGTCGGCGATCTCGCCGTCGCGGCTAGCCACGTACTGGCGCGTCCAGCGGTCGATCTGGCGGGCGAAGTACTGGCCGCTGCGGCCGTAGTCACGCAGGCCCAGTGCATCGACATCGAGCAGGTGCAGCGCAGCGATGCCGGCGTTCATCGCGTCGTAGCGCTCGGCGCGCTGCGAGGGTTCCAGTCCGGGCAGCGCCTGCTCGCGCAGGATGTCGCCGTCGACGAAGTCCATCACGTAGAAGCCGGCGCCGATGATCGCTTCGTCCTCGCAGAGTGCATGCATCGCGGCCACCGGCACCGCGCTGCCGGCCAGCGCGCGTTGCACGCGGAATTCGCGCTCGATCGCGTGCGCGGACGGCAACAAGTTGGCGCGTGGACCCGGACGCGCACGCAGCACGCAATCGCGATGCGCCGTGCGCAGGCGCCAGCCGGGATTCGAGCGCCCACCGTGCAGGCGCTCGATGTCCATCGCCCCACCGAAGCCTTCCAGTTGGCCCTGCAACCAGGCCTGCAGGCGCGTTGCATTGCCTTCGACATCGGGGAACAGCGAAGGCGCGCTCATGCGGCCGCCCTGACCAGCGCGCCATCGCGCAGGACCGGCACCACCGGGCTGGAATCGCAGGCCGCGGCATGCGCGATTTCGTCGCCCATCCCTGCGCGCGACAACATCCGCCCCACCCGCGATGCCGTGAGGAGGTGGTCGATGTCCGCGCCACCAACGGCGAACGCGGCCGCCAGGGCGGCGTCGGTGAGCGCGTAGTCGCCGTTGTCGCGCAACGCCCGCACCAGGTGTCCGGCGCCGATGAAATCCTCCAGGCACAAACGCCCGACCGAACCGGCGCAGACCAGCAGCACCGGCGTGCGTGGATGGGTGGCGGCGATGTGCGCCGCAAGTGCGGCGGCGTTGGTCAGCGCGCCGGCATAGACGGCCGCCGCGCCCTCGCACGCGGCGATCGCGCGGGTGCCGTTGGTGGTGAAGTAGACCAATTCGCGACCCGTCTCCAGGCGCGCCGCCAGCGCCAGCGGGGTGGCCGGGGCGTGTTCCGGCAGGGTCTTCGCCAGGTATTCGCCGGCCACGAGTGCGCCGGGGCGGGCAACCGCTGCGCGCCGCGCATCCTCGGCGTCGAACGCGGGGTAGACCCGCGACGCGCCACTCGCGAGCGCATGCACGATGGTCGAGGTCGCGAACAACACATCGATCACCACCACCACCCGCCCGTCGAGGCGCGAGGCATCGACGTCCTCGCGACGAACGAGGACATGCAGGCTGGGACGAGTCTCGTCTTCGATCATGCGACTCAATGTTCCGTATGGTGGAATATAATTCTGTATTTTGGAATAATCTAGACCGTCAGCCCCGACACCGCAAGCCGAAGGCAATGCGGATTTCGCTACGCATCGAAGAATATCATTGACTTGCACCCACACCGAATGCGCCATACGATCCCATCGCCACCGGAACCAATGTTCCGCATAGTGAAACACATGGATCTCACGCCCAGTCCCCGCGCCGTTGAATTGCATCGCCGACTGCACGCCTTCCTGCAGGAGCGCGTCTGGCCGATGGAGGCCGCCCATGCCGCGGAGGACGCCGCCAACCGCGCGGCCGGAAACCCTTGGCAACCCAGCGAGGTCATCGAGGGGCTGAAGGCAGAGGCGCGCGCGCAGGGCCTGTGGAACCTGTTCCTGCCCAACTCCACGCATGCGCCGGAAGGCCTGTCCAACCTGGATTACGCGCCACTGTGCGAGTTGATGGGCCGCATGTACTGGTCGCCCGAAGTGTTCAATTGCAGCGCGCCGGACACCGGCAACATGGAGGTACTGGCGAGATACGCCGCCGAGCCATTGCAGGCGCGCTGGCTGCAACCCTTGCTCGACGGCCGCATCCGCTCCGCCTTCCTGATGACCGAGCCCGCCGTGGCATCGTCCGACGCCACCAACCTGCAATGCACGATCCGCCGCGACGGCGACGACTACGTGATCAACGGCCGCAAGTGGTACGCCTCCGGTGCCGGCGATCCGCGTTGCGCGGTCTACATCGTCATGGGCATCACCGATGCCAACGCAGCGCCGCACCAGCGCCATTCGATGATCGTGGTGCCCGCCGATACCCCCGGCATCCGCGTCAACCGCGCGATGGACGTGTACGGCTACGACGACGCACCGCACGGGCACATGGAGATCGACCTGGTCGACGTCCGCGTGCCTGCCGCCAACATGCTGCTCGGCGAAGGCCGCGGCTTCGAGATCGCGCAGGGCCGGCTCGGACCCGGGCGCATCCACCACTGCATGCGTGCGATCGGCATGGGCGAACGAGCGCTCGAGGCGATGTGCCGGCGGCTGGCCTCGCGCCACGCGTTCGGCCGCGCGATCGCCGACCAGTCGATCTGGCGCGAGCGGATCGCCGAGTCGCGTTGCCTGCTCGACCAGGCGCGGCTGATGGTGCTGAATGCCGCGCGGATGATGGACACGACGGGCAACAAGGCGGCGCGTGCCGAGATCGCGATGATCAAGGTGATCGCCCCGCAGGCAGCGGAAAAAGTCATCGATTGGGCGGTGCAGGCGCATGGCGCGATGGGCGTGAGCCAGGACAGCTTCCTGGCCAAGGCGTGGGCGCACAACCGTACCCTGCGACTTGCCGATGGGCCGGATGAAGTGCATCGCGACACCGTCGCCAAGCTGGAATTGAAGAAATACGCGACCAAGGACGCCGCCTGATGGGCAACCCGAAGCGCGACCTGCAATCGCTGGCGGCCGACGCCGAGGGCCGAAATCCGCAGTTGGTGAATTCGGTGGCGCGCGCGTTCTCGATCCTGCGCTGCTTCGAACAGGTGCGTTCCCATCCGGAACACCGCTACCTGGGCAACCAGGAGATCGCCAGGCGCACGCGACTGCCCAAGGCCACGGTATCGCGGCTGTCGCAGACGCTGGCCACGCTGGGTTACCTGGAGTATTCGCCCACGCTGGAGAAATACGCGCTGGGGCCGGCGGTGCTCGGCTTGGGTCATGCCTACATGGCCGGCCACGATGTCATCGGCATTGCCCAACCGCTGATGCAGGAACTGGCCGACTACACGCAGGCCGCGGTGATGCTGGCGGTGCCCGAGGGCATGCGCATGCTGCTGCTGGAAGTCTGCCAGGGCGATGCGATGTTCAACATGCGCCTGGAGAAGGGGGCGCGGGTTCCGCACGGCACCACTGCGCTGGGCCGCGCCGACCTGGCCTCGCGCTCGCGCGACGCGTTCGACGGCTACCTGGCCGAACTCGAGCGCACCTCGAGCCCGGCCGGGTGGGCGCAGATCCGCGCCGGCATCGAACGTGCCCGCCAGGACTACGAGACCTACGGCTTCGTGTTCTCGCTGGGCGACTGGAACCCCGACGTCTTTGCGGTGGGCGTACCGATGATCTCGGCGGATCGCACGCGCCGTTTCGCCTTCAACATCAGCGGACGCGTCTCGGTAATGACCCGCGAGAAACTCGTGCAGGACTTCGGCCCGCGCCTGGTCGCCCTGCGCAACCGCGTGTACGAGGCCACCGAAGGCCGTTTCTGATCGAACGGAGAGTGCATCGATGAAAGCCGTCGTCTGCGACGCCTGGGGCACGCCCGACACCCTGCAAGTGAAGGATCTGCAGCTTCCCGAACCAGCGCCGGGACAGGTCCGCGTGCGCGTCCGCGCGGCAGCGGTGAATTTCCCCGATGCCTTGCTGGTCGCCGGCAAGTACCAGTTCAAGCCGGACTTCCCGTTCTCGCCGGGCGCGGAGTTTTCCGGGACGGTCAGTGCACTTGGCGATGGCGTGTCGTCGTTCGCGATCGGCGACCAGGTGGTCGGCACCACGGCGTTCGGTGCGTATGCGGAAGAGGTGTTGGCCGATGCCGCGCAGGTCATTGGCTTGCCCAACGATACGAGCGACGACGAACTGCAACTGGCCGGCAGTTTCCTGCTGACGTATGGCACGTCGTACCACGCGTTGAAGGATCGCGCGGCTGCCAAACCCGGTGAATCCTTGCTGGTGCTCGGTGCCGGTGGCGGCGTGGGCCTGGCGGCCGTGGAACTGGGCAAGCGGATGGGCTTGCGGGTGATCGCCGCGGCATCGACCGAAGCCAAGCGTGAAGCGGCGCGCTCGCGCGGCGCCGACGAGGCCATCGACTACACCACGGACGACTTCCGTGGACAGTTGAAGACCCTCACCAACGGCCGCGGCGTGGACATCGTCTACGACCCGGTCGGCGGCGACATCGCCGAAACCGCCCTGCGCAGCGTCGGCTGGGGCGGGCGTTACCTGGTGGTGGGTTTTGCCGGCGGCGGCATCCCGAAGCTGCCGACGAACCTGCTGCTGCTCAAGGGCAGCGCGCTGGTCGGCGTGTTCTGGGGCGAGTTCGTGCGCCGCGAGCCGGAGGCCCATGCCGCCAACACCCGCCAACTGCTGGCGTGGTTGCACGACGGCACCTTGCGCCCGCTGGTCTCGGCGCGCTATCCGTTGTCCGGTGCCGCGCAGGCGTTGGATGCGCTGCTCGGCCGCGACGCGATCGGCAAACTGGTCATCGTCCCGTCGCTGGCGCCGTAAGCCGCGCGCGTCGGTTCGGACACGACCGCCGGCCGACTCGCCGTACACTCTGGCGCATGGACACGACCGCTTCCGTTTCGCCGCTGCGCCTGCTGGATGATCGCGCCACCCGCCTGTTCGTCGCCCTGGCTGCATTCTTCTGCGCCAACGCGGTGCTGGCCGAATTCATCGGGGTCAAGATCTTCGCCCTGGAAGACAGCCTGGGCATCGCGCCGCTGGAGTGGAACCTGTTCGGCCAGAGCGGCTCGCTGAACTTCACCGCGGGCACGCTGCTGTGGCCGATCGTCTTCATCATGACCGACACGGTCAACGAGTATTTCGGCAAGCGCGGCGTCCGCATGATCAGCTGGCTGGCCGCGGGCCTGATCGTCTACAGCTTCGTGTTCGCCTACCTCGCCATCCACCTGGCGCCGGCTTCGTGGTGGGTAGGTGCGGCCAAGGACCAGGGCGTGCCCGACTACCAGGCCGCCTATGCGGCGATCTTCGGCCAGGGCATGTGGATCATCGTCGGCTCGCTGATCGCCTTCCTGGTCGGCCAGCTGATCGACGTGCAGGTGTTCCACCGCATCCGTTCGCGCACCGGCGAGCGCCACGCGTGGCTGCGTGCCACCGGCTCGACCGCGGTGTCGCAGCTCGTCGACAGTTTCGTGGTGCTGTACATCGCCTTCGTGCTGGGTCCACAGCAGTGGCCAACCTCGCTGTTCCTCGCGGTCGGCACGCTCAACTACGTCTACAAGATGCTCGCGGCGATCGCACTGCTTCCGCTGCTGTACCTGCTGCGCGCCGGCATCCATCGCTACCTCGGCCGTGCACGTGCGGACGAATTGCGCGAGCACGCTGCGGAAGGCTGAGAACTCTGACGCCAAGCCGTTGGCCAAGGCGTGATTGCGGAAAGCGCGCCATGGGTGAGCGCGCTCTGCTTGCATCGCATGCGATGCGAGTTCGCGAACGCCCGGCACCCTGTGCCGGGCTGGGCCACGAAGTGGGCGCGCGGCGGCGACTCGAACAGGATGTTCGCAGGAGCCGAGTAGCAATTACGCCTTGGCCAATGGCTTGGCGCCCGTGAACAAAAAAGGGCCGGCAATGCCGGCCCTTCGCTATCGCGATGTCGCGTGGCTCAGGCGCGCGTGCCGCGCGGCGCGTTGCGCTTGCCGGCATAGGCACCCTGCCCGCTCGGGCGATGCTGCTGGCCCGCGTGGCCGGCGCGTGCCGCCGGGCGTGCGTGCGGACGCGGGGCAGCGCCCGGACGACCCGGCGGACGCTGGCCGCCATTGCCGCCGTTCTTCGGGATCGGCGTATCCAGGCGGATCGGCTTGCTCGGCGCGAACCCGGGTACCACGTCCATCACCAGGTCGACCTTCAGCAGGCGCTGGATCTGCCGCAGCAGGCCGCCTTCTTCCGGCGAGACCAGCGACAGGGCCTGGCCCACGGCACCGTTGCGGCCAGTGCGGCCGATGCGGTGCACGTAGTCCTCGGCGACCATCGGCAGGTCGTGGTTGATCACCAGCGGCAGGTCGGGGATATCGAGGCCGCGCGCGGCGACGTCGGTGGCGACCAGGATCCGCGCCTTGCCCGACTTGAAGTCCTTGAGCGCCTTCTGGCGCGCGGCCTGGCTCTTGTTGCCGTGGATCGCGACCGACGGGAGGCCGGCCTCTTCCAACTGCTCGGCCAGGCGGTTGCAACCGTGCTTGGTCTTGCCGAACACCAGCACCTGGTCGGTGTGGCGCTGCGACAGGATCTGGATCAGCAGGTCGCGCTTGCGCGAGCCGTCGACCGGATGCGCGGTGTGGGTGATGGTCTGGGCGATGGTGTTCTGCGCCGCCACCTGGACCTGTTCCGGATTGGTCATGAACTCCAGCGCCAAGGCCTTGATCTGCGCCTCGAACGTGGCCGAGAACAGCAGGGTCTGGCGCTGCTTCGGCAAACGGTTGAGCACGCGCTTGATCGCCGGCAGGAAGCCCATGTCGAGCATGCGGTCGGCTTCGTCCAGGACCAGCACTTCCACCGCATCCAGCTTCACGCTACCGCGGTCCAGGTGGTCGATCAGGCGCCCCGGGCAGGCCACCAGCACGTCCACGCCACGGCGCAGCTGCTCGATCTGCGGCTGCATGCCGACGCCACCGAACAGCGTGGTCACGTTGAGCTTCAGGTGACGGCCGTAGGTCTTGAAGCTGTCGGCGACCTGCACCGCCAGCTCACGAGTGGGCACCAGCACCAGCGCGCGCGGCTTGCGCGGGCCGGCCGGCGGGGTTTCCTTGGACAGGCGATTCAGCACCGGCAGCGCGAACGCGGCGGTCTTGCCGGTGCCGGTCTGGGCGCCGCCCAGCACGTCGCGGCCGGACAGCACCAGCGGGATCGCCTGGGCCTGGATCGGGGTCGGGGTGTTGTAGTCGTTGTCGGCGAGCGCGCGCAGCAACGCGGGCGCAAGCCCGAGGGATTCAAACGTCATTTGGTAATGCTCCGGTGTGAAAAGCCCACGCAATGGCGTGGACGAACCCGAGCGTTTCCCTGGAACCGCGCTGCGAGTCGACGATGGCACGACGCCGGTGATCCGGTGCCGTGTCTGCGCGACGAAAGGCGTGTGGAAGAAGCAGGCCGCCGAGGCGGCAGGCGTGACCGGGAAAACGATCAGCCGTGCGCAGAACGAGTCGGATGATACGCGAAATCGCCCACCCGGTCGATCCAGCATGAATGCGGGATTCACCTGCCGCCCCTTCACGCCCGCGCGCGACCATGCGACGCTCGCGCCTTCACATCGCAACCGGCATCGAGATGAAGCCCGAGATCCGCATCGCCAGCTGGCTGATGGCCAGTGTCTTCCTCGTGATGGGCGGCTACCGCCTGTGGCAAGCGCTGCAGGGCGTGCCGACCGCCAATGCCACCCTCGCCTTCAGTGCCGGCGAATTCCTGCTCGGCATCGCCATCGCCGCCGGTTGGCGACTGCGCGCGATGGCGTTGCTGGGCGCCCTGCTGATGCTCGTCGATGCCGTGCTCTCGCACCGCTTCTGGACCCTGCAGGGCGCCGAACAGGGCGCACAGCTGCTGCATTTCATGAAAAACATCGGCTTCGTGGGCGGCCTGTTCCTGCTGTCCACGGTGGTCACGGGCAAACGCCGCTGAGCATGCGGGCGAATCGTCAGCCAACCCTGCGCAGCGCGGGCGGCCACGAACGCAGCCAGGTCGGCATGGTCGAGCTGTTCTTCGACCTGGTGTTCGTGTTCGCGATCACCCAGCTCTCGCACGGCTTGCTGGAACAACTGACGCCGCTGGGGGCGCTGCACACCGGGGTGCTCTTCATCGGTGCGTGGTGGCTGTGGATCTATACCACCTGGTGCACCAACTGGCTCAACCCGGCCGCGACCCCGGTGCGCCAGTTGCTGTTCGTGCTGATGTTGCTGGCACTGGTGATGGCGGCCGCGCTGCCGCATGCGTTCGCGGAGCGCGGGCTGGTGTTCGCGCTGGCCTACGTCGCCCAGCACCTGCTGCGCTCGGCCTACATGGTGCATGCGTTCGGCGCGGTCAGCGGGCATGGCCGGAATTTCATCCGCATCTTCGCGTGGCTGGCGGTATCCGGCACCTGCTGGGTACTCGGCGGCTTGTCCGATCCGCAATCGCGGCTGGCCTGGTGGACGGCGGCGATCGCCATCGAGTTCATCGGCCCGTTTGCCTACTACCGCGTTCCCGGCATGGGCGCCTCGACGACGACCGACTGGGACGTCGATCCGCACCACATGGCCGAACGCTGCGGACTGTTCGTGATCATTGCCCTGGGCGAATCGTTGCTGATCACCGGCGCGACCTTCGCCGGCCTCGCCTGGGAGACGCCGCAACTGCTGGCATTCATCGCGGCCTTCGTCGGTACGGTGGCGATGTGGTGGCTGTGCTTCGACACCGGTTCCGGGCGCGCCATCCACCACTTCGAACATGCCGCGGACCGCGGCCGCGTGGCGCGGCTCGCCTACACCTACCTGCACATCCCGATCGTCGCCGGCATCATCCTGTGCGCGGTCGCGGACGAGCTGGTGCTGGTGCATCCCGACCACGCCAGCAACGCGGGCATCGCGACGATCCTGGGCGGCCCGTTCCTGTACCTGCTCGGCAACGGGTTGTTCAAATGGGCCACCAACCAACGCCGGTTGCCGCCGATCTCGCATCTCGTGGGCATGGGGTTGCTGCTCGCTCTGTCGCCGTTCGCCTTCGGCCACGCATTCAGCGCGCTGGCCCTGGGCGGATTGACCAGCGGCACTCTGGTGCTGGTGGCCCTGTGGGAATGGCGGGCGCTGCAGCAAGCCTGACGGCAGCGTTCAACGACGCACGCGCTGCGGGTCCATTCCCCGCACCGAACAATCGATCAGTTCCCGAAGCACCCGCGCATCGACATCGGCGAGCTTCTTCAGGTACAGGCAACTCTTGCCGGTCTTGTGCTTGCCGAGCCTGGCCATCAATTCGGCACGGCCTTCGAAGCCGGGCATGAGGTAGAGGGTCAGGTCGTTCTTGCGCGGCGAGAACCCGATGATCGGCCATTCCATGGCCTTCTTCGAGTTGCCTCTGTACGCATAGCGGCCGAAGCCGACGATCGCCGCGCCCCACATTTCCGCGCGCTCGCCGGTGACGGCTTCCATCATCCGCAGCACCGCTTCGCAATCGGCGCGGCGCTGGTCGCCCTGCTGCGCCAGGAATTCGGCGACCGATGCCGCGGTGGGGCGTGTCTTCAGTTCGCTCATGGCATGGGTCTCCGTGTCGGGTTATGCGCGAACGGCCTGGAACAGGCTCACCAGCCCGATCGCGAACACCAGCAGCAGCGCGATGCGGCGGAACAGCACCTGCGGCATCCGCGCCAGGATGCGCTTGCCGACCCAGGTGCCGGTGATCGCGACCACGGCGAGCAAGGGCACCCAGGCCAGGTCGTGGGCATGGATGTAGCCGTTGCGTGCGTACACCGCGGCGCGCGACAGGTCGATCGCCATGTCGATGGCGGCCGAGGTCGCGATGAAGACCTCCTTGCGCAGGTCGAATGCCGCGAGTGTCATGCCGCGCACCGCGCCGCCCGTGCCCACCAGCCCGGCCATGCCACCGGACAACGCACCGCCGACCACCGCACTGCGCGTCGTCGGCGCCAGGCGCCAGCGCGGCCTGAGCAGCATCCAGCCGCTCAGGCCCAACAGGAACACCGCCAGCACGGCCTCCAGCCAGCGGGTGGGGAACCAGGTCGTGGCCAGCCCACCCAGCGCGGCGAACGCCACCGATGGCACGCCGAGGCGCAGCAGCAGCCCGCGATCAATGCCGCCGCGGAACAGGCCGAGCTTGCTGATGTTGCTGGCCAGGTGGAACAGCGCGGTGATGCCGAGCACCGACTGGAAATCGAAATACATGTTGGCGACCGGCACGAAGAACACCGACGAGCCGAAGCCGCCGACAGTCCCGGCGATTTCCGCCAGCAGCGCCAGCAGCAGGAAGGTCGCGCTGCGCCCGAACCCGAACATCAGGCGTCGAGGGTCATGCCCGGGCGCGCCAGCACCACTTCGATGCCGTGGCGTTCGCCGATCTCGCCGGCCAGCGCTTCGCGCGCCTTGTCCTCGCCGTGCACCAGCGCGAGTGCCGGCTTCGGATCGAAATGACCGAACCACGCCAGCAGGCCGCGCTGGTCGGCGTGCGCGGACAGGCCGCCGACGGTGTGCATCGTCGCGTTGACCCGGATATCGCGACCGTGGATGCGGATCCATCTCGCCCCGTCCACCAACCGCCGGCCGATCGTCCCGGCGCCCTGGTAGCCCACGAACACCACGTGCGCCTCGCGACGGCCCAGGTTGTTGCGCAGGTGGTGCAGGATGCGCCCGCCGTTGGCCATGCCGCTGCCGGCGATGACGATCGCGCCGCGCTGGACGCGGTTGATCGCCATCGATTCCTCGGTGGACGCGGTGATGTGCAGGTTGGGCAACTTGAACGGGTTCGGCGCATCGCGCCAGACCCTGCGCGCCTCGTCGTCGAACAGATCGTGGTGGCGCCCGTACGCCTGCACGACCTTGCCTGCCATCGGGCTGTCCAGGAACACCTGCCAGCGCGACATGTCCCACTCGTCCCAGTACTTCGCGAACCAGTACAGCAGTTCCTGCGAACGCCCGACCGCGAAGGCCGGGATGAGCACGTTGCCGCCGTCGCGCCATGCCTGCTCCAGGATCCCGCCCAACTCCACGATCGTCTCCGCGCGATCCTTGTGGTCGCGGTCGCCGTAGGTGGACTCCATCAGCACCAGATCCGCGTCCCGGATCGGCGTCGGATCGCGCAGGATCGGCGTGCCCGTCGGGCCGAGGTCGCCGGAGAACACCAGTTTGCGCCCATCCGCCCACAGCTCGACGATGCTGGAGCCCAGGATGTGCCCTGCATCGCGGAACGCGATCTCGATACCGGGCACGATCGGCTGGCGCGCGTCGTACGGCAATGCGCGCACCAATGCCATCGCATCGGACACTTCGTCCTTCGTGTAAAGCGGCTGCTGTTCCACTTCGCCATGCGTGCGCCTGCGGTTGAACCGCGCGGCATCGCTTTCGGCCAGCGATGCCGAATCGAGCAGCATGATCGGCATCAGGTCGGCGGTGGCCTGCTGGGCGAAGATCGGACCGCGGAAGCCGCGCTTGACCAGCAACGGCACGCGACCGATGTGGTCGATGTGCGCATGGCTGAGCACCAGCGCATCCAGCGACGCCACGTCGAACGGGAACGGATCGACGTTGCCGGCCTCCATTTCCGCGCTGCCCTGGCGCATCCCGCAATCCAGCAGCACGCGTTTTCCGGCGGCCTCGACCAGGTGCATGGAACCGGTGACCTCGCCGGCCGCGCCGTGGAAATGCACCCGCATGCGTCCGCTCCGTCAAAACCGGCGTGCAGGTTACCGCAGTGCCGGATGGCGACGCCTGGTCACGCGCTGATCCGCGATGGCAGCGACGCCTCGGGTGCCAGCCCCAGCGCCGCGCGCAGGGCATCGCGGTAGCTGCGCCCGGAGACCAGGCGCTGGCCACCGTGCAGGTTCACCCGATAACGACCGGAGGCGAGAGGTTCGACCTCGCGGATCGCGTCGATGCGCACGATCGCGGAGCGATGGATGCGCAGGAAGCGCTGCGGGTCCAGGCGTGCATGGAAACCGCTGATGGTGTCGCGCAGGACGAAGCTGCGCGTGCCGACCTTGAGCTCGACGTAGTTGGCCTGCGCCAGCGCGCAATCCAGCTCGTCCAGCTCGACCATCTGCATGCGCCGGCCGATCGGCAGCGCCAGCCGCCGTGGAATCGCCGGTGGCGCGGCGAGGGGCGCATCGTTGGCCAACGCGCGTTGCGCGCGTTCCACCGCCTGCAGCAGGCGCTCGGCGGAAATGGGCTTGAGCAGGTAGTCCACCGCCTGCACGTCGAACGCGCGCACCGCGTGTTCCGCATACGCGGTGACGAACACCACCGCGCGTGGCCGCGCGACCACGTGCTCCAGTGCCTGGAACCCGTCCGCGCCCGGCATCTGGATATCGAGGAACAGCAGGTCGCAGGGACAGTCCGGCAGTAGCTGCATGACCTCGATGCCGCTGGCGCATTCCGCCACCACCTCGAGGCCGGCGATCCCGCCCAGCAAGCGACGCAGGCGCAGGCGTGCCAGCGGTTCGTCGTCGGCGATCATCACCCGCAGTTGGCTCATGGCACCCGCACCTCGTCGAAGCGGAGGTCGCGTGCTGGGCGATCGCGGGTGCTGGCGGGGATTGCGTGCCGACGCGGCAGGCGCAGGCCCACGCGGGTGCCGCCGTTGGCCGTCGCCTCGATCGACAGCACCGCCTCGTCGCCGTACAGCACCTGCAAGCGCGCGCGCGTATTCGCCAGGCCGATGCCGTGGCCCTCGACATCCGGCAGCCCGTCGGCACCGTCGTCCTCCACGTCCAGCCACAGCGCAGCGCCGACCAGGCCCGCACCGATGCGCACGCTGCCCGGACGGATCCGCCGCGCGATGGCGTGCACCACCGCGTTCTCCACCAGCGGCTGCAGGAGCTGCGGCGGCACCGCCTCGTCCAGGCACTCCTCGGCGACGTTCCACTGCACCTGCATGCGTGCGCCCAGTCGCACCTTCTCGATCTCCAGGTATTGCGCCAGCAATTCCAGTTCCTCGCGCAGGCTGACCCATTGCAGCCGCGAGCTGTCCAGGCTGCGCCGCAGCAGTGCCGACAGGCCGACCAGCATGCGGTCGGCGCGATCGGCATCGTGGTGGACCAGTTCGGCGATCGAGTTGAGCGCGTTGAACAGGAAATGCGGGTTGAGCTGCGCCGCGATCGCATCGAGCCGCGCCTGCGCCAGCAAGCCTTGCAGCTCGGCGGCGCGACGTTCCTGCGCGCGCGCCTGGTCCGAGAACAGCAGCGCATGCGCCAGGCCGATCACGATCCAGCTGATCAGCACGTTGTTGTTGAGGCTGGTCGGCATGACATCGGACCAGAAATCCGGCGGGGTGTCGTACCAGCCGACCCATGGATCGAGGGTATAGATGTAGACCGAGCGCAGCACCACCACCGCGAAGGCAGCCGTCATCAGGATGGTGCAGGACCGGGCCACGCTGCCGCGCCGGATCGGCACGCGCGACACCAGCCAGAACAGCGCGACGGTCAGCGGTACCCAGCCCCACATTCCGATCAGGTTGATGCGCAGCACATCGCTCCATGCGTAGTGCTTGCCCATGTCCTCGGCCATCGACATCACCTGGTAGCAGTACAGCAGGCCGTATGCGGTCCAGGCAACGAAGGCGGACAGCCACAGCGTCCACCACGGTCGGGGCGGCAACGGCAACCAGCGGGTGTCTTCGGCGCGATCCATGCCCCCACGCTACCCGCGGGCACGGCCACCCGCAACGCGCCGGGTGTCGTTGGCTGCCGCACGCGTGCGTTTCGTCCCCGGATGCTTGCCGCACACCCCGCGCGACCGCGAGCGTCGCCCCACGGCCACTGCCGCAACCAAGAAACCCCGGGGAGTTCCACATGCCAGCCGCACGACACGCCAACCACTGTAAGCACACCACCCTCTGCCTCGCCCTGGCCATTGGCCTGGGCATCGCCGGGCTCGCATCCGCGCAGAGCAATGCCGCCGGCGCCATCCACGGCCGCGCCAGCCAGGGCGACGTGGTGGTGATCGAGAATGCCGCCACCGGCTACCGCCGCGAGATCACCGTCGGCGCCGATGGTGGCTACCGCGCGCCGCAAACGCCTTCGGGTAATTACACGGTGACCGTGCGCCGCGCCGATGGCAGCACGCGGGTCCGCGAGCGCGTCGCGGTCAGCGTGGGCACCGGCACCCAGGTCGATTTCTCGGCCGACGACACCACCACGCTGGAGGCAGTGACGGTGCGCGCAGGCAGCATCAATCCTGTCGACGTGTCGTCGGTGGAATCCACCACGATCCTGTCCGCGCAACAGATGGCCAGCATCCCGGTGGCGCGCGACGCCACCAGCGTCGCCCTGCTCGCACCCGGCACGGTGCGTGGCGACGCCGCCTTCGGCAACCTGGCCTCGTTTGGCGGCTCGTCGGTGGCGGAGAACGCGTATTACGTCAACGGCTTCAACATCACCAACGCGTTCAACAACCTCGCCTTCGCGCAGATCCCGTTCGAGGCGATCGCCGAGCAGCAAGTCAAGACCGGCGGCTACGGCGCCGAATTCGGCCGCTCCACCGGCGGCGTGGTGAACCTCATCACCCGTCGCGGCACCAACGATTTCTCGGCTGGCGGCGCGCTCTACTGGACGCCCTCCTCGCTGTCCGGAAAGACGCCGGACATCTTCCTCAACAATGGCGACCTGCTGCAGGACAACTCACGCGACGAGGCGGAACAATCCAGCGTCGCGCTGTGGGCCGGCGGCGCGCTGGTCCGCGACCGCCTGTTCGCCTACGGCCTGGTGCAGTTCGCGCGCAACCACGGCGATGCCTGGAACGACGTCAACGCCGGCATCAATGCGAATACGCGCACGCGGTCGCCGACCTGGTTGCTGAAGATGGACTGGAACCTGGCGCAGGACCACTTGCTGGAGCTGACCAGCTTCTCCGACGTGGCCCGCACCACCCAGGTCGTGCACACCAACGACGAAGGCGTGCTCAACAGAACGGGCGTGCTTGGAACCGTCTACACCGAGCAGGGCGGTACCAGCCACGCGCTGAAGTACACCGGCTACCTCAGCGACAGCTTCACCCTGTCCGCGCTGTTCGGCCGCGGCAAGTTCAGCCGCAGCATCTACGGCATCTCCGCGAACGGCACGCGCCAGGAATGGTCGGGCGACATCAACGCGCCGGACACCGGCTGCCCGGTCATCGTCGACCAGCGCAACTCCACGCTGCTTGGCGCCACGCCGTCGATCCGCGGCTGCGATTTCATCGGCGGCACCCTGGGCCGCCCGGATGCCGGCGATACCCGCAGGCAGTTCCGCGTCGATGTGGACTGGCAATTGGGCGACCACCAGCTGCGCTTCGGCTACGACGCCGATCGCTTCACCTCCGTTGCCGGCGGCGCGATCGAAGGCGGCCAGGTCTGGAACTACGCGACCATCGATCCCGACGGCGTGCCGCTGAACGACGACGACCTCGACTTCGTGGTCAACGTGGTGTTCAAGAACGGCGCCACCGTGGACGTCGACCAGCGCGCGTTCTACATCGAGGACCGCTGGCAGGTCACCCCGAACTTCCTGGCCTATGCCGGCCTGCGCTGGGACAGCTTCGACAACCGCAACGGCAACGGCGAGTCCTACGCGTCGATCGACAACCAGCTGGGGCCCCGGCTTGGCTTCGCCTGGGACGTGAAGGGCGATGCCTCGCTGAAGGTGTTCGGCAATGCCGGTCGTTACGCGTTGCCGCTGACTGCGACGGTCGCCATTCGTGGCGCCAGCGCCTCGATCTTCAGCCAGCAGTTGTTCTTCTACGACAGCGTGGATCCCGCGACCGGCGCGCCTGTCGGCGCGACCCCGTTCACCCCGATCACCTACCTCAACAACGAGTTCGGTGCGCAGAAGGATCCGCGCACCATCGCCTCGGAAAACCTGCAGCCGATGTACCAGGACGAATTCATCCTGGGCTTCCAGAAGCAGGTGGACGACCACTGGTCGTTCGGCGTGCGCACGGTGTTCCGCGACCTGCGCCGCGCGATCGACGACAACTGCGACGAGCGCGCGATCTACGACTGGGCGATCGCCAACGGCTTCGTCGACCCCGACGGCGATCCCTTCCAGTCGCCGGCGGACAGCACGGTGCCGAAGGAGATCGCCTTCATCAACCCGGGCTTCACCTTCTGCCACCTCTACAACCCGGGCAGCGACGGCGTGTTCAACATCGACATCGACGGCAACGGGACGCTGGAGAAAGTCACCATCGACGCCGACACGCTGGGGCCGAAGGCCAAGCGCACCTACGCGGCCGCGGAGTTCTTCTTCGAAGGCCACTGGGACAAGCTGTTCCTGCAGGGTTCCTACACCTGGGCGCGCAGCACCGGCAACACCGAGGGCGGCATCAAGTCCGACATCGGCCAGGCCGACACCGGCACCACCCAGGACTTCGACTACCGCGAGTTGATGCTGGGCGCGGACGGCCCGCTGCCGAACGACCGCAAGCACACGCTGAAAGTGTTCGGCAACTACGAACTCAACGACCAGTGGTCGATCGGCGGCAACCTGCTGGTGCAGTCCGGCCGGCCGATCAACTGCTTCGGCGTGTACGGCAACGACCCGCTGCACTACGGCGCCTCGTACTTCTCCTGCAGCGATGCGCCCGGTACCGATGCGGACGGCGATGGCGTGCTCGACAACGGCACCGCCCTGGTCCCGCGCGGCAGCGCCGGACGCACCCCGTGGCAACGCCAGCTGGATCTCAACGTGGCCTGGAAACCGGCGTTCGCCGCAGGTCACCTGACCCTCAAGCTGGATGTCTTCAACGTGTTCAACTCGCGCACGGTGACCAGCGTGGTGGAAACCGCGGAGACCGGCCAGGGCAGCTCGCTGTACGACACCGTCTACAAGATCCCGACCGGCTTCCAGGCGCCACGCGCGGTGCGCGTGATGCTGCAGTACGCGTTCTGAGCGCATGGGCGCCACCACCCGACCCCTGGGAACGCGGGACAAGCCGGAATCGTCCCGCGTCTTTTTCCTTCGCGCGTCCACGGGACTGGCCACGGGCTATCCCTGGTGGCCGCTGGCCGATGCGCTGCGCCTGCTGCGCATCGTCACTGCCCTGCTGTTCATGGCGCATGCCTCGATGCGTTTCGTGCTGGGCACGATCCTGCAGTTCGGCGTGTTCATGGAGTCGCAGGGCTTCCCGCACGGGCAGGCCTGGGTATTGGCGATCACCGCGTACGAGCTGGGTGCCGGAAGCCTCTTGTTGTTCAACCGGGGCGTGCGCTGGGCCGCCAGCGGCCTGGCGGTGATCGTGGCGACGGGCATCTGGCTGATCCATCGCCACAACGGCTGGTTCGTCGGCGAGCACGGCACCGGCGGCAGCGAATACAGCGTGGCCCTGCTGGCGATGCTGTTGGTGATCGCCGCCGATGACGCGACGCGCACGTCCCGTCCCATCCCGTCCTCCCGCGAGGCCGACCCGACATGAACCACGCACGTCCTGCCGGAGCACGACCCGATTGCGCGCTGCTCGGCTTCCGCCTGCTCGTCGCCCTGCTGATCGGGATCCATGGCTGGCATCGCCTGCATGCCGGCACCTCGCCGATCTTCGGGGACTGGCTGGCCACGCAGGACATCCCGCTGGCCCACGCGATCGCCTGGGGCGTGACCATCAGCGAGATCATCGGCTCCGCCTGCCTGGCCGTCGGCCTGTGCGTGCGCCCGTTCGCCCTGTTGTTCATGGCGATCTACGCGATGGGCATCGTGCTGGTGCACGCGCCAGAAGGCTGGTTCGTGGTCGGCGCCGGCCGCAACGGCATGGAGTACAGCGTGCTGCTGATCGGCAGCCTGGCGCTGGTGGCGTTGCGCATCCGCACGCCGCTCTGGCACGCCTTCGGGTCGCGCTGACGGAATCGAACGGATTCGGCAGGGCCACGGCCACGACTTCCGGCAGGTGCCGGGGACAGGGTGTTTCGTGCATGGTGCGGGATTCGCCCGGCCCATCCGAGGGAACACCCATGCGCCTGTTGTCACTGGCCTGCGCGATCGCGCTTGGCCTGAGCTCCGTTGCGGCCCAAGCAGCGACACCCCAACCAGCCGCCAACGTCCCCGGCAGCGAGGCCATCGTCAGCAAGACGCTTGCGAACGGCCTGAAGATCGTGGTCTGGCCCGACCACGACATCCCCAACGCCAACTACTACACCTTCTACAAGGCCGGTAGCCGCAACGAATACCCGGGCATCACCGGCCTGGCGCACTACTTCGAGCACATGATGTTCAACGGCACCACGAAGCGTGCGCCGGGCGAGTTCGACAAGCAGATGGAAGCGGCCGGCGGCAGCAACAACGCCAGCACCAGCAACGACCTGACCATCTATACCGACTGGTTCCCGAGCAGCGCGCTGGAGACGATCTTCGACCTCGAGGGCGACCGCATGGCCAACCTGTCGTTCGATCCGAAGGTGATCGAGAGCGAACGCGGCGTGGTCTTCAGCGAGCGTCGCTCCAGCATCGACAACGACAATTTCGGCACGCTGATGGAGCAGATGCAGGCCACCGCCTGGACCGCGCATCCCTATCAGTTCCCGACCATCGGCTGGCCCAGCGACATCGAGGGCTGGAAGATCGACGACCTGAAGAAGTTCTTCAAGACCTATTACGCGCCGAACAACGCAGTGCTGGTCATCGCCGGCGATGTCGATCCCGCGCAGGTGTTCGCGCTCGCCGACAAGTACCTGGCACCGCTGCCGAAGCAGCCCGCGCCGGCGCCAATCACCACCGTCGAGCCCGAACAGCAGGGCGAACGCCGGCTGGTGGTGGAACGCGCCGACGCGCAATCGCCGATCGTCGCCTACGCCTTCCACAGTGGCCTCGGCGCCGGCAGCAAGGAATTCCCGACGCTCGAGTTGCTGACCACGATCCTCTCGCAGGGCGAGTCCTCGCGCCTGCACCAGCGCCTGGTCGAGAAGGAACAGGCCGCCACCCAGGCAGGTGCCTTCGCGGAGGCCGGCTTCGACCCGGGCCTGCTGTGGATCTACGCGATGCTGCCGCCAGGCGGCGACATGGCGAAGGTGGAGACCCTGCTCGACGACGAGCTTGCGAAGATCGCGCGCGACGGCGTGAGCGCCGCCGAGCTCGAGAAAGCCCGCAACCTCAAGTCTTCTGCCTTCTGGCGCGGCATGGCCACGATCAACGGCAAGGCGCGCGCGCTCGGCACCTATGAAGTCTTCAACGGCGACTACCGCAAGCTGTTCGACGCACCCGCCGCCTACGACGCGGTCAGCGCTGCCGACGTGCAGGCGCTGGCGAAGAAGATCCTGCGCATCCAGAACCGCACCACCGGCTTGCTGAAGCCGGTCGCCGCCGCGCCCACTGCCGCCGACAAGGAGGCCGCGAAATGAGCTTCTTCCGCAACGTTTCCATCGCGTTGATCGCGGCGTTCGCGTTCAACGGCGCAATCGCCGCCGCGGCGTCTGAACCAAGTGTCAAGCTGCCCGACTACCAGACTATCACCCTCGACAACGGCGCCACCGTGCTGCTGATGCCGCGCAAGGACGTGCCGCTGATCGCCGCCAACATCGCCGTGCGCGGCGGCGCGCTGGCCGACGCGCCCGGCAAGGAAGGCACCGCCGACATCCTTGGCGAAATGCTGTCGAAGGGCGCCGGCAGCCGCAGCGCGCTGCAGTTCGCCCAGACCGTCGATGGCGCCGGTGGCAGCATCGGCTTCGGCAGCTCGCGCGAAGCGATCACTGCCAACGCGCAGTTCCTGTCGAAGGACAGCGCGCTGATGCTGTCGCTGCTCGCCGACGCACTCCTGCGGCCGACGATGGACAGCGCCGAGTTCGACAAGCTGCGCAAGCGCGCGATCGACGGCATCGCCAATGCCAAGGACTCCGACCCGCGCCAGCTGATCGGGCTCTATTCCGGCGGTTGGCTGTTCCGCGGCCACCCTTACGGGCGCTCCACCGGTGGCGACGAGACCAGCCTGGCCACGATCACCCTCGCCGACCTGCAGGCCTTCCGCCAGCAGCAGATGGGCGGCGATCGCCTGGTCATCGCCATCGCCGGCGACTTCGATGCCAAGGCGGTGACCGCGCAGCTGAAGCAGTCCTTCGGCGGATGGGCGAAGGCGACTGGCACCTTGCCGCAGGTCGAAGCCAAGGCGCGCGAAACCGGCCGCCGCGTGTTGCTGGTCGACAAGCCGGGCGCGACCCAGACCTACTTCGCGCTGGCCAATGTCGGCAGCAAGCGTGGCGATCCCGCCGAAGCCGCGCAGGACCTGGTGCAGACCGCGTTCGGCGGACGCTTCACCTCGATGCTCAATACCGAGCTGCGGGTGAAGTCCGGGCTGACCTACGGTGCCCGCTCGGGCATCGAACGTGCCTCACAGCCAGGCCCTGCGGTGATCAGCAGCTTCACCAAGACCGAAACCACCAAGGCCGCGATCGACCTGGCCATCGCCACCCTCGACCGCCTGCACAGGGACGGGCTGGATGCGGCCACCATCGAGTCGGCCAAGCGCTATGTCGCCGGGCAATACGCACCCGGCCTGGAAACCGCGCCGCAGATCGCCGCGCAATTGGTCGACATGACCCTGTATGGCGAGTCGCGCGAGGCCGTCGACGGCTACCTCGGCAAGATCGCCGCGGCCACCCCGGCGCAGATTGCCGAGGCGCGCATGGTGTTCCCGGACAGCAAGGACCTGGCCATCGTGGCCATCGGCGATGCGTCGAAGATCCGCGACTGGATGAAGGCCTACGGTCCGCTCACCGAGATGAAGCTGACCGACCCGCGCTTCTCGCCTTGAGTTCACCGCACTGACCACTCGCCAGATTCGCTGCGCGACCCCACGCGTAGCTCCCGTTGTTTCCCCGCATTGCCCGGAGTCGTATCCCGTGAATACCCCGAAGACCTTGTTGCTGTCCCTTTCCATCGCCGCCGCGCTCGCTGGCTGCCAGAAGCCGGCCGAGGCACCTGCCGCAAGCACGGCTGCTGCCGAAACCAAGACGCCCGCATACACCCTGGACGAATCAAAGCTGCCGCCGGTCAACCGCTTCCTGATCGGCGACCTCGATACCAGCAAGAACGCGTGCACCGATTTCGGCGGCTACGTCAATGGCAAGTGGCTTGCCGCCAATGCGATCCCGGCTGACCGCACCTCCTGGGGCGCATTCGAGATGCTCGACGAGCGCTCGACCGCCGCGCAGCGCCAGCTGGCCGAACAGGCCGCGGCGATGAAGGACGCGACCGGCGTCGAAAAGATCGTCGGCGACCTGTACGCCACCGGCATGGATGCCGCGAAGATCAACGCCCAGGGGATTACACCGATCAAGGGCCATCTCGACGCGATCGCCGCGCTCGCCGACAAGGAGGCGATTGCCGAGTACCTGCGCACCAGCGCGGCCAAGGGCGAGAACAACCTCTTCGGCTTCGGCCCCAACGCAGACTTCAACGATTCCACGGTCAATATCGCCTACGCCACCCAAGGCGGCCTGGGTCTGCCCGACAAGGGCTATTACGAGGATGCCGACAAGGCGGACAAGCTGGCCGCCTACCAGGCCCACGTGGCCAAGGTGCTTGAGCTCTCGGGCATCGCCGCCGCCGACGCGGTCAAGCAGGCCGCCGACGTGGTGGCCTTCGAGAAGCGCCTGGCCAAGGTGTCCAAGTCGAGCGAGCAGATGTCGCGCGACGTGAAGATTTTCTACAACCCGGTCAGCCCGGCCGATGCGGACAAGCTCGCGCCCAATTTCCCGTGGACGAAGTTCTTCGAGTCGCAGGGTGTCGCGACGCCGAAGATGTTCTCGCTGGCGATGCCGGAGTTCCACGCCGAGGTCAGCAAGATGCTGGCCGACGTGCCGGCCGCGCAGTGGCAGAGCTACCTGCGCTTCCACACGGTCGACGGCGCATCGCCGTACCTGTCGGACGCGTTCGTGCAGGAGAACTACAACTTCTACAACAAGACCCTGCGCGGCCAGAAGGAACTGAAGGAACGTGGCAAGCGGGTGCTCGACGTCATCGAGAACCAGGCCGGCGAAGCGCTCGGCCAGATGTACGTCAAGGTCGCTTTCACGCCGGAATCCAAGGCCCGGATGGAAGCCCTGGTCAAGAACCTCAGCGAGGCGCTCAAGGCCCGCATCGAGAACCTGGCGTGGATGAGCCCCGAAACCAAGAAAAAGGCGATGGAGAAGTGGGCCAGCTTCACCCCGAAGATCGGCTATCCGGACAAGTGGCGTGACTGGGCTGGCCTCGCCACCAGCCGCGACAGCTACATCGGCAACGTACTGGCCGCCAACGAGTTCAACTACAAGTGGAACCTCGGCAAGATCGGCAAGCCGGTCGACAAGACCGAATGGGGCATGAGCCCGCAGACGGTCAATGCCTACTACAACCCGCAGCAGAACGAGATCGTGTTCCCGGCCGCGATCCTGCAGCCACCGTTCTTCGACCCGAACGCGACCGACGAGGTCAATTACGGTGGCATCGGCGCGGTCATCGGGCACGAGATGACCCACGGCTACGACGACCAGGGCAGCCGTTTCGGCCCCACCGGCAATTTCGAGGACTGGTGGACGCCGGCCGACGCCAAGGGCTTCAGCGGCCTCACCGACAAACTGGTCGCCCAGTTCAACGGCTACGAGGCGGCCAAGGGTGCGATGGTCAACGGCAAGCTGACCCTGGGCGAGAACATCGCCGACCTCGGCGGCCTGGCCACCGCCTACGATGCGATGAAGAAGGCGACCGCCGGCACTCCCGACCCCAAGACCGACGGCATGACGCGCGACCAGCGCTTCTTCGCCAACTGGGCAACGGTGTGGCGCCGCAACTTCAGCCCGGAAGAGCTGAAGGTGCGCCTCACCACCGACTCGCACGCGCCGGCCAACTTCCGCGCGATTGGCGCACCGTCCAACATGCCGGCCTTCGCCCAGGCCTTCGGCTGCAAGGTCGGCGATCCGATGGTCCGCGATGGCGACAAGCAGGTCGTGATCTGGTGACGCGCGCCTGCAACCGGTAGCGCGAGGAGGCCCGGCTTGCCCGGGCCTCCTTTTTTTGGTTCTTCTCCCAACTGAGGGAAGAGGCACACGACCGACCCGGTTAGTTTGTCGT
>DAOOCX010000026.1:1757-24336 GCA_035408605.1 Thermomonas sp. | reverse complement strand
CAACGACCCCCTGATTAACAGTCAAGTGCTCTAACCGGCTGAGCTATTCGGGCGGGGAGCGCATTGTAGTCGGCCGCACCGAAGCGGGCAAGCCGCAGGTTCGGTGGGTGACGCAGGCTGCCTTCGCGCCGCGGAACGCCGACGAAGTGCTGCGCTGTTCGGATGACGCTTAGGCGGGACAGGCGGTCGGCACTTTGGGGCGCTCGCTGCGTGGGCGTCCCATGTTGTTCACGATCACCTGGCCCAACAGTTCATTGCGCTTGTTGCAGATCGAGATCGTCAGGTTGGTGCCAGCGCTGCGTCCGTCGGGGAGGTAGCGCAGTTGTTGCCGACCGCTGGTACTGGCGACTCGGAGGTGCCGGCTGGTGGGTTCCAGCTCGACGCGGACGATTTCGTCGCTGCCATCGGGCATGCGGTTGCCGTCTTCGTCCATGAACAGCACCCAGCCTTGGCTCCAGTCGGTGCCGAGCTCGCAGTGCACGCCGTCGGCGCTGGGGCAGAGCACGGCGCGCCGGTTGCGGGTGATTGCGGCGACCCGCGCCAGCGACATGTGGGTCAGCAAAGAGGACATCGCGGCGGAGGCGCGCTGGCGTTCGATGAAGCCAGCAAACGACGGCGCGGCGATCCCGGCAAGGATGGCCATCACGGACATCGTGGTCACCAGTTCGATCAGGGTGAAACCGGCATTGCGGCGCATGGCAGGGCTCCCGATGGGTTGGAAGCAGGCTAGAGCGGAGGCCAGCGCCGGATAATCGGGCGAAGGTGCCAGCCCCGGTAGGAGAACCCTGAACCTGCGTCTCAAGTCGTGCACGCGGGCGGCGTAAACTCCCCGGTTGGCCTTCGCGAACTCCCCCATGACCGAGCCTTCCGACCTCGACCTGTCCACCGCCTCGGGCGGCTTCCGGCTGGTCTCGCCGTACCAGCCCGCGGGCGACCAGCCGCAGGCCATCGAGAAGCTTGTCTCCGCATTCGAGAACGGCATCGCCAAGCAGGTGTTGCTGGGCGTCACCGGCTCCGGCAAGACCTACACCATCGCCAACATGATCCAGGCGGTGCAGAAACCGACCCTGGTGATGGCACCCAACAAGACCCTGGCCGCGCAGCTTTACGGCGAGTTCAAGGCGTTCTTCCCGCACAACTCGGTGGAGTATTTCGTCAGCTACTACGACTACTACCAGCCCGAGGCCTACGTCCCGTCCAGCGACACCTACATCGAGAAGGACAGCTCGATCAACGACCACATCGAGCAGATGCGCCTGGCCGCGACCAAGGCCCTGCTGTCGCGCCGGGACACCATCGTGGTGGCATCTGTCTCGGCGATCTACGGCCTCGGTGCGCCGGCGGATTACCTGTCGATGCGGCTGATCCTGTCGCGCGGCGAGCGCATCGACCAGCGTGAACTGCTGCGCCACCTGACCACGCTGCAGTACACCCGCAACGACATCGTGCTCGATCGCGGCACCTTCCGCGTGCGCGGCGAAACCATCGACGTATTCCCGGCCGAATCCGACCTGGAAGCGCTGCGCATCGAACTGTTCGACGGCGAGGTCGAGCAGCTCTCGATGTTCGATCCGCTGACCGGCGAGATCTTCCGCAAGATCCCGCGCTTCACCGTGTATCCGAAGACGCACTACGCCACGCCGCGCGAGCGCACGATCTCCGCGGTGGAAACGATCAAGGCCGAATTGCGCGAACGCCAGGAGCAGCTGTACGCGGCGAACACGCTGGTGGAAGTGCAGCGGCTCAGCCAGCGCACCCAGTTCGACCTGGAGATGATGGCCGAGGTCGGCTACTGCAACGGCATCGAGAACTATTCGCGCCACCTCACCGGCGCCGCGCCAGGCGAGCCGCCGCCGACGCTGTTCGATTACCTGCCGCCCGATGCATTGCTGGTGGTGGACGAATCGCACGTGACGATTCCGCAGATCGGCGCGATGTACAAGGGCGACCGCGCGCGCAAGGAAACGCTGGTCGATTTCGGGTTCCGGCTGCCGTCGGCGCTCGACAACCGGCCGTTGCGTTTCGAGGAATGGGAGGCCCGCGCACCGCGCAGCGTGTATGTGTCGGCGACGCCGGGGCCGTATGAGCTGCGCGAGGCCGGCGACGAAATCATCGAGCTGGTGGTGCGCCCGACCGGGCTGGTCGATCCGCCGGTGGAGATCCGCCCGGTGGCGACCCAGGTCGACGACGTGCTCTCCGAGATCCGCGAGCGCGTCTCCTGGGGCGACCGCGTGCTGATCACCACGCTGACCAAGCGGATGGCGGAGAACCTCACCGAATACCTCGCCGAACATGACGTCAAGGTGCGCTACCTGCACTCGGACGTGGACACGGTGGAGCGCGTCGAGATCATCCGCGACCTGCGCCTGGGCCTGTTCGACGTGCTGGTCGGCATCAACCTGCTGCGCGAAGGCCTGGACATGCCCGAGGTCTCGCTGGTCGCGATCCTCGATGCCGACAAGGAGGGCTTCCTGCGCAGCACCGGCTCGCTGATCCAGACCATCGGCCGCGCCGCACGCAACCTGCGCGGCAAGGCGATCCTGTACGCGGACCGCATCACCAACTCGATGCAGAAGGCACTGGACGAAACCGACCGCCGGCGCGCCAGGCAGGTGGCGCACAACCTGGAACACGGGATTACGCCGCAATCCGTGCAGCGCGCGGTGATGGACGTGATGGAAGGCGCGCGCTACGAACCCGGCGAGCTCAAGGGCCGGGGCAAGGCCAAGCGCGTCGCCGAGCCCGAACTGGACTACCAGCGGCTCAACCCGTCCCAGCAGGCGGCCAAGCTCAAGGCGCTGGAGCAGCAGATGCACCAGCACGCCCGCGACCTGGAATTCGAGGCCGCGGCCCGCGTGCGCGACCAGATCCGCAGGCTGCGCGAGGCGATCCTGTAGGGGTTCTTGCCGTCATCCCGGCGTTGGCCGGGATGACGGGGAATCAAAGTTCCGCCGGCTGCTTGTCCACCTGCCTGCCGCGGGCTACAATTCGCGCCCCCGTGGTCCTGGGGATACCGGGCGGTTAGCTCAGCGGTAGAGCACTACCTTGACATGGTAGGGGTCACAGGTTCGAACCCTGTACCGCCCACCACGCTCCAGCAGCGTGGCAACGCATCGACACCAGAGAGCAGGTGGCCCGCGGCAACGCCGGCCGAGCGTGCGACATGAGCACTACGATCGCCTAATCCGCTGAATCCTGCCGACGCAATCGCGCTCCCTCGTGGTGAGCAACCGAAAGGCGCCTCGGCGCCTTTTTCGTTTTCCGGACCCCATGCCCATGATATCGATCACCCTTCCCGACGGCTCCCAGCGCCAGTTCGATGCCCCCGTTTCCGTGTTGCAGGTCGCGCAGTCGATCGGCGCCGGCCTGGCCAAGGCCACCGTGGCCGGCGAAGTCGACGGACGCCTGGTCGATGCCAGCGACGTCATCGACCATGACGCCGGCCTGCGCATCATCACCCCGAAGGACCAGGAGGGCGTGGAGATCATCCGCCACAGCTGCGCGCACCTGGTCGGCCATGCGGTGAAGCAGCTGTACCCGGACGCCAAGATGGTGATCGGCCCGGTCATCGACGAGGGTTTCTACTACGACATCCACTCCGAGCGCCCGTTCACCCCGGACGACCTGGCCGCGATCGAGCAGCGCATGCGCGAACTGATCGCGCAGGACTACGACGTGGTGAAGAAGATGACCCCGCGCGACGAGGTCATCGAGGAATTCGCGCGCCGCGGCGAGGAATACAAGCTGCGCCTGATCGACGACATGAGCGCCGACGTGACCGCGATGGGCCTGTACTTCCACCAGGAATACGTGGACATGTGCCGTGGACCGCACGTGCCGAACACGCGCTTCCTCAAGGCGTTCAAGCTCACCCGCATCTCCGGCGCGTACTGGCGCGGCGATTCCAAGAACGAGCAGCTGCAGCGCATCTACGGCACCGCCTGGGCGGACGAGAAGCAGCTGAAGGCCTACATCCAGCGCATCGAGGAAGCAGAGAAGCGCGATCATCGGCGGATCGGCAAGCAGCAGGACCTGTTCCACCTGCAGGAAGAGGCGCCGGGCCTGGTGTTCTGGCACCCGAAGGGCTGGAGCATCTGGCAGGTCGTCGAGCAGTACATGCGCCGCGTCTATCGTGATACCGGCTACGGCGAGGTGCGTTGCCCGCAGATCCTCGACGTCGAGCTGTGGAAGCGCTCCGGCCACTGGGACAACTACAAGGACAACATGTTCTTCACCGAGTCCGAGAAGCGGACCTACGCGGTGAAGCCGATGAATTGCCCCGGCCACGTGCAGGTGTTCAACCAGGGCCTGCACAGCTACCGCGACCTGCCGATCCGCTACGGCGAGTTCGGCAGCTGCCACCGCAATGAGCCGTCGGGTGCGTTGCACGGGATCCTGCGCGTGCGCGGGTTCACCCAGGACGATGGCCACGTGTTCTGCACCGAGTCGCAGATCGAGTCCGAGGTCCGCGACTTCCACGAGCAGGCGCTGAAGGTCTATGCCGACTTCGGCTTCGAGGACATCCAGATCAAGATCGCGCTGCGGCCCGAATCCCGCCTCGGTGATGATGCCACCTGGGACAAGGCCGAGGACGCGCTGCGCAGCGCGCTGCGCGCCTCCGGGGTGGAATGGCAGGAACTGCCGGGCGAGGGCGCGTTCTACGGCCCGAAGATCGAGTACCACCTGAAGGATGCGATCGGCCGGACCTGGCAGCTCGGCACCATGCAGGTCGATTTCATGATGCCGGGCCGCCTGGGCGCCGAATATGTCGACGAAACCAGCCAGAAGCGCCATCCGGTCATGCTGCACCGGGCCATCGTGGGATCGATGGAGCGTTTCATCGGCATCCTGATCGAGCACCACGCCGGCCACTTCCCGGCCTGGCTGGCGCCGGTGCAGGCGGTGGTCATGAACATCACCGACGCCCAGGCCGATGCCGTCGCCGACGCCCGGAAAAGCCTTGCGAATCAAGGCTTCCGGGTGGTTTCCGATTTGCGCAACGAAAAGATCGGCTATAAGATTCGCGAGCACACGCTGCAGCGCGTGCCGTACCTGCTCGTGGTCGGGGACCGCGAAAAGGAAAACGGAATGGTTTCGGTGCGGACGCGGGGTGGGGAAGACCTCGGCAGCATGTCGGTCGACGACTTCGCCGCGCGTTTGCGCCAGGAACAGGCCGGCTGACCCCAGTCGCCTGTCCACAGCCGGCCACGATTCCGGAATCGTGGCCGATCCGGCATCCAACGATGCCACTCCATTGGAGATCGCAACATCAGTACCACCGACACGAAGCAGAACCGCAGGAACCAGGAAATCCGCGTCCCGCGCGTCCGGGTCATCGGCAGCGACGGCGAGATGATCGGCGTGCTTTCGCGCGACGAAGCCCTGCGCATGGCCGAGGAAGAGGAGCTCGACCTCGTCGAGATCCAGCCCAACGCGGATCCGCCGGTCTGCAAGATCATGGACTTCGGCAAGTTCAAGTTCGAACTGCAGAAGAAGGCCAACGAGGCCAAGAAGAAGACCAAGCAGGTCGAGATCAAGGAAGTGAAGTTCCGTCCGGTCACGGACGAGGGCGACTACCAGATCAAGCTGCGCAAGATGCGCGAATTCCTGATCGAAGGCGACAAGATCAAGGTCAACATCCGCTTCCGTGGCCGCGAGATGAGCCACCAGGAACTGGGCCGCGAGATGGCCGCGCGGATCGAGGCCGACCTCGGCGAGGACATCGTCATCGAATCGCGCCCGCGCCTGGAAGGCCGGCAGATGGTGATGATGATCGCGCCGAAGAAGAAGTAAGGCGCTTTGCCTTCTCCCGCCAGCGGGAGATGGGTAACTGGCTGATTTCCCAGCCAAACATTGCAAACCCGGCATCGGCCCGCCATAATGCGCGGCCCGGTTCGCCGGGTTTGTTGTTCAGTGGCACCCAGGACCCGCCTTGATTCCCCCGGAATCAAAGGCTTATCACCGGCTCAGGCAGGATGGAAAGCGTGATTTTTGGGCTTCGAGGCGAGCGATAGCGAGCCTCAAAGTACAAAAATCGCCGCCTCGACCAGTCAGCAGATTTCGCAAGGATTCCCAATGCCCAAGATCAAGACCAATCGGGCGGCGGCCAAGCGCTTCCGGAAGACCGCTTCCGGCAAGTACAAGTGCGGCCACGCCAACAAGAGCCACATCCTCACCAAGAAAGCGACCAAGCGGAAGCGCAACCTGCGGCAGACGAACCATGTTCGTGCCGAGGACGCGGGCCGCCTGGACCGCATGCTGCCGTATTTGTGAGGAGATAAGACATGGCACGAGTCAAACGTGGTGTAACGGCGCGCGCGCGCCACAAGAAGATCCTGAAGCAGGCCAAGGGCTACTACCACGCACGCCGCAAGGTGTTCCGCGTGGCCAAGCAGGCCGTCACCAAGGCCCTGCAGTACGCCTACATCGGCCGCAAGCAGAAGAAGCGTCATTTCCGCACCCTGTGGATCGCGCGCATCAACGCGGCCTCGCGGGCGAATGGCCTGAGCTACAGCCGTTTCATGAACGGCCTGCTGAAGGCCGGCATCACCCTGGATCGCAAGGTGCTGGCGGACATCGCCGTGCACGATGCGGCGGGCTTTACCGCCCTGACCGAAAAGGCCAAGGGCGCTTTGACGGCCTGAGCCGTCACTCCACATCGGTTGTAGCGGCGGCCTCGGTCGCCATCACGTGGGGAAGGGCGCAAGTCCTTCCCCATTCGTGTTTATGGGACTCGGAAACCAGATGAGCGACATCGAATCGTTGTCCACCCGGGCGCTGGCCGACATCGCCGCGGCCGCCACGCCCGACGCACTGGAGGCCTTGCGCGTGGGCCTGCTCGGCAAGAGCGGCAGCATCACCGCGCAACTGAAGGCGCTCGGTGCCTTGCCCGGCGACCAGCGCAAGGCCGCGGGCGAGGCGATCAACCGCGCGCGCGATGCGATCTCCGCGGCGCTGTCCACGCGCAAGGCCGCGCTGGACGATGCCGCGCTGGATGCGCGCCTGGCCGGCGAAACCGTCGATGTCACCTTGCCCGGTCGCGATGCCGCCCGCGGCGGCGTGCATCCGGTCAGCCGCACGCTGGAGCGGATCACCGAGATCTTCGGTCGCCTTGGTTACGAGCTCGCCGATGGTCCAGAGATCGAGGACGATTTCCACAATTTCGAGGCGCTGAACTTCCCGCCGCACCATCCGGCGCGCGCGATGCACGACACGTTCTACTTCCCGGATGGCCGCCTGCTGCGTACGCACACCTCCGGCGTGCAGGTGCGCTACATGCAGGACGCCGTGTCGTCGCAGAGCGGGCCGCCGCTGCGGATGATCGCCGCGGGCAAGGTCTACCGCAGCGACAGCGACCAGACCCACACCCCGATGTTCCACCAGGTCGAGGGCCTGCTGGTCGACGAGCACGCGAGCTTCGCCGACCTCAAGGGCACGCTGGCGGAATTCGTGCGCGCCTTCTTCGAGCGCGATTTCGAGATGCGCTTCCGCCCGAGCTATTTCCCGTTCACCGAGCCGTCCGCGGAAGTCGACATCGCCTGGCAGCAGGCGGATGGCAGCACGCGCTGGCTGGAAGTGCTGGGCTGCGGGATGGTCCATCCGAACGTGCTGCGCAACGTCGGCATCGATCCGGAGAAGTACACCGGCTTCGCCTTCGGCCTGGGCGTGGAGCGCTTCGCGATGCTGCGCTACGGCGTGGACGACCTGCGTTCGTTCTTCGACAACGATGTGCGCTTCCTGCGCCAGTTCGCCTGAGGTGCCGCGATGAAGTTCTCCGAAAACTGGCTGCGCCAGCATGTCAAGACCAGCGCGACGCGCGACGAACTCGCGGCCACGCTGACCGCGATCGGCCTCGAGGTCGAAGAGATGACGGTGCTCGGCGACGCGCTGGACGGCGTGGTCGTCGCGCGCATCGTCGAATGCGCGAAGCATCCCGAAGCCGACAAGCTGCAGGTCTGCCAGGTCGATGCTGGCGCGCTCGGCGTGTTGCAGATCGTGTGTGGCGCGCCGAATGCACGGCCTGGACTCGTGGCGCCATTGGCCACCATCGGCACGAAAATCGGCGACCTCACGATCAAGGCCGCCAAGCTGCGTGGCGTCGAGTCGAACGGCATGCTGTGCTCGGCGAAGGAACTGGGCATCGATGCCGATGCCTCCGGCCTGCTAGAACTGCCAGCCGATGCGCCGGTGGGCGCGCCGCTGGCCGACTACCTCGGCCTGCCGGATGCGCGCATCGAGCTGAAGCTGACCCCGAACCGCGCGGATTGCTTCGGCGTGCACGGCATCGCGTTCGACGTGGCCGCCGCGACCGGTTGCGACGTCGAGCCGCTCGACACCGCGCCGGTTCCCGCAGCGCACGACGCGGTCCTGCCGGTTGAACTGAACGCCGGTGCCGACGCGCCGCGCTTCGTCGGGCGCGTGCTGCACGGCGTGGACGCACGTGCAGCAACTCCCGTGTGGATGGCCGAACGGCTGCGCCGCAGCGGCGTGCGCCCGGTCAGTTTCCTGGTGGACGTCACCCAGTACCTGATGCTCGAGCTCGGCCAGCCGATGCATGCCTACGACCGTGACCTGCTGCAGGGACCGATTGGCGTGCGCGCCGCGCGCGACGGCGAGACGCTGACGCTGCTCAACGGCAGCGATGCGACGGTCGGCCCGCAGTTCCTGGTGATCACCGATGCAGACCGGGCGGTCGGCCTGGCCGGGGTCATGGGCGGCGAGGACACCAAGGTCTCGTCCGCGACGCGCAACGTCTTCCTCGAGGCCGCCCATTTCGCGCCGTCCGCGATCATCGGCCGCAGCCGCAAGCTCGGCCTGCATACCGATGCCGGCCACCGCTTCGAGCGCGGCGTGGACCCCGAACTGCCGCGCATCGCGGTGGAGCGCGCCACCCGGTTGATCATGGATGTCGCGGGTGGCACGCCCGGCCCCGTGATCGAAGCCGTGTTGCCCGAGCACCTGCCAAGGCCGCAGCCGATCGAGTTGCGCCGCGCGCGCCTCGCGCGCGTGCTCGGGACGCACGTCGCCGATGCCGAGGTGGCGCGCATCCTCTCCGCGCTTGGCCTTTCGGTGGAAACGACCACCGACGGTTGGCGTGTCACCGCGCCTGCGCGCCGCTTCGATCTCGCCATCGAAGAAGACCTGGTCGAGGAAATCGCGCGCATCCACGGCTACGACGCGATCCCGACCACGTTGCCGGGCGGCGCCACCCGCCTGGTTTCGCCCAGCGAAACCCGCAGCAGCGAGCATGACGCCCGCCGCCAACTGGTCGCGCGCGACTACCTGGAGGCGATCAACTACGCCTTCGTCGATGCCGACCTGCTGGCGACGTGGCAGCTGGCCGATGGCGGCGTGGCCCTGGCCAATCCGCTGAGCGCCGAACTTGGCGTCATGCGCACGCGCCTGCTGCCCGGGCTGGTCGCCGCGCTGGGGCGCAACGCCGCCCGCCAGCAGTCGCGGATTCGCCTGTTCGAGATCGGCAAGACCTTCGCGGCGTCCAGCGATGCGCCGATCGAGACGCGCCGCATCGCCGCGGTCGCCGGTGGCGATGCCGCCGCCGAGCAATGGGGCGAGGCCGCCCGCAAGCTCGATTTCCACGACATCAAGGGCGACCTCGACAGCTTGGCGGCGTTGTCGGGCGCGACGCTGGAATACCGGGCCTCGACGCCGCCGTTCGCGCATCCGGGCCGTTCCGCGGACGTCTATCGTGACGGCGCGTGCATCGGCTGGATCGGGCAACTGCATCCGCGCCTGCAGCAGGCGCTGGACCTCGATGCCGATGTGTACGGCTTCGAGCTGGCGCTCGATGCCCTGCAGGCACGTGCGTTGCCGCGGGCAACCGGCTTGTCGAAGTATCCGTCCGTCCGTCGGGACCTTGCGTTCGTCGTCCCGGAACGCGTGTCCTGGGATGCCATGCGCGCCACCGCGAAACATGCCGCCGGCGAGGTCCTGCGCGAGCTCCGGCTGTTCGACCGCTACGCTGGAAAGGGCGTGGAAAACGGATTCAAGAGTCTCGCCATGGCCTTGATTTTGCAGGATGAATCACGCACCCTGATCGACCGCGACGTGGATGCCGTGGTGGCCGATGTGGTCGCCGCACTGAAGTCCGAACACGACGCGGTCATCCGGAGCTGAAGGGGACAGCAATGGCGTTGACCAAGGCGGAAATGGCGGAGCGTCTGTATGAGGACGTGGGCCTGAACAAGCGCGAGGCGAAGGAATTCGTCGACGCCTTCTTCGACGCGCTGCGCGAAGCGCTGGAACAGGGTCGCCAGATCAAGCTGTCCGGCTTCGGCAACTTCGACCTGCGCCGCAAGAACCAGCGCCCGGGTCGCAACCCCAAGACCGGCCAGCAGATCCCGATCTCCGCGCGCACCGTGGTCACCTTCCGACCGGGCCAGAAGCTCAAGGAGCGGGTCGAGGCGTACAGCGGCGCCAGCCACATGGGGGCGGCGCATGCTTGACCCGGGCAGCAACCGCGAACTGCCGCCGATCCCGGCGAAGCGCTACTTCACCATCGGCGAAGTGAGCGAACTCTGCGACGTCAAGCCGCACGTGTTGCGCTACTGGGAAACCGAATTCCCCAGCCTGGAGCCCGCCAAGCGCCGCGGCAACCGCCGCTACTACCAGCGCCACGACGTGCTGATGGTGCGGCAGATCCGCAGCCTGCTGTATGAGCAGGGCTACACCATTGGTGGTGCCCGGCTTCGCCTGGAGGGCGAGGGCGCGAAGCAGGAATCCGCGCTGAGCCACCAGATCGCCAAGCAGGTACGGATGGAGCTGGAAGAAGTCCTGCAGTTGTTGAGGCGCTAAACCGCGGTCCCAGCGGTTACAATGATCGAGATGTCGGGGCGTAGCGCAGCCTGGTAGCGCATCTGCCTGGGGGGCAGAGGGTCGTCGGTTCAAATCCGGCCGTCCCGACCAATTCGAAGTCCGGTGTGAAATCGCCGGCATCCAGCAAGAGCCCGCCACGATGGCGGGTTTTTTGTTGCCTGCGAAGCGCTGTCTGCTACCGAATCCGCGCGATGGATTCGTCGTCAGGCTTCGCGCGGCGGTGGCGTGAACGGGATGGTGTCGGGCGCGACCGCGCCGCCGCTGATGATGAAGCTCATCGCCTGGTCGACGGTCCAGTCGGTCGGGGTCATTTTCTCGACCGGCACGATTTCGAGGTAGCCCGAGGTCGGGTTGGGCGTGGTCGGCACGTACACCGCGGCGAGCTCGCGGCCGGTGCCATGCTCGCGGATCACCCGGGTGACAAAACCGATCGATTTCATCTCCGCGTGCGGAAAATCGATCAGCACAACCCGCTGGGTGCCGTCCGGCTTGGTCTGCAGGATGTCCAGGAGTTTGCGCGCGCTGCCATAGATCGTGCTGGCCAGCGGGATCCGCGCCACCACCGCTTCGAACCAGCCGAGCAATCGCTGGCCGATCACGCGCCGGGCCAACCAGCCGACCAGCAGAATCGCCAGCACCGTTGCGACCAGCGCGAACGCGTTCTGCACCCAGGGATCGCCCAGCCAGCCCAGCGCCTGCGGGCTGCGCGCAGCGATGCCCTGCAGGCTTGGCCCGATCAGCGGCTTGCTGAGATCGCCCAGGAGGACGAACAGGAATTTCACCACCACCCAGGTCAGCCACAGCGGGAGCAGGGTGAGCAGGCCGGTCAGGAACAGGCGTTGCAGGCGATGGCCGAGCGTGGGGGGAGTCGACATGCGCGCATTCTAGGCGCGCATGCCCCCGGCGCGGCGTTTCAGTCCGCGCGCACCAGGCGGATGCCGACATCATCGAAGCCGCGGCCGGCGTCGAGCGCGCGCGCCTTTCCACTGGCCATGCGCTGGCTGCATTCGCGGTTCGCGCACAGAGTCAGCCAGCCGGACACCGGGGTGGTCGGTTGCGCGCGCACCTCGCCGGCACTGGGCAGGCGATAGCGATGCTGGTCCTGACTGCCCAGCCAGGCCGCGTACGCTTGCGCGTCCGCCGCCGAGACGCAGACCACCGGCCTGCGATCGCTGCCGGTGTTGTTCCAACTGCGTTTGCGGCCGAACACCCCCTTGCCGCAATCGGCGGCGGCGCGACCGGTGCCGTTGGCGAAACGTGCGTAGTCGGCGCGGCTGACCGCGATGGTCGCGACGGGTGGGGGCGGTGCCGCAGGCGTGGCGTTGACGACGGTGTTTCCGGTCGTTGCCGTGGGCGCCGCCTTGCCGGCGACATCGATGCGTGCGGTCAGGGCGCGGGTGCGCAGCGGATCCAGGTCGAGCCAGCGGGTCTCCGCCAGCAACTGCCGCGCGCCCTGGGTATCGCGCTTGCCAAGCAGGGCCTGCAGCCGCGTATCCAGGGCGGCATCCAGGCGCTTGCGCAACAGCGCGATGGCGCTGCCTTCGCCGCCGCGGCGGGTGTCCAGCTGGCGGGCGCGCTCGAACGCGGTGCGCGAGAACGCGACGTCGCCCGCGCGCAGCGCGCGATCGGAGGCTTCGGCGAGCGCGTCGAACAATTGCGCGGTCAGCTGCTGGGTCTGCGGATGGGTGGCGTTGACCCGCCAGGCGGCATCCATGCTGTCCCATGCATTCGCGTTGGGAGGCGACAGCAGGTTGCCGTCGCGCATCTGCTGGCCGGCATTGGCCAGGTAGGCGGCCAGGCCCTCGGTAGTGCCTTCGCCTTCGCCCATGCCGGTGAGCAGGCCGGTACGCGCATCGGCCTGCGGCGATGGCAGGCCGCCGGCTGTCGGGCCGGTGGTGTCGCTGGTGGTTGGCGCGTGGATCACGTCGCGTTCGACCGGATAGAGGCGGAACGCGGCGATGACGGCCACCGCCACGACCGCGGCGGCCACGGCCCAGGGTTTCCAGCGGCTGCCCGGGCTGGCTTGCGGCTCCGCCTCGCCGGCGGTCGGCACGTCCACGGCAACGAAGGCCTTGCCCGTGCGCGCCTCCAACTGGTCCAGCGCCTGCAGCATGTCCTGGGCGCTCGCATAGCGATCTTCCGGTCGCTTGGCCATGGCCCGGTCGATGAAGTCCTGCCAGTGCTTCAACGGCGCGGGCAGGCGTGGGATCGGATCCTGCACGTGCTTGAGCGCCATCGACAGCGCATCGCCGGCGTTGTACGGCAGGCGCCCGACCAGCATTTCCCAGGTCAGCACGCCCATGCTGTAAAGGTCGGCGCGGCGGTCGACCTCCTGGCCGCGTGCCTGCTCGGGCGGCATGTAGGCGGTGCTGCCGACCGCGAGACCGGCATTGGTCAGGCGCGGGTTGCTGCCGCGGCGCAGGGCAATGCCGAAATCCGCCAGCATCGGCCGTTCGGCCTCGTCGAACAGCACGTTCTCGGCCTTCACGTCGCGGTGGACCACGCCGCGCACGTGCGCGTAGTCGAGCGCCTGCAGCAACTGGCGCGCGATCGCCGCGACCTTGGGCTGGTCGCCGCGCAGGTTGCGTTGCGCCAGGTGGCCGCGCGGAAGGAAGGGCATCGAATAGAACGGCAGGCCGTCGGTGGTGCGACCGACCTCGTGGATGCCGACGATATTGGGGTGTTGCAGCCGGGCGATGGTGCGTGCTTCGTTCTCGAAGCGCGCGCGGCTGACTTCATCGGCCAGCGCCTCCGCCAGCATGATCTTCATCGCGACCTTGCGGTCCAGCGAGGTCTGGTCCGCCAGGTACACGGTGGACATGCCACCGTGGCCGATCACGCGGTGGATGCGATAGCCGTCGACGTCGGGGTATGCGTTGCCGGACAAAGGGGGGGTTCCCGGGCGGGTGCGGCCCGAGCATACGAGGACAGCCCCGTCGATGGAACCTCAGCGGCCGGATTTGCGACGCACGTACAGCTGCTTGCGCACCCGCGCGACCACGTCGCCCTGGCTGTCGATCACGTCGGTGTCGAACCAGCGCAGCACCTTGTCGCCGCCCGCGGCGGCCGTGCGCAGGTCATCCAGGGTGGCGTCGTCCAGCTCGAACAGGGCGTGCACGGTGCCGCGCCCTGGCTTCACGAATTCGATGCTGCTGGCCTGGTCCCAGACCAGGTAGTCGCGGCCCAGGCATTGCAGCACCGGGATCATCCGGAACGGGTCCGTCATCGCGAACAGGTTGCCGCCGAAGTGGGTGCCGACGACATTGCGGTTCCAGGGGCGCATCCGCAATTCCACCCGGACGCGCCGCCAGTCCGGGCTGATCTCGCGAACGCGGATGCCGCTGAAGAGGAACGGCGGCCACAGGTTCATGCCGAGGCGCAGGGTGCTGGCGTTCATCGGTGACGGCTGCGTGGAAGGGTGTGGCAGCCTACCATCCGCAACGGTATGGTCTTGCTCGCCGGATCAGACCAGCAGCAGCGACGACATCCGGCGGCGATAGCGACCGACCAGGTCCTCATCCTCGACCACGCGGAATGCATCGATCAGCGACTTCCGCGCCAGTCCGTCGCCGAAGGCGCGGTCGCGCTGCAGCATCTCGATGAACTGCTGCAGGCCGGCCTCCGCGTTGCCGGACACCAGTTCACGCACGCCCAGGAAATGGCGCGCCCGCAGGTCGGCAGGATCCGCGGCGATCGCGGCGTGCAGGACCTCGACCGGTGGTGCGTCCTTGAGCAAGGCCGCGAACCCGAGGCGCGCGCGCGCCTTCACGGTGCGGTCGTCGGTGGCCAGGTTGGCCGGCAGCGCGTCGAGCAATTTTTCCGATTCGGCCGCGGCACCGGTTTGCAGCAGCGCCAGGGCGAGGTCGAGTTTCAGTTCGGCCTTGTCCGGTTCGGCGTCGATGGCCCTGCGCAGCCGCATCACCTCCGCGTGCGGATCGACCGGCGGCGCGGCCTCGGCGGGTGCCTGGTCCTCGATCACGGGTTCCGCCGGCGCGATGCCGTGGTGGGTCAGGAAGTCGCGCAACTGGCCTTCCGGCAAGGCGCCGGGGAAGCCGTCGACCAGTTGCCCGCCCTTGACCAGCATCACCATGGGCACCGAGCGGATCTGGAACGCGGCGGCCAGTTCCTGCTCGGCGTCCACGTCCACCTTGGCCAGCACGAAGGCACCGTGGTAGTCGGCTGCCAGCTTCTCGAGCAGCGGGCCGAGCGTCTTGCACGGCCCGCACCAGGTCGCCCAGAAATCCACCAGCACCGGGGTGTCCATGGAGGCACGGATCACCGTGTCCTCGAAGGTGGCGGCGGTGGCGTCGAAGACGTGCGGCTTGGTGAGGTCGTTCATGGCGGGCCCGGTCGGTGCGATGTCGCCGAGATGGCGACTGCCGCGCAGGTTAACAACCCGATGTAAAAAATACTTGACATCAACACTCGTCGATGTAAATTTCACCATACATTTGGTCTGGTGGAGATGACATCGATGGCAGCGCTCTCGGCACGCAATCGTCTGGTCCTGTGGCTGCTCGCGGCCGGTGTCGGCCTGGCGTTGTTCTTCACTGGCGAGTACCGCGACCTCGAGTTGCCGCTGGGCTGGATCGGCACGGTCTTGTTCGTCGCGGCGACCTGGTTCAGCGTCGATGCGCTGTACCGCGTGCCGCAAAGCGAGGAAGAAGCCGCGGTCGCGCCGGGCGAGTGGCAGGCCTGGATCGGCGTGGCCTTCGTCGGCGCGATCATCGGCGCCAGCCTCCTGCAGGCAGACGTGTTCCTGCCGCAGGTACCGATCGGGCAAAACCCGGCCACCAACAAGGCCGGCCAGTCGATCGGCACCCTGTTCGTGGCCTGGCTGGTGCTGGCGCATGTGCTCAAGCAACGCTGGGCGGGCAAGGTGCTGGCCGACGAGCGCGACACCCGGATCGAACTGATCGCCAGCCAGTGGGGCCGCGGCGCAACCGCGTTCTGCATCATCGGCATCGCGGTGCTGCTGGGCTTCAGCGACACCGACCGCCTGCGCGAATTCAGCTATCCCTTCATCGCCCAGATGTTGATGCTCACCCTGCTCTGGGGATTGTGGTTCGACCAACTGGTCGCGGCGCTGCTGTACTGGCGGGATCGGCGGGCCGCGGGATGAGCGGCACCACCATCAGCAACGACATCCGCCGCTTGCGCTTCGCCCGCGGCGAGATGACCCAGCAGGCGCTTGCGGATGCCTGCAGCGTCACCCGGCAAACCATCATCGCGCTCGAAGCGGGCCGTTACGCGCCTTCGCTCGAGCTCGGTTTCCGCATCGCCGATGCGCTGGGCGTGCGGATCGAGGACGTTTTCCAATGGAGCAAGCCGCAATGAGCAAGGCAACAGGGACGGGCATGCGGGTCGTCAAATGGACACTTGGCATCGTGGTGGCGCTGGCGCTGCTGGTGGCTGCCTGGATGTGGTGGGTGGTGGAACGCTTCGATACGGAGACCCTGCCGCCACGGCACGGACAAGTCGATGTCGAACTGTTCGCACGCGACGGCGGCAAGCGACCGTTGATCGTCGGGCTGGGCGGCGGCGAGGGCGGCAATGCCTGGGCCAGCGCGCGTTGGACGCCGCAGCGCGAGCGCTTCCTCGACCAGGGGTATGCGTTGCTCGCGCTGGGGTATTTCGGCACGCCGAATTCGCCGGAAACGCTCGATCGCATTTCGCTGGATGGCGTGCATGCCGCGATCGTGGAAGCGGGCAAGGATCCGCGCGTGGATGGCCGCTGCGTCGCGATCATCGGCGGCTCGCGCGGTGCGGAGTTGGCGTTGCTGCTGGCCAGCCACTATCCCGATATCGATGCCGTGGTCGCCATCGTGCCGGGTAGCGCGGTGTTCCCGGCCCTGACCGATGCGATGACCACGGGCGGTTTCTCCCTGCACGACAAGCCGTTGCCGTTCGTGCCCATGACCTGGGGTGCAACGCCGTACCTGCTGGTCGGCGACTTGCGCGGCGCGTTCGAGACGATCATGCAGGACCGGGCGGCGATGCAGCGCGCTGCGATCGCGGTCGAGAACATCAATGGCCCGATCCAGTTCGTCTCCGCATCACGCGACGAGATGTGGCCGTCGAAGGAGATGGCCGACGCGATGATGCTGCGGCTCAAGGCGAAGGGGTTCCGTCATCCCGTCGAGCACCTGGTGGTGCAGGGCGGCCACGGCGAGCCGCTGGACGAATTCCCGAAGATGGAGGCGTTCCTCGACACCCACTTCAAGCAGGCATGCCCATGAAGTCTCTCGCTGGCTGTGCCGCATGGGGCGCTGCAGGACTCTTCGTCATCGCGCTGCTGCTGGCCAGCGTCGGCGTGCCCGAGTATTCGCACCGCGTGCATCCCGTGGCACTGCGCGGCACGGCTGGCCTTCCGTGGGCATTCGCATTCAACCTGGTGGCCTTCGTGGTGCCGGGAGCGTTGCTGGCAGTCGCGGGCGTGCCGCTGCGCAACGCCTTGCGCGAGGGCGGATGGGCGGCGCGGATCGGCCTCGTGCTGGTGCAGTTCTCGGCACTGGCCTTCGCCGCGCAGGGCCTGCTGCCGCTGGATCCAGGCGATGCCGATTCGCACGCAAGCCGCCTGCACGTGCTGGCATGGATGCTGTGGTGGATCGCGTTCGTGCCAGGCGCGCTGTTGCTGGCGGCGGGTGCGCGGCGCGGCATCGGCTTCGCGCTGGGCAGCGTCGCCATCGGCCTGATGGTGCCGATCATCGCCGTGCTTGCGCCGATCGGATTGTGGGTGGGAATCGCCCAGCGGCTCGCGTTCGCGCTGTGGTTCGGCTGGTGGCTGCTGGCCGCGTGGCGGCTCAGCCGTACTTGAGCTTCATGCCCAGGATCGTCGACGACAGCACGAAGGTGACCGCGTTCGACAGGATCATCGGCCACGACATCAGGTACACGCCGTAGCCGAACCAGCAGGCGATGCCGAAGGTGAACACCACGTACATCCACAGCGAGATGCCGGAGGTGTCGCGGGTGCGGATGGTCTTCGCCGCCTGCGGCACGAACGACAGCGTGGTGCACGCGGCGGCCAGGAAGCCCAGCCACTCCAGGTTCATCGCTGTGGCGTCCGGTAGACCACGCCGTCCTTCATGACGAAGTCGACTTTCATCGTATTGCCGATGTCGGCCAGCGGGTCGCCCGGCATGGCGATGATGTCGGCGCGCTTGCCGACTTCGACCACGCCCTGGTCGTCCACGCCGAGCACCTCTGCCGCGAGGAACGTCGCCGCCTGCAGCGCGTAGGCGGCGGGGATGCCGGCTTCGGTCATGTACTGGAATTCGCGCGCGTTGTCACCGTGCGGACCCACGCCCATGTCTGTTCCGAAGGCGATCTTCACCCCGCTGCGATAGGCCTTGGCCGCGGTGTCCTGGATCTGCGCGCCGATGCGCGCCGCCTTGGGCCGCACGATCTCGGGGAAGTAGCCATCGATCTTCGCCTTGTCGGCGACGAAGCGGCCCGCGTACAGCGTGGGCACGTACCAGGTGCCTTTTTCCTTCATCAGCGTCATCACCCGCTCGCTCATGTAGCTGCCGTGCTCGATGCTGGTGACGCCGCCGGCGACCGCGCGGTACATGCCTTCCTCGCCATGCGCATGCGCCGCGACCCGGTAGCCGTAGTCCCTGGCGGTGTCGACGATCGCCTTGACCTCGTCGACCGTGAACTGCGGCGCATCCCCGGATTTGGCGTAACTCAGCACGCCGCCGGTCGCGGTGATCTTGATGACGTCGCTGCCGTCCTTGTAGCGCTGGCGCACGGCCTGGCGCGCGTCGTCGACGGAATTGATCACGCCCTCGGTGGGGCCGGGCGGGCCGATCAGATGCGCCAATCGGTCGTTGAGGCCGTTGCTGGGGTCCGCATGGCCGCCGGTGGTGGCGATGGACTTGCCGGCGGCCCAGATCCGCGGTCCCTTCAGCAGCCCCTGGTTGATCGCATCGCGCAGGTGCGGGGTGACGTCGCCGCCGAGGTCGCGCACGCTGGTGAAGCCGGCGAGCAGGGTCTTCTCGGCATAGCCCACGCTGCGGAAGGCGAAGTCGACATCGTCGAGGCGGAAGCCTTCGGAGTAACTCTGCGGGCTGGACTGGCTGCCCAGGTGCACGTGCAGGTCGGTCCAGCCGGCCATGCAGGTGCGGTCGGACAGGTCGATGGCGGTTGCCTCCGCCACGGCTTCCACGCGACCCGCCAGCACGTCCGCCACCTTGCCGTTGCGCACCACCACGGTGTGCGGTCCCAGCAGCTTGCCGCTGCGGCTGTCGAACAACTTGCCGCAGTGCAGGGCGGTGCCCGCGCCTGGCGCATCGGCGGCGAACGCGGGCACGCAAAGCGTGGTCAGCACGACGGCGGCAAGCAGTTGTTTGCGCATGGCGTTTCCCCCTGGTTGTGGCCGGATGGTGCCACGCATGGCGGCTGGAGGGGGGCTGCGGTAGGCTGTCAGGCCCGTTTTCGCAAGTTTTCCGCCGTGTCCGAACCCGTTTCCTACGATCCCCGCACCGTCGAATCCGCCGCCCAGTCGTTCTGGGCCAGCACCCGCGCCTTCGAGGTCAGCGAGCAGTCGGACAAGCCGAAGTACTACTGCCTGTCGATGCTGCCGTACCCGTCGGGTGCGCTGCACGTGGGCCACGTGCGCAACTACACGATCGGCGACGTGATCAGCCGGCACAAACGCATGACCGGGCACAACGTGCTGCAGCCGATGGGCTGGGACGCATTCGGCCTGCCGGCCGAGAACGCCGCGATCAAGAACAAGACCGCGCCGGCGAAGTGGACCTACGCCAACATCGAGCACATGCGCGCGCAGCTGAAGTCGCTGGGCTACGCGATCGACTGGAGCCGCGAGTTCGCCACCTGCAAGCCGGACTACTACATGCACGAGCAGCGCATGTTCGTGCGCCTGCTGAAGAAGGGCGTGGCCTACCGCAAGAACAGCGTGGTCAACTGGGATCCGGTCGACCAGACGGTGCTGGCCAACGAGCAGGTGATCGACGGCCGCGGCTGGCGCACCGGCGCGCTGGTCGAGAAGCGCGAGATCCCGCAGTGGTTCCTGCGCATCACCGATTACGCGCAGCAGCTGCTGGATGAGTTGCACACGCTCGATGGCTGGCCGGATTCGGTCAAGACGATGCAGCGCAACTGGATCGGCCGCAGCGAAGGCCTGGAGATCCAGTTCCGCATTGATGGCGAAGCCGAACCGCTGACCGTCTTCACCACCCGCCCCGACACGCTGATGGGCGTCACCTTCATCAGCATCGCGGGCGAGCACCCGCTGGCGCTGAAGGCGGCCGCCGGCAATCCGGAACTGGCCGCGTTCCTGGCCGACCTCAGGCAGGGCGGCGTGTCCGAGGCCGAACTGGAGACCCAGGAAAAGCGCGGCATGGCCACCGGCCTGTGGGCGATCCACCCGGTCACCGGCGAGGACGTCCCGGTTTACGTCGCCAACTTCGTGCTGATGGGCTATGGCACCGGCGCAGTGATGGCGGTGCCGGCGCACGACCAGCGCGACTGGGAATTCGCCAAGGCCTACGGCCTGCCGGTGAAGCCGGTGATCGTGGATGCCGCGGTGCGCGACGCCCTGCAGGAAATGTCCTCGCATGTCGCCGAGCACGACGATCCGATGGCGGTCGCGCTGGGCGGACATGCCGCGATCGACGTGGTCGAGATCGATGCGGCCGTCGCGGTGGTGCGCGAGTATTTCCGCCGCATCGACGAGGAAGGCGCGCAGACCGAGCGCGGCTGGCTGATCAACTCGGGCGATTACAACGGCATGGACTTCGATGCCGCGTTCGATGCGCTGGCCTCGAAGTTCGAGGCCGAAGGCACCGGCGCGCGCCGGGTCAATTTCCGCCTGCGCGACTGGGGCGTGAGCCGCCAGCGCTACTGGGGGTGCCCGATCCCGGTGATCCACTGCGCGGCCTGCGGTTCGGTGCCGGTGCCGGAAGAGCAACTGCCGGTGCTGTTGCCGGAGGACGTGGCCGATGCGTTCGCCTCGGGCGACGTGCATTCCCCGATCAAGTCCGATCCCGAATGGCGCAAGACCACCTGCCCGCAGTGCGGCGGCGCGGCCGAGCGCGAAACCGACACCTTCGACACCTTCATGGAGTCGAGCTGGTACTACGCGCGCTACACCTCGCCGGGCGCGACCGACATGGTCGACGAGCGCGCGAATTACTGGCTGCCGGTCGACCAGTACATCGGCGGCATCGAGCACGCGATCCTGCACCTGATGTACTTCCGCTTCTATCACAAGCTCCTGCGCGATGCCGGGCTGGTGGGCAGCGATGAGCCGGCCACGCGCCTGCTCACCCAGGGCATGGTCATCGCCGACACGTTCTACCGCGAGGACGAGCACGGCGCGAAGGAGTGGATCAACCCGGCCGACGTCGAACTGCGGCACGACGAGCGCATGCGCGTCACCGGTGCGATATCGCGGGCCGACGGCCTGCCGGTGCTGATCGGCGGCACCGAGAAGATGTCGAAGTCGAAGAACAATGGCGTCGACCCGCAGGTGCTGGTGGACAAGTACGGCGCGGATACGGTGCGCCTGTTCTCGATGTTCGCCGCGCCGCCGGAGCAATCGCTGGAGTGGAACGAATCCGGCGTGGAGGGCATGGCGCGCTTCCTGCGCCGCCTGTGGCGCGACGTGCATGCGCACGTGGCCCAGCCCGACCATCCCGAAGTCGATGCAGGTGCGCTCGATCCCGCGCAGAAGACCCTGCGCCGGCACATCCATGAGGCGATCCAGAAGGTCGGCGACGACTATGGCCGCCGCCACAGCTTCAACACCGCCATCGCCGCGCTGATGGAGCTGCTGAACCACGTCGGCAAGTTCAACGACATGAGCGACATGGGCCGCGCGGTTCGCCACGAGGCGTTCGAGGCCATCGTCCTGCTGCTCAATCCGATTACCCCGCACATCAGCCATGCGCTGTGGCAGGCGCTGGGGCATGCAGAAACCCTGCTGGAAGACGTGCCGTTCCCGAACGCGGACCCTGCCGCGCTGGTCCGCGATGCCCTGACCCTGGCGGTGCAGGTCAACGGCAAATTGCGCGGGACCATCGAGGTCGTCCCAGATGCCGCGCGCGAAGTGGTCGAGGCCGCCGCCCTGGCCGATCCGCACGTCGCCGCCTTCGTCGCCGGCAAGGAGATCCGCAAGGTGGTCGTGGTGCCGGGGAAGATCGTGAATATCGTGGTGGCGGGCTGATGCCTGCCGACTTGGCCAACCCGATCGCTTAGACTGCTGCCATGACCCGACGCCTCGCCTTGCTCGCCCTCTCCGCTGCGCTGCTCACCGGTTGCGGCTTCCACCTGCGCAATGCCCTCAACCTGCCGGAGAACCTCGGGCCGGTGCGCGTGCTGGCCTCGGATCCCTACAGCCCGCTGGGCGAGTTGCTGGCCGACGGGCTCAAGCGCGCAGGCGCGCAGGCGGCCCCGGCCGACGCGAGCGGCGACGTCGCGACCCTGCAGGTGATTTCCGAGCAGTGGGCCGATACCCCGATCAGCCATGACCAGTTCGGTCGTGCGCAGGAATATTCGCTGCGCTATGCGGTGATCTTCAGCATGCGCCGCGCCGACGGCAGCTCGGCGGTGCCGCAGCAGGCCGTGGAACTGGCCCGCGACTACCTGGCCCCGCCGGTCGATTCGATCGGCAAGGCCAGCGAACGCGAATTGCTGGTGCGCGAACTGCAGCGCGACATGGCCGCGGCGATCCTGCGCCGGGTCGATGCCGCCTCCAAGCCGGCCGCCGTTGCGCAGT
>DAOOCX010000026.1:0-1657 GCA_035408605.1 Thermomonas sp. | reverse complement strand
CGATGGAACTGAACGTCGATCGCTTCGCCGCGCAACTCGCGGGCGAACCGCTGCGTCCTGCCTATCTGGTCGCCGGCAGCGAAACCCTGCTGGTCCTGGAGGCCGCCGACGCCGTGCGCGCCGCCGCACGCGCACAGGGCATCGACGAGCGCGAAGTCCACGACATGGAAGGCCGTGATGCCGACTGGGACGCGCTGGATGCCGCGATCAACGCCCCCAGCCTGTTCGCCAGCCGCCGCCTCATCGAGATCCGCCTGCCCACCGGCAAGCCGGGCACCGAGGGCGCCAAGCTGATCGCCGGGCTGTGCGCCTCGCCGCCCTCCGACGTGGTCGTGCTGGTGGTCGCGGGCGACTGGTCGCGCTCGCATGGGGGCAAGTGGAGCGAGGCGATTACCCGTGCCGGGCACGCCTGCATCGCCTGGCCGATCAAGCCGCATGAATTGACCGGCTGGATCGGCCAGCGCCTGCGCAGCCGCGGGGTCAAGGCCGCGCCGGATGCCGTGGCGCGGCTGGCGCAGCGGGTCGAAGGCAACCTGCTGGCGGCGGCGCAGGAAGTCGACAAGCTCGCCCTGCTGCTGGATCGCGATGCCGGCGCGCCCGCGGTGCTGGACGTGGCGAAGATGGAGTCGCTGGTCGCCGACTCGGCCCGCTTCGACGTGTTCCGCCTCACCGATGCCGCGTTGAACGGCCAGTCGGCGCAGGTCTCGCGCATGCTGGCCGGCCTCCGCGCCGAGGGCGAGGCGATCCCGGCGCTGATGGGCATGGTGGTGAAGGAACTGAATACCGTCGCCGCGCTCGCGCGTGCGCGCAACCTGGCCGCCGAATTCAAGGCGCAGCGCGTCTGGGAATCCAAGCAGGCGGTGTACACGCGCGCACTGAAGCGGCATCCCCCGGAGCGTTGGCAACGCATGTTGGTCGAGGCCGGCAAGGTCGACCGGATTTCCAAGGGGCGGGTGCGCCTGGGCGAGGAATCCGCCGATGCCTGGCAGCAACTCGAACGCCTGCTGCTGGCGGTCGCCGAACCGGGCGCGGTGCGCCTGCTGGCATCGTGAACCGACCGCCGCTGCGGATCTTCTACGGCGGCACCTTCGACCCGGTGCATGACGGCCATGTCGCCATCGCCCGTACCGCCCGCGATGCATTGCAGGCCGAGGTCGCGCTGTTGCCCGCACGCGATCCACCGCACAAGGCGGTGACGGGGGCGGATGCCGACCAGCGCGCCGAGATGCTGGAACTCGCCATCGCCGGCGAGCCGGGCCTGTTCGTGGATCGACGCGAATTGCATCGGGCCGGGCCGTCCTACAGCGTGGACACGCTGCGCGAGCTGCGCAGTCAATACGGCGCGGACGCACCGCTGGCGTGGCTGGTGGGCGCCGATTCGCTGCGCCAGTTGCACACCTGGCATCGCTGGCGCGACCTGTGCGAACACGCCCACCTGCTGGTGGTGCAGCGGCCCGGCGCCGACATCGAGACGGCCGCGCTCCATGCCATTGCGCCCGAGGTCGCCGCGTTGGTGGGGGAGCGCCTGCGGCCGGTGAGCGCGTTGCCCCTGTCGCCGCACGGGGGCATCGCCATCTTGCCGCTGCCGGGCCTGCGCCCGGAATCCTCGACCGAACTGCGCCGGCGCATCGCCCGTGGGGAGCCGTGGGCAGGCTGG
>DAOOCX010000025.1:0-24341 GCA_035408605.1 Thermomonas sp. | reverse complement strand
AAATCGAAGCCGTGGTGGTTACCGAAGTTCTGGTCCTCCGATGCCACCAGCGCCAGCGGCAGGTTCGGCGACATCCGCTCGAAATCCCGCCAGTCGTGGGCGATGCGGAAGTCGGTATCGCCCGCCACCAGCGCATCCAGTTGGCGCGCGGCCATGAACGCCGAAAACGGCGGATCGACGAAGCGCAAGACCAGCACCTGCAACATGCTGAAGCCGGCGAAAAGCAGCGGCAGCTTCCACCACCAGCCGCGCCAGCGACCCCTCCGTGGCACGCCTCCGGCCTCAGCGCCCATCGGCGGCCACCTTGCGATCCATCCCCACACGCCCCATTACCATCGACCATTCCCTCTTGAATGCCCCGCCGCCGCGCATTATCCGCAGGCCGGAGCCACACGATACCGACATGACCCAGGCGCCCGACGCGCGATCGCAGGACCTCCAGCTCCGCTTTCTCCTTCCCGATGCCGGGGTGCGCGGCGTCGCCGTCCACCTGGACGACACTTGGGCCGCGATGACGGAACGCGCGACCTACCCACCTGCCGCGGCGGAACTGCTCGGCGAAGCGGCGGCGGCAGCGGCGCTGTTCACCGGCCACGCCAAGGTCGACGGGCGGCTGTCCGTGCAACTGCGCGCCGATGGCGCGATCCGCACCCTGTTCGCCGAGTGCACCGCGGCCGGCACCCTGCGCGGCATCGTGCGGGTGTCGGACGCCGTGGCCGACGGCCGCACTGCACCGCCATCGCGGGACCTACGCGCACTCGGCGACGATGCGGTACTGGCGATCACCGTCGAAAACCCGGCCCTCGGCAACCGCGAACCGATGCGCTACCAGGGCTTGGTGGCGCTGGATGCCGGCCGCCTCGACGAGGCGTTCGAGGGCTATTTCCGCCAGTCCGAGCAGTTGCCCACCCGCCTGCTGCTCGCCTGCGACGGCCGTCGCGCCGCCGGCCTGATGCTGCAGAAGCTCCCCGGCGACGAGGGCGACTCGGACGGCTTCCGCCGGATCGGCGCACTGTTCGACACCCTCGCCAGCGAAGAACTGCTCGCTCTCGCACCCGCCGAGGTCGTGCATCGGCTCTTCCACGAGGAGCAGCCGCAGTTGCTCGGCGAAAAGCCGCTGCGCTTCGCCTGCTCCTGCTCGCGCGAACGCGTCGAGTCCATGCTGGTCTCGCTGGGGGAGCCGGAAGTGCAGGCGGCGGTCGAGGCCGGGCTCGGCGAGGCCAAGATCCATTGCGAGTTCTGTGGGCAGGAATATCGTTTCGATGGTGACGCGGTTGGCATTCTGTTCCGCGATGCCGCCGCCGAGCTCCCCGCCGCGCCCGGTATCCAGTAACCTGAAGCAAGGCAGGCTGCGGCAGTTTGCGACCTGCAGGGGCATTGTTAAAGAATCATAAATCCGCTAGGATCGAGCGTCCTTGGGAGGGGAACTTCGCCGGCCACGGCCTGTCCATCAAACACCTATGCGCACGCGTCCGACTGCCATTGCTATTGCCCTGCTCGCCCTGGCCTGTGCCAGCGGCGTTGCGCAGGCGCAATCGAAGGCCGCCAAACGCAACGACGCACAGGTGTTGCCCGTCCTGAACAAGGACAATGGCAAGCTGGAAGCCGTCCTGCTGCTCGAGCCCGCCACCACCGGGGCTGGCGCAGGTGCGCGCTGGCGTTTCGGCAGTACCACGCTGGAAGCCACTTACGGCCTTGAAACCGGAAGTTCGCTTGCGTTGCTGTGCGACCGCCAGTCCGGCTTGCCGTCCGCGATCGGGCAGCTCGCCAGCAACTGCGTGCTGGCCTCGGTCGAAGGCGACAAGCACGGCAACGGCAGCCGCCATGCCACCACCAGCGCGAGCCTCAGCCGTAACGGCAACAAGGTGGGTGTCTCGGTCGGCAGCGGCCGCGACACCCTGCCTGTCTGGCTTTCCCCGAACCAGTCGGGTGGCGCGCGTTACGAACAGAACGATTTCTCGCTGTTCGCCGAAAAGGCGATCAGCCGCGAGGGTTTCGTCAGCGTCGGTGGTACCGTCGCCCGCGCGCGCCTGGTGCCCGCCGCCGACGTTCCCCAGCTTGCCGACCAGTGGAACACCCGCAGCCTCAGCATTGGCGGCGGCTTCGGTTCCTTCGGCGCCAACGTGGTTGGCCGGGTAGTCAACGTGCCGGGCGAAAGCAATGTCTGGAAGGGCCTTGGCCTGGGCCTGACCTGGCGCACGCCATGGAGCGGCCAGCTCAGCGTGGGTGCAGATAACGTGGTCACCCGCGGCAAGAATCCGTTCTCGGTGAATGGCCAGAAGGACGACGAGGGCACCGTGCCCTACGTGCGCTACCAGCAGGATCTCTGAGGGCAAGCGCCACTGGCGCGCTCCACGCAAGCGAAAGGCCGCATCGCAGGATGCGGCCTTCGTCTTTTTCGCAACGACCGATTACAGCAGTCGCAAGGTCGCATCGCCTGAGAAGGTCTCCATCCGCACCTCGCCCTTGCCCGCACCATAACGGGCTTCGAAGCTCGACCCCGGGCCGAATTCCTCACGCTGGATCCTGGCATCCGGTGCACTCAGGTCGCCACTGAAGCTCTCCCCGCTGACCTCGGCGGACAAGTCGCGCGGAAGTCGCAACAAGAGGTCGCCACTGACGCTTTCCAGCCGGATCTCGCCGCCATCGGCCAATGCGGTCTTCAGGTCCATGTCGCCGGAGACGGTCCCCGCCGACAGGCTGCGAACACGTTCGCCCAGGCCGTCCATCCGCACGTTCCCGGACACCGTCTCCAGCGAGACCTCGCCATTGAGACGCCCTTGCAGGACCAACTCGCCGCTGACGGTGTCCACCGACACATCGGGGCTGTTGAGGGTCAACCGGACATCACCGCTGACCGATTCGATCCTCGCCTCGCGCGGTGCCCCGTTCGCGGCGATGTCGCCGCTCACCGATTCCAGCGAGAGTTCGCGCGATGCGATGCCGTGCACGTCGATGTCCGCGGACACGGTTTCGATTTCCAGGTCGGCCAGGATGGGCACCTGCACGATCAGCACCGTCGGTTCAGTGCGACCCGAACGCGACGGATATTTCACCTCGATGCGCAGGTTGCGGCGATCGCCGTCCATCGAGAACTTCTCGACGCCGTCCCCCAGGGTGCCGGTGACCTTCACTTCCTGCCTGTCCCAGGCACGCACTTCCACGCGTCCCTTGAGGTTTTCGATCTCGATCCGGCCACGCGCATCCAGCGGGCGGGTCTGGTCGATGGGAGTGCCTGCCAGCGCCGGCAACGCGGCCAGGCAAGCAAGCGCCAGGGTGCAACGGATCAACAAGGTGCGCATGGTGGATTCCTTAAGCGTAGAGCGCGCGGCGCGACAGGGCGAGCCGGCGGGTATAGGTCTCGCGCAGCCGCTCCAGCAGCAATCGCGAATCGGGGTTCTGCTGCAGGGCGCTGCGGATCTCGGCCGCGCTGCGGTCGAGCGCTTCCAGCCCCGGCTGCCAGTTCGCGGGGGCCGGCTGGAACTCCAGTTCGCGCAGTGCCGCCTGGTACTGGACGGTCAGCGTACGGGCCTCGCGCTGTACCAGCGTGTTCGCCATGCGGGTCTCGGCGGCCGGCACCGCGACAGGTGTCTCGACCGGCCGCATCTGCCAAGCCAAGCCCGCCGACAGCAGCATCGAGGCCGCCATCGCCAAGGGCCATGTCCAGCGCCTGCGCGCCACGGCGGGCGTGGACGACTGCGGCAACGCATGAAGACGTGCTTCGATGCCAGGCCAGAGGTCTCGCGCCGGATCCCCGTCCTGCCGCAGTCCGCGCAGGGCAAGGCGCAATGCGGCATCGCCGCTGTCATGCGCGGGGTTGTTGGTTCGCTCGTTCATGCCATCACTCCGATCCGCGTGCGCAGCAGGCCGCGCGCGCGATGCAACTGTGCCTTGGAACTGCCGACTGCCATGCCCAGCTCCGTCGCGATTTCCTCGTGCTTCCAGCCTTCCACGTCGTGCAGGACAAGCACCGCGCGCGCGCGCGGCGGCAGCGTCGCCACGGCCCGTTCCAGGTCGCGGCCGAGCATCGCCCGCCCGGCCGTATCGGGCGTGGCAACCGACTCCAGCGCCTCGTCGTCGTCCTCCGGCCATGGCCGGCTGCGGCGCGAGCGCAATTCCATCAGCGCGGTGTTCACCGCCAACCGATGCAGCCAGGTCGACACCGCGCTTTCGAAGCGGAACGCCGGCAATGCCTGCCACGCGCGCACGAACGCTTCCTGGGTCAGGTCCTCCGCGCGCTCGCCGGCATGGCCCACGAGCCGCGCGATCACCCCGTGGATGCGCCGGTGGTGGCGCCGGTACAACTGTTCGAAGGCACGCACATCCGCGACCGCCGCGCGCCGCGCCAGCGCCGCGTCTTCCTCCGCGGCGGCCTGGGCGGGATCCTGCAAGTCCTGCGGAAGGGGCATGGTCGACATCAGCATATCCATTGTGATGCCCGCGGGTGCCGGAGGGTTTAAGCGAATGCCTCGGCAACCTCGACACCGCCCTGCCGCAGGGCGGCGATCAGCGGTTGCAGGTGCCGCGCATAAGGTGCCCATTTCGGGACCTCGCGCCGTACCACCCGTTCGCGCACCTGCACCACGCTTGCGGTGGCCACCGCGCGCGTGCTGCTGCGGGGATCGCGCATCGCATCCATGTATTCGATCCCGCAGAACGCCGCGACCTGGCGCATCACCTTCTCGGGATCGCGGGTCAGCTGCGCGTAGTCGACATCGAGGATCCGACCGGGCCATGCGGAATGCCAGTACGCCATCAACCGCCGGTATTGCAGGAAGTAGTCCGCCAGTTCGGCCTGGTCGTAGGAATACGGATTCGCTTCCGAGAACAGTTCGCGCAGGTTGGAGAAACAGGTTTCGACCGGGTCGCGCACCATGTGCAGGATCCTGGCCTGCGGCAGCGCGCGGCATATGAAGCCGATATTGAGGAAATTCGACGGCAGCTTGTCGGTGAAGAACGGCTGGTCGCCGAGCCGCCACGCCATTCCGTCGAGGTAACGCTGGCCGACCTGGGCGAAATCCACTTCGGCGGCGCGCTGGACGATGGTGGCGTCGATCACGCCCTTGCAATGGTGGTCGGTGGCATGGCGCATCGCACTGGTGAAGTCGTACAACTCGCCGACGCCGCGCACCTGCGGACTGCCGTCCAGCAGTTGTTCCAGCAGGGTCGTGCCGGAGCGATGCATGCCGACGATGAAGACCGGCGTCCTGGCATTCGCCTGCAGGTGCGCGACCGTGGTCGTGGTCGTGGTCGTGGTCGGCATTGCGCTGAGCGCATCGACCAGTGCGCGGCTGTCGCCAGCGGCGTAACTCAACGTGGATCGCTTGGCCCGGCATGCCTGCTCGAGCGCACCCCATGCGCCATCATGGTCCCCAAGGTCGTCGAGCTCCTTGTGCAAGGCAAATGCTGCGAAAGCGGCGTCCAGCGGCCGCAAGCGCGGCGTCGCCAGCAATCGGCGCAATGGCACGACATGGTTTTCCTCTGGCGATTGCTTGCGCAATCGCGACAGCGACCACCACGCCTGCGCCAACCCGGGCACCTGCCGCAGGCAAGCCTGGAAATCCGCGGCCGCGCCCTCGATGTCGCCATGCTGCGCCAGCATCTGGCCACGTGCCAGTCGTGCCGCGATGTCGGCCGGTTGCCGGGAGACCGCCGCCTGCGCGCATGCGAGGGCGAGCCCATGGTCATTGAGGTTGCTCAATTGCAGGGCGCATGCCGCGAGCAGTCGCGCATCACTGTCGGACGCACCAATCAGCGCCCGCGCGATCGCCTGCACGCCCGCCGCGTCATTGAACGTGCGAAGCCTGGCGATCAGGTCGGCAAGATCCTCGTTCGTGCGTTGCGGTGCATTCGCCGCAGAAAGGATCGCCTCATGCGCCGCACGATAGCGCCCACGGAACGATTCGACGTATGACAGGTCGATCCATGCCCGCGCCGAATGTGGCGCAAGCCGCGTCACGCCACGCAAGGCCTCTGCCGCCACGGGCCAGTCCTTCGCCTGTACAGCCGCCGTCACGCGTGCCTGCAGACTTGCCAGGGTCACGGCAGTTCGATCCGTCCGTTCACGATGCGATGCCGAGTTCGGCAAGGCGGGTCGCGAGCGGGCGCAGGCGGGTTTCGTAGCGCCGCCATTCGCCGATGCCGTGGGTGTGGATGGGTTCGCGGATCTGGCTGGCACTGGCGGTGCCCGATGGGCTGCTGTTGCGAGTGGTGTCCGCATAGGCAGGGTCGAACCCGAGCCCGCAGAATTCCATCGCAAGCCGCCCGGTCTCGACGGGATCGCGCACGAGGTCCTCGTACGACACGGCGAGGAAATTCCCGGGCAGTCGTTGCGCGAAGCGGTCGACCACCCGGCGGAAGACCGCGTAGCGTTCCGCCAGTTGCACCTGGTCGTAGCTGTACGGGAACGCGCCATTCTGGAACAGTTGGCGGAGGTTCGAATAGCACGCGTCCATCGCCCCCCGGACGAGGCACAGGATCTTCGCATTCGGCATCGCGCGCGCAATCATTCCGGCGGCGAACAGGTTCATCGGGTTCTTGTCGATCAGGTGCGTCGTTGCGGCGGTGTACCGTGCCTGCGTGCGACGGTGATAGGCCTGCGCGATGCCAAGCTGGTCGGCGGCGCGCAGCAGGGGGAGCAGGTCACGCGCCACCGGCAGGTCCACGAACCGATCCACGTTCTCCGCGAACGCATGTTCGAGCGCATTGAGCTCATCTGCGTCCGCGACCGCGGGATGCGCGCCGAGGATGCGGGTCAACAACGTGGTCCCCGTCCTCGGCATGCCCACCACGAACACGGGCGTGCGTGCACCCTCTACTGCCGGCCCGGGCAGCAACGGCGCGTCTGCCTCGGCATCCAGCATCGCATCCACCTCGGCATCCAGCATCGCATCCACGTCGCTTTCGAATTTGCGCGGCGCGTAGCCCAGCATGTCGCGCATCAGCGACGCACCCGCTTCGAGTTCGGCCCAAGCCGCATCGCAGTCACCGGCGGCATCGAGTTCCTTGTATAGCGCGTAGTGGAGCATCGCCCGCTCCTGTGGCGATGTGACATGGCGAGCGGCAGCACGCAGCCGTGCAAGCCTGGCACCGGCGGGACGACTTCGGGCGTGATAGGCCAGTGACCAATGCGCCAGTGCGAAGTCGGGAGCGATGCGAATGCTGTCCTCGAATGCGGACGAGGCCTGCTCGATGCGGCCGAGATGTTGCAGCGCCATCGCACGCGAGTAGGCGAGCCGATGGTCGCTCTTGACGCGTTTCTGGGCGATGTCGAGGAAGCGCAGCGCAGCTTCCTGGTCGCCGCACAGCCAGAGCTGCTGCGAGACCACCGGCGACTGGCGCAGGACGCGTACATCGTTCCAGTCCGCCTGGTGGATCAAGTGCAGCACGTGTTCGCGTTCGTCGAACGACAGCAGGTTCGCGGTGACATGGGACAAGCCTTCCCAGCGCTTGGTCTGCGCCACGGTGTCGGCAGCCTGCAGCGCATGCAGGCGCGCGGCGCGGTAGCAGCCGGCACGCTGTTCCAACTCGGAAAGCGCGATCTGCACCATGACCTGGCGCGGGCTGCCGGCAAGGATCCGGGTATAGGTCGCACGGGCCTCTGCCAGGAGGCCCTGCGCAAACTGCTGCTGGCCAGTGCGCCAGAGTGCCTCAAGGTGTTCGGGAGTCATGCAGGAGACCGTCGCGTGGCATCGAAGGCCACGGCGGACGTTAGCAAAAAAAAGCGGCCGCCCGAAGGCGGCCGCTCAATCACTGCAATGAAGCGATGAGGCTTAGAAGTCGTACTGCACCAGGAAACGCACCTGGCGCGGGGACTGCCACGCGGTCGGGGTCAGGTAGGTGTTGGCCACCGGACCCGGGTTGCCGCTCGCATCCTCGCCGATCTCGTTGACCGAGATCACCTTGGTGCTGTTGAGGACGTTGAACACGTCCACCTTGAACTGCAGGCCTTCCGCCCACGACGGCTTGTACGCCACGTTCAGGTCGAGGTTGGTGGTCCACGGCGTGCGGCCGACGGTACCACGCCCGATGATCGTGCTGCCGTTGTTGCCGGTGCCATCAGGCGCACCCGGGTCGCAGGAGAAGTGGATGTTGCCGTAATGGCTGACATCCAGGCCCTGGTAAACGCCGATGCAGCTGATCGGGCGGCCGGACTGCACGAGCAGGTTGGCACCCAACGACCACTGGTCGGTGATGTCCCAGTTGCCGAACAGCTTCAGCGAGTGGCGGCGATCGTTCGGCGTGTAGCCGTACGCACCGATCATCGCAGCCGCGTAGTCGAAGTCCGAGGTGGTGCCGGTGTCGGCTTGGCCGTTATCCGAGCGCACGCCACCTTCGGTGTTGCCGATCGACTTCGCCCAGGTGTACGAACCCTGCAGGAAGAACTTGTCCCAGTTGCCCTGGACGAAGAACTCCAGCGCGGTGTACTTGCGCTTGGCCTTCGGCGACAGGTCCGCACCCGGGATGGTCTTCACGGTCGCCGTGCCATCGCCGTTCCAGTCCGCCAGGATTTCCGCATCTTCACCCGGGTTGAACAGGAAGCAATAGTTGAACTTCGTGCCCGGACCATTGCCTTCCACGTACTCGAACAGGGTCGCGTAATCGCAGTTATCGTCGATCGCGGCACCGAGGTCGCGATGGATCGCGCGAACACCCAGCGAGAAGTTGTCGGTCAGCTGCTTCTGCATGCCCAAGATGAACTCATCCTGGTACATCGGCTTGAGGTTCTGGACCGCGTAACCGGCGGCGAACTTCGGACGGCCGTCTTCGCCGTTCAGGTAGCGAACCGCGCTGCTGCCGGTGGACGGGTTGACGATCGGGGTCAGGCCGGTCGGGGTGCCGGTGGCCGGATCGACGCCGGTGTAGGAGTAGTAGCGCTCTTCGTACAGCGAGGCCGAGGCCGCGCGGGTCGCGACGCCTGCGGTCAGCGGCAGCGCGTAACGGCCAGCGTTACCGAAGACCTTGAAGGTCGAGTCACCGAACACGTCCCAGCTGAAGCCCAGGCGCGGGGCGAACTGGTTCTTGATGGTGACGTACTTCTCGCCTTCGCCGTTCAGGTTCTCGAAGGTATCCCAGCGCAGGCCGAGGTACGCGACGAAGTTGTCGGTCATGCTCCAGCTGTCTTCGATGTAGTAGGCCTGCTGGTCAACGCCAACGTTGGCACCGGAGCGGAAGCTGCGATAACGCGTGCGGAAGCCGTTCGGACCGCAGGTCGCCGCCGTGGCGTTGCAGGACTGGTAGACGTAGTTGGCGCCGCCGCTGTAGGCGGAACCATCGACGGAACGGAACTTGTCGTTGTCGATACCGAAGCGCAGCAGGTGGTCGCCCAGCTGCCATTCGGCGTCGATACGCCACTGGTCACGCTCGTCCAGCGCGTCGCGACGGCCGAGGGTGTTGATGAACGAGCAACCGCGGATCGCCGGCACGGCGCCGGTCGAAACGCCCGCGCGCGAGTCGCTGATGATCGGGCAGCCCGCGACCGGACCGGTCAGGTTACCGGTGTATTCCTGCACCTGGCCGTTGGCGGCGACACCGTAGTTGGAACGGCTGAACTCGCCGTGGCCGTACAGGGCCGACAGGGTGAAGTTGTCGGTCAGGTAGCCGGTGTACTTGAGCACCCAGCTCGAACCACCGGCTTCGTTGAAGTCGGTGCCGCGATAGTCACCGAACACGGTGGTCGGGTTGGCGCCAACCGTGATCGCGCCCGTGGTCGGGTTGGTGGTGCTGTCCGGGAACGACGCGCGGTAGTAGTCGTCGGTGAACTCGCGCTTGTCGGAGAACGCGGTCAATTCGACGCTGTGGTCATCGCTGATCTGCCAGTCGACCTTGGCCAACCACTGCGGACGCTTGCTGCTGCTGTCCAGGTTGGTGTTGCCGAAACGGCTGGTGTAGGTCTCGCTTGCGGTCTTGCCGTACTGGATCAGGCCGTAGGCGAACAGCTTGTCCTTGATCAGCGCACCACCCGCCCAGATGGCGGCGGTGGCTTCCCAACCGTTGTCGTTCGAGTTGTTGGAAACCCACAGGCCGTTGTTGTAGTACAGGTCCGGGCTGGTCTCGGAGAGCGATTCCGGGATGTAGTAGATGCTGCCGCCGGCCTTGAACTCGTTGGTACCGCGCTTGGTGATCATGTTGATCACGCCGCCGGTCGAACGACCGAATTCCGCGCCGTAGCCGCCGGTCTTGACCTGCGATTCGGCGATGCCTTCGAACGGGACCTGCGCGAACGCGAGGTTCTTGAAGGTGTTGGTGATGTTGAAGCCGTTGACGTAGAACTGGTTCTCCGCGACCGACGAACCACCGAACGACGGCAGCGCGCCGAAGCCGGCATTCGCGGCACCACGGACGGTACCCGGCGCCAGCAGGGCGACCGAGGTGATGTTGCGCGGCACCGGGATCTTGGCGACCTGCTCGGCCGTCAGGATGGTGGTGGACTCGACCGAGGAGACGTCGATCGGGTTCACCGCACCGCTGGTGGCGGTCACGGTCACGGTATCGAGGGTGGTTGCAGCGCCCGCGAAATCGACGTTCGCCGAGGTACCGACGTTGACGTTCACGGTGCGCGGGGCACCGCCGTTCTGGCTGATCTGGTACTGGCCGGAAGGCAGCTGCGCGAAGCGGAAGTTGCCGTCGGCGCCCGCGGTGATGGTGCGGCTGAAGCCGGTGGACGGGCTGGTGATGGTGATGGTGTCGCCAGCTGCGGCGCTACCGACCACGTTACCGCCGGTGTTGGTCTGCGCCTGGACGCCGCCAACGAAGCACATGCCGAGCGCGATGGTGAGCGCGCTCTGCTTCAGGCCTTTCGCGAAATAATTAGAAGCCATTGTGTAAACCCCCATAGGGACAGAAGTGACAAAAATACATATGTACGTCTGGCCCGAGGCGGGCTGACCGACGGACTATAGACCAGCGAACAAATCCTTAACAAGCCCCTCATCCGCAATTCATGTTCCTTTCTGCCCATTCAGTTTCGAAAGAAAACATGTTGCGTTGCCGCAATCTCGATGTACTAGGCCTTCCTCCCTAACCGAGCGCGTTCTCGATGCGCGCCTGCTCCTGGAGGAGCGGAGGTGGCATGCGGGGACCGTAGTCGTGCAGGTAGGTACGGATGCCTTCGAACTCGGACTGCCAGCCAGCGCGATCGAATCCGAACAGCAGCGACCGCGCGTCTTCGCCCAGGTCCACTCCGCCCAGGTTGATGTCGCCCTCGGCCGGTTGCAGGCCGATCGGCGTCTCGATTGCGCCGGCGGTGCCCTCGACGCGTCCGATCATCCACTCCAGGACGCGCAGGTTGTCGCCGAAGCCCGGCCACAGGAACCTGCCATCGGGCCCCTTGCGGAACCAGTTGACGTGGAAGACTTTCGGCAATTTCGCGCCCGGCTTGTCGAACGACAGCCAGTGGGCGAAGTAGTCGGCGAAGTTGTAGCCGCAGAAGGGCTTCATCGCCATCGGATCGCGGCGCATCACGCCGACCTGCCCGGCCGCGGCGGCCGTGGTCTCCGATCCCATCGACGCGCCGACCAGCACGCCATGCGTCCAGTCGCGCGCCTCGAACACCAGCGGCACCAGTGAAGCGCGGCGGCCGCCGAAGACGATCGCGGAGATCGGCACGCCCTGCGGATCCTCGGCCATCGACGAATACGACGGGCATTGCCTTGCACTGACGGTGAAGCGCGCGTTGGGATGCGCGGCCGGTCGCACCGAGGGATCGTACGGATCGCCGCGCCAGTCGGTGGCGGGGTGCTGGTCGTTGTCGATGCCTTCCCACCATGGCTGGTTGTCGGCGGTGGTACCGACATTGGTGAAAATGGTGTTCGACTGGATCGAGGCCAACGCATTCGGGTTGGATTTCGCAGAGGTGCCGGGTGCGACGCCGAAGAAGCCGGCCTCCGGGTTAATCGCGTACAGGCGGCCATCGGCGCCGGGGCGCATCCAGCAGATGTCATCGCCGACCGTCCACACTTTCCAGCCGGCTTCGCGATAGGCCTCGGGCGGGATCAGCATCGCCAGGTTGGTCTTGCCGCAGGCGCTCGGGAACGCCGCGGCGATGTAATGCGTCTGTCCCTGCGGATTCTCCAGGCCGAGGATCAGCATGTGCTCGGCCAGCCATCCTTCCTGCCTCGCCTGGTGCGACGCGATGCGCAGCGCATGGCATTTCTTGCCGAGCAGCGCGTTGCCGCCGTAGCCGGAACCGTAGGACTTGATCGCCAACTCCTCGGGGAAATGCATGATGAAGCGTCGGTCCGGGTCCAGTTCGCCGATCGAGTGCAGGCCACGCACGAACGAGCCTTCGCGTTCGATGCGCGCGAGTGCCGCGGCGCCCATGCGGGTCATGATCCGCATGTTGGCGACCACGTACGGCGAGTCGGTGATCTCCACGCCGCACCGCGACAACGGCGAATCGATCGGGCCCATGCAATAGGGGATGACATACATCGTGCGGCCTTGCATGCAGCCGTCGAACAAGGCATCCATCCGTGCGTGGCCATCGGCCGGCGACATCCAGTGGTTGTTCGGACCGGCATCCTCCTGCTCGGGCGTGCACACGAAGGTCAGGTGCTCGACGCGGGCGACGTCGTCCGGATGCGAGCGGTGCAGCCAGCTGTTGGGATGGGTGTCGGGATTGAGCGGCAACAGCGTACCGTCGTCCTGCATCTTCGCGACCAGCGCGTCGTACTCGCTGTCGCTGCCGTCGCACCACTGGATCGCCTCGGGCCGGGTCAGCCGTGCAACGTCCAGCACCCATTGGTTCAATGCATCGAGCCTGCTGCTCATCGATGGTTCCTCGTGAAACTGTTCAGAGTGAAATCGATTGCAATCGCGGGCGATGGAAACCTGCCGCGCGACGCGCGGGAATCAGGTTTGCGGGATCAGGGTATCCATGACGTGCTCGACGTACGCCTCGAACTCGTCGTGGTGCAGGCGCGGCTGTTGCAACTGCAGGCTGAGCTGCAGGAAGCCGACATAGGCCGCGTAGGCCAGGCGCGCGCGATGCTGGGCCGCGGTGCGGCCAAGTCCGGCCTGCCGGAAGCTCGCGGTAAGGTAGTCCAGGCGTCGCTGGGAAACCCGCCCGATCACCGGGCTGACCGTGGGATGGTCGAGGGCCTTCAGCAGCTCGCTATATATAATGTGCGACTTGACCTCGTGCGCGACCAGCTGGAACAGCGAGCGCAGGCGCTCGCGCGGATCGGAGACGTTCTCCACCGAGCCGAACACGATTTCCTGCTCGGCGGTTTCCCAGCGCTCCAGCGCGGCCTGGAGCAACGCATCCCGCGACGGGAAATGCCAGTAGAAACTGCCCTTGGTCACGCCAAGCCGACGCGCAAGCGGCTCTACTGCAACCGACGCCACGCCCTGTTCGGCAATCTGGTCCAGCGCCTCGCGGGCCCAGTCATCGGCGCTCAGGCGCCCGGTGCGTGATGCGGCTTCGGTCATCTGGGCATTCTATCCGTACGCTTGCGGATGCGGGAGTATGTCGAGCAATTGCTCTTTTCCTGCGATTGACAGGCTTGCCGGACTGGCCATACTTGGCCGTATGGTAGGCGAAGCCGCATCCGCAATGCAATGCCGCATCGCCCGACTCATCCGCGCTACACGGAGTCCCACATGAGCATCGCCCTGCCCTTCCTCGCCTTCTTCGCCAGCGGCATGTTCGCCGCCTACCATCGCCTGCGTCTGGCGGTCTGGGCCGCGATGACCGCGACCCTGCTGGTCGGCTGCTGGCTGCTGGGCGCCAACCACGTGGCGACGATCGTCGCCGGCGTGCTGGTGGTGCTGATCGCACTGCCGCTGCTGGTGCCGCAACTGCGCAAGCCCTTCATCACCGCGCCGCTGCTGGGCTTCTACACCAAGCTGTTGCCGCCCCTGTCCGATACCGAGCGCACCGCGCTGGAATCCGGCACGGTCGGTTTCGAGGGCCAGCTGTTCTCCGGCAAGCCGGACTGGGACCAGTTGCTGACCCTGCCGAAGCCGCAGCTCACCGCAGAGGAGCAAGCCTTCCTCGATGGTCCGTGCGAAGAACTGTGCCGGATGACCGACGACTGGGACATCTGCCATGTCCGCGCCGACCTGCCGCCGGAGCTCTGGGACTACATCAAGCGCAACGGGTTCTTCGGCCTGAACATCCCGAAGGAATACGGCGGCCTGGGTTTCTCCGCGCTGATGAACCACAAGGTCATCCAGAAGCTGGCCTCGATCAGCAGCGTGGTCAGTTCGACCGTGGGCGTGCCGAACTCGCTGGGCCCGGCCGAATTGCTGATGCACTACGGCACCGAGGAACAGAAGCAGCAGTACCTGCCGCGCCTCGCCGATGGCCGCGACGTGCCGTGCTTCGCGCTGACCGGGCCGTTCGCCGGCTCCGACGCCACCTCGATCCCGGACTACGGCATCGTCTGCATGGGCGAGTGGAACGGCATCAACGTGCTGGGCATCAAGCTGACGCTCAACAAGCGTTACATCACCCTGGCGCCGGTGGCCACGCTGATCGGCGTCGCGTTCCGCATGTACGACCCCGACGGGTTGCTGGGCGACAAGAAGGACATCGGCATCTCGCTGGCGCTGGTGCCCCGCGACACGCCGGGCCTGGACATCGGCCGCCGCCACTTCCCGCTCAACTCGCCGTTCCAGAACGGCCCGATCCACGGCAAGGACGTGTTCGTGCCCCTGTCGCAGCTGATCGGTGGCGAAGACTATGCCGGCCAGGGCTGGCGCATGCTGATGGAATGCCTGTCGATCGGGCGTTCGATCACCCTGCCCTCGACCGCCAGCGGCGGTTCGAAGATGGGCGCGGTCACGGTGGGCAGCTACGCGCGGATCCGCAAGCAGTTCGGCCTGTCGGTCGGCCGCTTCGAGGGCGTGGAAGAAGCGCTGGCCCGCATCGCCGGCAATGCCTATGCCACCAGTGCCTTGTCCGAAGCCACCGCCGCCGCGGTCGCGCGCGGCGAAAACCCAGCGGTGCCGTCCACCATCGCGAAATACCACTGCACCGAGATGGGCCGCAAGGCGGCGATGGACAGCATGGACATCCTCGGCGGCAAGGGCATCATCCTGGGGCCACGCAACTTCGCCGGGCGTTCCTGGCAGGCCGCACCGATCGCGATCACGGTCGAGGGCGCCAACATCATGACCCGCAGCCTGATGATCTTCGGCCAGGGCGCGATCCTCTGCCACCCGTGGGTGATGAAGGAAATGAAGTCGGCGCAACTGGCCGACCCGAAGCAACGCATCGACCAGTTCGATGCTGCCCTGTTCGGCCACATCGGCTTCGCCATCAGCAACGCGGTGCGCAGCTGGTGGTACGGCTTGACCGGTTCGCAAATCGGCAGTGCGCCGGGCGATGACGACACCCGTCGCTACTTCCGCAAGCTCAATCGCTATTCCGCCGCGCTGGCGGTGATGGCCGACACCTCGATGCTGCTGCTCGGCGGCAAGCTGAAGTTCAAGGAATCGCTGTCCGGCCGCCTGGGCGACGTGCTCAGCCAGTTGTACATCGCCAGCGCCATGCTCAAGCGCCACCAGGACATCGGCAATCCGGCCGGCGACCAGCCGTTGCTGGCGTACGCCATCCACGATTCGGTCAACAAGATCGAGACTGCGCTCTCCGGTGCGCTGCGCAACTTCCCGATCCGTCCGGTCGGCTGGCTGCTGTGGCTGGTGATCTTCCCGTGGGGCCGCCGCGCGCAGGCGCCAAGCGATCGCCTGGGCCACAAGGTCGCGAGCCTGCTGATGACGCCGTGCGATGCGCGCGAGCGCCTGGCCGAAGGCGTGTTCACCACCCCGACCGCGAACAACCCGGGCGGCCGCATCGTCAGTTACCTGCCGAAGGTGGTGATGGCCGAGCCGGTCGAGCGCAAGTTCCTCAAGGCGTTGAAGAACAGCGACATCGAAGCGCTCGAGTTCGATGCGCAGCTCGACGAAGGCGTGCGCGAAGGCTGGATCACCGCGGACGAGCGCAAGCAGTTGGAAGAACTGCGCGCGCTGACCCTGGACGCGATCATGGTCGACGACTTCGATCCGGAGGAACTGCGCTCGGCGGGTTACGCGACGCTGCACGGACGCATCGCCACCCGCGCGGCGGCGTGAACGTCCTCGCGTCCTACCGGCGCATCAGCCAGTGGCCCGCGGGTCGCTGGCTTTTCTCGCGGCTGGTGTGCTGGAAGGCGCCGTATTTCTCCAGCATCGCCCCGCGCATCGACGTGCTGGAACCCGGCCGTGGCGTGGCGACCCTGCGCCACCGGCGCGCGGTCACCAACCACCTCGGCACGGTGCACGCGATCGCGTTGTGCAACCTCGCGGAATTCGTCGGCGGCCTGGCCTGCGACGTCAGCATCCCGGCGTCGATGCGCTGGATCCCGAAGGGAATGACCGTGGCTTACCTGAAGAAGGCGGTCGGCACGATGCGCGCCACCGCCACCCCGGCGTTCCCGCCGCGCGAGGCCAGCGAAGGCTACGACCTGCCGTTCGACGTCGTGGTCGAGAACCCGCAGGGCGAGGCCGTGTTCACGGCGACCATCGCGATGTGGGTGTCGCCGAAAGCGATGCGCTGAGTTTTGCTTCCGCGGTTGCGAGGCGAGCGTGCCAGGCATTCGCTTCGCGGCTCGAAATGCCGCTGCGCGAACACCCGGCACGCTCGCCTCGCTTCAATGACGGCGCGACCTACAGCAAGACCGCCACCAGCGCGGCCAGCGCCGGCACGCCCTGCACGACGAAGATGCGCTTGTTGACGCTGTATGCGCCGTACAGCGCGGCGACGATCACGCAGGCCAGGAAGAACAGCGCGAACTCGCGCGAGCCGGTCGCGATGGCGTAGAACAGGCCGGCGGCGAGGAAGCCGTTGTACAGCCCCTGGTTGGCCGCCAGCACGCGGGTGGTTTCGGCCTTTTCCGGGGTGTTGCGGAACGTCTTCAGGCCAAGCGGCCTGGTCCACAGGAACATCTCCAGCACCAGGAAATACAGGTGCAGCAGCGCCACCAGCCCGATCAACAGCTGCGCGATCATCGACATCATCCCGGCTCCGTTCGCGGACCTTCGTCCGGCAGTTTCTTCTCTTCGCGCAGGAGGCGCCACGCGCTGGCAGTCATCACCCCCGCCGCGGCCAGGCCGACGCCGAACACGACGTGCGAACCGAACATCGACAACGCCTTGTAGATCCAGGAGAAACTGATCTCGCCGCCGCGGTAGAAGGCCGTGTCGATCGCCGCACCGGCCTTGTAGCGCCACTGCCTGTCCACCCGGGTGTAGATGGTTTCCCGGCCGGGCTTCATCAGCGAGAACTCGTTGGAACGGGTCACGACCAGCACGGTTGCCACCACCATCGGCAGCGGTGATGCGGCCAGCACCGCGAAGCCCAGCAACAGCGCGGCCATCGGGATCAGGATCACCGGCGCCAATCCCCAGCGCGACAGCAGCCAACGGGTGACGAACAGTTGCACGACCAGGGTGAGCACGTTCACCGCGATGTCGATGCCGGCGTAGTACGCGGTGCGCGCTTCCGCGCTGGCGAACCCTTCGCGCGCAATCTCCGCCTGCTGGTTGTACAGCAGCTGGCCCACGCCGACCCCCAGGAACACCATCGTGGCCAGCCAGCGCAGCAGCGGCTCCCTGAAGATCAGTTTCAGGCCGGCCAGGATGTCGCCGCCCATCGCGCTTTCGTTGTCGCGCCCGGCCTTGCGTTCGCGCGCCACTGCCCAGCGGCGCAGCCGCCAGATGCACACGACGCACACGGACAGGAATCCCGCCGACACCAGCATCAGGTTGGCCAGGCCCACCTTTTCGGCCAGCACTCGGGTGAGGATCGGCCCGGTGAACGCACCCACCGTGCCTGCGGCACCGATATAGCCGTAGTACTTGCGCGCCTCGTCGCTGGCGAACACGTCGGCCATGAACGACCAGAAGATCGACACGGAGAACACGTTGAAGACCGTGACCCACAGGAAGAACGCCATCCCGCGCCCGCTGACGTTGCTGTGGAACAACCCGTAGAACACGAACAGGCAGGCGATGAAGAAGCCGAACAGCGCAGGCAGGAACACCCGCCGCGGGAACCTGGACACCAGCGCGCCGTACAACGGCTGCGCGAGCAGGATCAGCGCGAAGGTGCAGGTCGCGAGCACCTGCAGGACCAGGTCCTTCAACGGGATGCCATGCGCGGCGAAGAACACGATCATCGCCGACGGGAAGACCGCCTCGACTTCGGACGACGCCCCCATCGCATCGCGTACCGGGCGCAACACGTAATAGCCGGCCAGCAGGCAGAAGAAGAACAGGAACGACCACCGCAGCGACGGCAGGGTCAGGATTTCCGCCAATGCCGCGATGGCACGGCGATGCCAAGGCAGCGCGTCCGTGCTGATCGTCCCGGTCTCCGTCATCGCACGTTGTTCCTGCCCTGTGCCGGCACGTTAGCCGAAGCGCGTTTTCGCCGCCAGCGCATGGAGCATTTGCTCTAGCCTGGGGGCATAGCGTCGCCGGGTCTTCGATGCGGGGCGGTACGTTGTTCGACTACATCATCATCGGCGCCGGCTCGGCCGGCTGCGTACTCGCCAATCGCCTCTCCGAAGACCCGGACACCAAGGTGTTGCTGATCGAAGCCGGCCCGCGCGACTGGCATCCCTTCATCCACATGCCCGCCGGCCTGGCCAAGCTGGTCAACCGCAAGGGCGTGAACTGGGATTACGACACCGCGCCGGAGCCGCACCTCGACAACCGCACGCTGTGGTGGCCGCGAGGCAAGGTGCTGGGCGGCTCGAGTTCGATCAACGCGATGTGCTACATCCGCGGCGTCGCCGGCGACTACGACGACTGGGGCAAGGCCGCCGCCGGCTGGGACTGGCAGTCGGTGCTCCCCTACTTCAAGCGCGCCGAGGGCAACACGCGCGGGGCCGACGCGCTGCACGGCGGCGACGGCCCGCTGGCCGTGTCCGACCTTCGCCACCACAACCCGCTGTCGGATGTCTTCATCGAGGCCGCCACCCAGGTCGGCATGACGCGCAATGGCGACTTCAACGGTCCCACCCAGGCCGGCGTTGGCCTGTACCAGGTCACCCAGCGCGATGGCGCACGCTGCTCCAGCGCAGCTGCCTACCTGGCACCGGTGCGCTCGCGACCCAACCTCACCGTGCATACCGGCGCGCTGGTCAGCCGGATCACCTTCGAGGGACGACGCGCCAGTGGCGTCACCTACGCGATGGGCGGCAAGGCGTTCCACCAACCGGCATCGCGCGAGGTCATCCTCAGCGGAGGCGCGATCAATTCGCCGCAGACGCTGATGCTGTCCGGCATCGGTCCGGCGGATGAACTGCGCCGCCTCGGCATCGATGTCGTCCACGATGCCGCCAATGTCGGCGGCAACCTGCAGGACCACCTCGACATCTGCACGCTGCAGCATTCGACGCAGCCGATCACCTACGACCGCATCAACGAGCCGAAGATGGCGTTCGACTATTTCCTGCGCGGCCATCGTGGCGCGGGCAGCAGCAACCTCGCCGAGGCCGGCGGGTTCTGGCGTTCGCCACTGGCCACCGACGACCGCTGCGACGTGCAGTTCCATTTCGTGCCGGCGATGCTCGACGACCACGGCCGCCACCGCCTGGCGGGCGACGGCTATACCCTGCATGCCTGCTTCCTGCGCCCGCGCAGCCGCGGCCGCCTCACGCTGGCCAGCAACCGCGCCAGCGACAAGCCGCGCATCCACGCCAACTACCTGGGCGATGCCGAAGGCTTCGACCTGAAGGTGATGCTGGAATGCGCCAAGGTGAGCCGCGAGATCTTCGCCCAGCCCGCCTTCGATCCTTATCGCGGTACGCCGATCCATCCGACGCGCACCGATCTGTCGGATGCCGAACTGGTCGCCTTCATCCGCGCCAAGGCGGAGTCCGTCTACCACCCGGTCGGCACCTGCCGGATGGGCGACGATGACGCGTCAGTGGTCGATGCCGCATTGAAGGTGCGCGGCGTCGAAGGCCTGCGCGTCATCGATGCCTCGGTGATGCCGGCGCTGCCGGGCGGCAACACCAATGCACCGACGATCATGATCGCGGAACGCGCAGCGGACCTGATCAAGGCGGGTTGATCGAGGCGGGCTGAGTTCGAACGATGTCCCGGGTGCGCTGCGCTTAACCGGGCTACGGCACCAAGGGCAGTGGTGTCTCTCAACCTCGCTCGAGCATCGGCGGCAACGGGCAATGCAGTACGGCGCAGATGGTGCGCAGCAGTTCGGACTCGGCCACGCTGACCCGGCCGTCGTGGCTGACCGCGGCGGTCACCGCCTCGACCATCGCCTGCTTGGCCAGCGGGTCGAGCGCATCCAGCGGCTCCCACACCGCATCCAGCGCAAGCACGCCATTCGCGGGCGGCACATACGGCAAGTGATCGCGCGGCAGCACGCGTTGCAGCCCGGCCAGGTACGCATGCTGCGCCGAGGCGCGATCCTCGTGGCCGGCTTGTGCCACCACCGCGAGCAGGGTGGCGAACTCCTTGCGCACGTTGCCCGGCTTGCGCCGGCCGAAACGCGCGTAGCGGGATGGATCCAGCGACTCGCGCACCTGCACGGTCAGCAGGCGGCCCAGGCAGTATTCGAACAGCGAGACCTGGCCGTCGGCATGGACCAATGCCTGCACCGTGTCCATGAAGGCATCGAGTTGCGGGCGCGGACGCAGGCGCAATACCGGGAACGCCAGTCCCGCCAGCGGCAGGTGCAGCATCGGATGCAGGTCCGCGGTGAGTTGCTGGTGGATGCGCACGGCGTGGTCGGCCACCTCGCCACCCAGTCGCGCGGCGATGTCCACGCGCTGGCGTTCGGCCAGTGCTTCGTCCCCGGCCAGCAACAGGCCCAACAACAACGGCATCACCGATTCGCGCTGGCGGGCGAGGTCGCGCAGGGCATCGGGAATCGCGATGACGATGCTGTCGGCGCGGCGATAGTCGTCCGCGCCGGGCGCGGCCACCTGCGCGGCGACCATCGGCGGCGTCACGCTCAGCGCCTGCGTCGCGCCGGGCAATCGCGCACCGCTGCCACCGCCCAGGCCAAGCGCCACGTCTTCCTGCATGCCGTCCGGTGGCGACGCCCTCCATTGCGCCTGCAGGCGTGCCATCGCGTCATCGTTGAACCCCGGCTCCAGCGCGCGGATGCGCTCCAGCAGCGGCGGATGCGTGGCGAACAACTTGCCTGCGAAGAGCTGGTCGAAGCCCACGCCATCGCCGAACAGCATGTGGCTGACTTCCTCCGCATCGCTGCGCTGGTTGAGTCGCGATCCATCGTGCAGGCCACCGATCTTCTTCAGCGCGCCGGACAGCCCTTGCGTCTGCCGGGTGAACTGCACCGCGCTGGCATCGGCCAGTTTCTCGCGCGTGCGACTGACCCCGGCCTTGATCATCCGCCCGAAGAACAACCCGACGTAGCCGATCAGCATCGCCACCAGCGCGGCGACGAGGATCGCGCCGATGTTCTTGCCGCGTCCGCCGAAACGGCCGTGCTCCAGGATCTTGCGACCGATCAGGCCGATCATGAGGATGCCGAACAGCACGCCGACCAGGCGGATGTTGAGGCGCATGTCGCCGTTGAGGATGTGGCTGAACTCGTGCGCCACCACGCCCTGCAACTCGTCGCGATTGAGGCGATCCAGCGCGCCCCGGGTCACCGCGATCACCGCGTCCGATGTCGAGTAGCCGGCAGCGAAGGCGTTGATGCCGGCTTCGTGTTCCAGCACGTAGACCTTCGGCACCGGCACGCCTGAGGCGATCGCGATTTCCTCGACCACGTTGCGCAGGCGGCGCAATCCCGGCTCGGTGGTGTTTTCCGGGACCAGCGTGCCGCCCAGTTGCTGCGCAACCGGTTCGCCGCCACCGCCCAGGCTGGCGATGCGGTACAGCGACCCGAGCGCGATCACCGCGACCGACGACAGTGTGGCGAACAGGACCAACTCCGGTGACTGCGTGGCAACCCAGACCACCGCATCGACCGCGAGCACGATGCCGGCGATCGCAACCGCCATCAGGAACACCAACCGCGCCGACGTCCGCCGGGCGACGGCCTGCTGTTCGAAGAAATTCATGCGCCGGCGTCCGCGTTCACGCGACCCGCCTCCACGCGGCCCGCGTCATCCAGGATCAGAACTTCACTTGAGGCGCGGCACGCACGTCCGACTGCCTGTCCGCCGGGATCTCCAGCAGGTTGGCGGCGGCGAAATTGAACATGCCAGCGAAGATGCTCGACGGGAACACCTCGCGCTTGTTGTTGTAGGCCATCACCGCGTCATTGAACGCCTGCCGTGCGAAGGCCACCTTGTTCTCGGTGCTGGTCAGCTCCTCGGTGAGCTGCATCATGGTCTGGTTGGCCTTCAGGTCCGGATACGCCTCGGCCACCATCATCAGGCGGCCGAGGCCGGCATTGAGCTGTCCCTGCGCGGCGGCGAGCTGCGCCATCGCCTCGGCATCGCCGGGATTGGCCTTGGCCGCGGCCAGGCCCGACTGCGCGGCGGAACGCGCGGCGATCACCGCCTCCAGCGTCTCGCGCTCATGGCTCATGTAGGTCTTGGCGACTTCGACCAGGTTCGGGACCAGGTCGAAGCGGCGCTGCAACTGCACGTCGATCTGCGCGAAGGCATTCCTGAATGCGTTGCGAGCCCGCACCAGGCCGTTGTAGATACCCACGCCCCAGAACGCGACGGCCGCGAGAATTGCGATGAAAATCAACAAGCCAAGCATCGAAGTTCCCCTTGTTCATGCAATCGCGGAAACAGGCGCTAGAATCGACCGGTCGTTGCAGCATACGCAGGGGGCATGGCCGATGAAAGAACACCGCATCCGGCACGCGTGTCGACTCGCCCTGGTCAGCGCATTGCTGCCGCTCGCAGTGGGTACCTCCGCGCAGAGTGCGATGCACTGGAAGGGAACGGTCAGCCGCGCGCCACAACCGCTGCAGGCGAATACAGGGTTGCCGGCCCCGATCGACAGCAGCAAGCAGGTCGCCGCCGGTTTCGACGTGCAGCGCTTCGAAGCGGTCGCCAACCAGTTGGTCGCCAATGGCCGCATCCCCGGCCTGGCGATGGCCATCGTCAAGGACGGCCAGATCCTCAGCGCACGCGGCTACGGCGTCACCGATGCGCGCAACCCGCAACCGGTCGACGCGCACACGGTGTTCCGCCTTGCCTCGCTGTCCAAGTCGTTCGCCGGCACCGTCACCGGCATGCTGGTCAACGACGGCGTGCTGCGCTGGGACAGCCACCTCACCGATTACGTCCCGGAGTTCCGCCTGTCGCTGCCGAACGCCGCGCAGCAGGTCACCGTCGCCGACGTGCTGAGCCATCGCGTCGGACTGACCCACAATGCCTTCGACCGCGACCTCGAGGGCAACGCGGACTACCACAGCCTGACCATGAAGCTGGCCAACGCGCCGATGAAATGCGCGCCCGGCGAATGCTATGCCTACCAGAATGTCGCCTTCAGCCTGATCGGCGACGTGGTGTTCGCCACCACCGGCCAGTTCTTCAGCGAGACCGTGGCGCGTCGCATCTTCAAGCCGCTCGGCATGCATGACGCGAGCTACGGACTCGAGGGCATCCAGGCCAGCGCACGCTGGGCGCGCCCGCACGTCCGCGGCGGCGGCGGTTGGGTACCGCTGACACCCAAGCCCACTTATTACCGTGTCGCGCCCGCGGCCGGCGTCAACGCCAGCATCAGCGACATGGCGCAGTGGATGCTGGCGCAAACGGGGCATCGCCCCGACGTGCTGCCCGCCCCCTTGCTGGCCACCCTGCATGCGCCTCTGGTCGATACCCCGAGCGAAATCCGGGGTGCGTCGTGGCGGCGCACGCGACTGAGTTCCGCGGGTTACGCGCTTGGCTGGCGCGTGTACAACTATGCCGGCAACGACGTGGTCTTCCACGGCGGTGCGGTGCAGGGATATCGCGGCGCGATGGCGCTGCTACCCGGCAAGGACCTCGGCGTGGTGCTGCTGTGGAACAGCGAAAGCGCGCTGCCCAGCGGACTGCTTCCGACGATCCTGGACAGCGCGCTCGGCCTGGCCGATGGCACATGGCTGGATGACGACATCGACATCGCCGAGCCGTCCGAAACGCTCTATGCCACCCAGCCGGTGAAAACGCCGGCGGGCACCGACGCGTCGGCCGCCACCGCCTCGCCGTTCTGATCCTTCGCACTCGCGGCCGCACGTGCGGCGAGCGCCAGGCACGCGCGCGAAGAGCTAAAAAAAGAAACCCCTCCCGCCTGGGCAACGGGAAGGGTCTTCATGGTGTTGCAGACGCCAACCCGGGCATGCCCGGGTCGGTCGCTTGACTTCAGATCACCGGAGCCGGGATCGCCGGGACGACGGCCGGCTTGGCCTTCTT
>DAOOCX010000024.1:19609-24618 GCA_035408605.1 Thermomonas sp. | reverse complement strand
TACCAGGAACAGGTGATGCAGATCGCCCAGGTGCTGGCCGGCTATTCGCTGGGCGGCGCCGACCTGCTGCGTCGCGCGATGGGCAAGAAGAAGCCCGAGGAAATGGCGAAGGAGCGCAGCAAGTTCGAGGCCGGCGCCGCCGAACGCGGGGTGGATCCACGCACCGCGACGCAGATCTTCGACCTGATGGAGAAGTTCGCCGAGTACGGCTTCAACAAGTCGCACTCCGCCGCCTATGCGCTGGTCGCCTACCAGACCGCCTGGCTGAAGGTGCATTACCCGGCGGAGTTCATGGCCGCGGTGCTGTCCAGCGACATGGACAACACCGACAAGGTCGTCGGTTTCCTCGACGAAGCACGCACGCTCGGCCTCAAGGTCCTGCCGCCGGACGTGAATGCCTCGACCTACATGTTCGAGGCCACCGACTCGAAGACGATCCGCTACGGCCTGGGCGCGGTAAAGGGCGTCGGCCGCGGCGCCTGCGACGCCATCAGTGCCGCGAGGACGAACGCAGGCCCTTTCAAGGACTTGCTGGATTTCAGCAAGCGCGTGGATGCCGCCGGCCTCAACAAGCGCACCCTGGAAGCGCTGGTGCATGCCGGCGCGATGGATGCGCTGGCGAGCAATCGCGCGTCACTGATGTTGCAGTTGCCGGAAGTGCTGAAGGCGACCGACCAGATCGCCAGGAATCGCGACGCCGGCATCGTCGACATGTTCGGCAATGCAACCGGTGCGCCCGACATCCATATCGACCTGCCCACCTGCAGCGAGTGGCCTCTGGCGCAGAAGCTGCAGGGTGAACGCGAGACGCTGGGCCACTATCTCAGCGGGCATCCGATGGATCCGCATCGCGACGAACTGCAACGCCTGGTCGGCCACGACCTGTCGTCGCTGGACGCGCTATGGGAAGCGCGCCCGCAGGAGGCGCGCCGGGGCTGGCGGCAGCAAATGCAGGCCGTGGTGGCGGGGCAAGTCGTCGGCATGCGCAAGCGTGGGGATTCGCAGGGCTTCGTGCAACTGGAGGACGGGCGCGGCCGGATCGAATGCGCGTTCTTCGGCGACGAGTGGAAGGAATACGCGCCGCTGCTCACCCGCGACCGCATCCTGGTGGTCGAAGGCGACCTGCGCGAGGACGAATTCAGCGGCGGCTTCGCCCTGCGTGCCAGCCGCTGCTGGGACTTCACCCAACTGTGCGGCGAACGCGCCCAGCGCGTGTCGATCCGCATCGACCTGCGCCAGCCGGACGCGCTGCAACACTTCGAGCGCATGCTGCAGGCGCATGCCGGCGCCACGCCGCTCCTGATCGAGGCGATCACCGCCGCCGGGATCGGCCGACTCACCGTCAATGGCGGCCGCGGCCTGCGCGTGGATGCGGCATTGCCCGGCCTGCTGCGCAACCTGCCCGGGGTGGACGCGGTCAGCGTCACCCTGGCCAAGCCGTGGGTCAATTGAGCCGCGCTCAGTCGTCCTGGTCGCCGCGGGCGATCCGCTTCTGGATCTTGTCGAGGTAGGCGTCCGCTTCTTCCACGCTGCGGAAGATCTCGCTCAGTGGCACCGCCTTGACGATGTCGAACACCTTCTGCACCTGCGGCTGCGTATTCGCCAGGACCAGCGTTCCACCGCGCGCGGCCAACAACTTGCGTGCACGGAAGATCGAACGCACGCCCGCCGAGCTCACGTAGTCCAGTTGCGCCAGGTCGAGCACCAGCGATTGCACCTTCGCCGCCAGCACCAGGGTCAGGCGATCGTCGAGCTCGCCGTAGGTATGCGTGTCCAGGCGACCGCCGACTTCGACGCGCTGGCTGCCGTTCGGGAGCAGGGAATGGATGCGGACGGAAATGGCCATGGAGTCGCGTGGGCGTCAGGTGGGGGAAGGGATCGCCTCGAGCACCACACGCATGTGGTTCCAGCCGGCGTCCCGATGGTAGCGCGCATCCTGCGCGAGTTCGCGCACCAGGTGGATGCCCAGCCCGCCGATCGGCCGATCCTCGAGGTCGGCATCGAGGTCGGGCACCGGATGCGCGAGTGGATCGTAGGCGGCGCCGTTGTCGCGGAGTTCGAGGACGACGCGACCGTCCGCGGCGGTCACGTCGAGTCGCATCGCATCGACGCCCGCCTGCGCCCCGTGGTCCATGACATTGCAGGCGAGTTCCTCGACGATCACTTGCGCATCGTGGACGCGGCCGCTGTCGATACCGGCGGCATGCAGGTGCGCCTCGACCCCGGCCAGCACCTCCGGCAGCCGATCGCGACCGCCGGGCACGTCGAGCACCATCGACCACGCCGCCGGCACGGGTTGCGACCCGCAATCGATCGCGAACACGGTGATGTCGTCCGATTGCGCCACGCCGGCCGCGAACGCATGCACCGCGATCAACATGCCGTCGCAGGCTTCGGCGGCGCTGCCCGCGGTGCGCAGCGCGGCCTGCATGCGTTCCTCGCCGAAGGCCAGGTCGTCGCCATCGAAGGCTTCGGTCACGCCATCGGTCCATGCGAACAGCAGGTCGCCCGGTTGCAGGCGACCGCGCCAGACCTCGAACCCATCGACCGCGTCGAAGCCGAGCGCGGGGCCTGACTCCAGCGGAATACTGTCGATGCGGCCATCGGCATGCCGCAGCAGCGGCGCATCATGGCCGGCGCTGGCGATCGCGAGTTCGCCACTCGCCAGGTCGAGCACGCCGCACAGCACGGTGGCGAACATGCAGGCGTCGTTGTTCTCCGAGAGATGGCGTGCGGCGTCGGCCAGCACCCGGTCGGGCGCATCGCTCGCCGCGGTGGCCACTTCCAGCACCGTGACCACCCGGGCCATGAACAGCGCCGCCGGCACGCCCTTGTCGGAGACGTCGCCGACCACGAACCACACGCGGTCGGCGCCCTGCAGGAAATGACCGTGGAAATCGCCACCGACCGCCTTCGCCGGCTCCAGCCGTGCCTGCAGGCGATAACGGATGTCGCCAACGGCGAAGTCGCGGTCGCGCGGCAGCATCGACATCTGGATGCCGCGGGCGATGTCGAGTTCGCTCTGCAGCTTCTGCCGTTCGGTGGCGTAACGTCCGATCTCGTCCAGTTGCTGGCGGATCGAATCGCGTGCGCGTTCCAGCGCGCGCGCCATCACCCCGACCTCGTCGCCGCGCGCATCGTGCGGCACCGGCCAGTCGAATTCGCCATTGGCGAAGTGGCCCGCACTGGTCGTGAGCTCGGTCAGCGGCACGGTGATCCGCCGGGCCAGTCGCAATACCGCCAGCGCCGCCAGCAATGCGACCAGGCCACCGATCAGGCCGAGCATGCGCATCGCGCTGTCCAGCCCGGCCAGCATCGCGTCGCGGCCCATCGAAAGCTGCAGGGTCCAGCCGCTGCCGCCGACCGGCTGCAGCACCGAATAGCGGACCGTGCCGTCGCGCGCGTCGGCATGGGTGAACTGCAGCGGGCGCTGTTGCACGCGCGCGGCTTCCATCGGGGCGAGGTCGCTGCGACCGGCACGCGCGATGTAGCCCGGCAAGTCATGGGCGAAGGCGATGCCGCGTTCCGGATGCACGGCGATCGTGCCCTCCGGTGCGAACAACGCGGTCCGCTGGCCGGTGACCGTGCGCAACGATTCCAGCGACGACGACAGCGCCTGCACCGGCACGTCCAGGCTGACCATGCCGATGCGCCTGGCACTGCGGTCGCGCAGCGGCAGGTTGAGCGTGGTCATGTAGCGCCCGCCGGCGGTTTCGTTGAAATACGGCTCCGACCACCACGGCGACGTCGCCTGCAACGTGCGCTGGTACCACTCGCGCCCGGCCAGGTCGTAACCGTCGGCGAGCAGGTCGCGATCAGGCACGCCGCGCGCGGCGATGCCAACGTAGAACGCCAGCGGCGCACGGTCGGCCAGCACCCCCGGTTCCAACGCCACCAGGCCACCGACCGTGACTGGATTGGCATCCAGCATCGCTTCCATCGCCTCCAGCAACTCGGCGCGGGTCAGGGCCACCCGGTTGTTGAGTTCAATCATCGCCTCGCCGGACACGCGGACCGAGCGCATCGTGGCGTCCAGCCGATCCGCCGCCTGCCGCGCCTCGTAGCGGGTGCGCGCCTCGGCATCGGCAAGCACGCGCTCGCGGGCGGCGAGGAAGGCCGTGGCGAATCCAGCCAGCAACAGCAAGGCCAGCAACAGGCCCACCCAGGCCATCAGCCGCGTGCGCAGGCTGGCATGCCAGGGCACGCGCACGTCCGCCGAGGAGGCGGGTGGCACGGCCGGCATGGGCATCGGATCCATCGCTGCAGCGTCCAATGCCCCCCTGCCCGCGTCAAGCGATTGCGCCACGCGCAGCCACCTACGGCTCGGTATGGCCGGCCCGCTGGGCTAAACTTCGGGCGATGAACCCGAACTACCTCGATTTCGAACAGCCCATCGCCGACCTGGAAGCGAAGATCCAGGAGCTCCGGCATGCCAGCAACGGCCCGGCGGTGAATGTCGACGCCGAAGTGCATACGTTGAAGGAAAAGCTGCGCAAGCGCACCGCGACGATCTTCCGCGACCTCACCCCGTGGCAGGTCTCGCAGCTCGCCCGCCACCCCGCGCGGCCGTACACGCTGGATTACCTGCGGGTGATCTGCGACGAATTCGAGGAACTCGCCGGCGACCGCGCCTTCGCCGACGACAACGCGATCGTTGGTGGCCTCGCCCGCATCGACGGCCGCCCGGTGATGGTGATCGGCCACGAGAAGGGCCGCGACACCAAGGCCAAGGTCCGCCGCAACTTCGGCATGCCCAAGCCCGAGGGTTACCGCAAGGCGCTGCGGCTGATGAAGATGGCCGAACGCTTCGGCCTGCCGATCCTGACCTTCATCGACACCGCCGGCGCCTGGCCGGGCATCGATGCCGAGGAACGCGGCCAATCGGAAGCCATCGCCCGCAACCTGCTGGAAATGGCCGAACTCAAGGTGCCGATCATCTGCACCGTGATCGGCGAAGGCGGCAGCGGCGGCGCGCTGGCGATCGGCGTCGGCGACCGCACGCTGATGCT
>DAOOCX010000024.1:0-19509 GCA_035408605.1 Thermomonas sp. | reverse complement strand
GGCTACGGCGCCTACGACACCGCGTCCTGAGGCACATGCACGCGCCGTTGGCCGATGTGGTCCGGCGCGACGATGGGCGCGGCGTGATGCTCGGCTTCAGCGGCGGCCTCGATTCGACTGTCCTTTTGCATTTGCTCGCAGCGAATACCGACATTCGCCGCAACGGCTTGGGCGCGATCCACGTGCATCACGGGCTGCATGCCGATGCCGATGCCTGGGCCGCGCAGTGCCAGCGCAGCTGCGATGCGCTCGACGTCCCATTGTCGATCGTCCACGTCGATGTGGATCGTGCATCCGGCCAGGGTCTTGAAGGTGCGGCACGCGACGCGCGGCATCGCGCCTTCGCGCAGGCATTGGCCGATGACGAGATCCTCGCCCTCGCCCACCATCGCGACGACCAGGCCGAGACCTTCCTGCTGCGCGCCTTGCGTGGCTCCGGCGTGGACGGCCTGGCAGCGATGCGGTCGTGGCGCGCATACGCAAACGGCTGGCTGTGGCGACCCTTGCTCGATGTCGCGCGCGAGGAATTGCACGAGCATGCGACCGCGCATGGCCTGGCGTGGATCGAGGATGCGGGCAACGGCGATCCACGCTTCGATCGCAATTTCCTGCGCAACGCCGTGATGCCCCTGCTGCGCCAGCGCTGGCCGCAAGCGAGCCACAACCTGGCGCGCTGCGCGGCATTGAATGCGCAGGCCGCGGACCTGCTGGAAGCCGATGACGTGTCGGCGTTGCAGGGCGTGATGCGCGACGACCACACGCTCGATGTCGACGCACTGCGCGCGATCGTCCCGGAACGCCGCGCGCGCGTCCTGCGACGCTGGATCGGTGGGCTCGGCCTGCAGCCCCTGCCCGGCAACGGCATCGCCGTCATCGAAGCCGACCTGCTGCCCGCGCGCGCCGATACCCAGGCCTGTTTCGCGTGGTCCGGGGCACGCATCCGCCGCTGGCGCCACCTGCTGCATGCCGAGGCGATGCGCGATCCGCTGCCCGCGCAATGGTCGCAGGCATGGGACGGCACGACGCCGCTGCTCCTGCCGACCGGCGACACGCTGTCCCTGCTCGGCGCCGAGCGTTTCGACCCACCGTTGCGCGTGCATGCGCGGCAAGGCGGCGAACGCATCGTGTTGCCGGGACGTGGCCATTCGCATGCGCTGAAGCACGTCCTGCAGGACGCAGGCATTCCGCCCTGGCGGCGCGAACGCCTGCCGCTGCTGTCATCGAACGATGGCACCCTGCTCGCGGCCGGCGACGCCATCCTGTCGGCGTCGCTGGCCGCATGGCTGGGCACGCGCGGCGCCCGACTGCACTGGGCGAGGCTGGCGTAAACTTCGCGCATGGCCCGAAAGACGACACCTCCGCAAGACACCTCGCCGGTTGCCGACTTCGAGCAATCGATGCAGTCGCTGGAAGACCTGGTCGCGCGCATGGAAAGCGGCGAGATGACGCTGGAGGAATCGCTGGCCGCCTACGAGCGCGGCGTCGGCCTGTACCGGCATTGCCAATCCGCGCTGGAACAGGCGGAACTGCGCGTGCGCCTGCTCAGCGACCCCGCCAATCCCGATGACGCGCGTCCGTTCGACGCCAGCGAAGATGCCTGACGCGATGTTCGCGGCCTGGCGCACGCGCGTCGAGGCCGCGCTCGACCGCGCCCTACCCGACCCCGCCACCTCGCCCGAACGCCTGCACGCCGCGATGCGCCATGGCGTGCTCAACGGCGGCAAGCGCATGCGGCCGATGCTCGTTTACGCCACGGGCCGCGCATTCGGCGCGACCGAGGCCGACCTGGATGCCGCCGCCGTCGCGGTCGAGCTGATCCACTGCTACTCGCTGGTCCACGACGACCTGCCGGCGATGGACGACGACGCCCTCCGTCGCGGCCAGCCCACCGTGCATGTCGCCTTCGACGAAGCCACCGCGATCCTCGCTGGCGATGCACTACAGGCGCGCGCCTTCGAAGTATTGGCGAACGCGCCGCAGCCGGCGGAGCGACGCGTCGCGATGCTGGCGGAACTCGCGCGCGCCTCCGGCGTGGCCGGCATGTGCGGCGGGCAGGCGCTGGATATCGATGCGACCGGAAAGTGGGGTCGGGGAAACTGGGGTCAGAGTCGCCTTTCGTCTGCGAAAGGCGACTCCGACCCCACTTTCCTTCTCGCCGACCTCGAACGCTTGCACGCGATGAAGACGGGCGCGCTGCTGCGCGCCGCAGTGCGCCTCGGCGCGATCGCGGCCGGAGCCGAGGACGCCAGCCGCGGCGCGCTGGATCGCTACGCCGACGCACTCGGCCTGGCGTTCCAGGTGCGCGACGACCTGCTCGACGTGGAAGGCGACGCCGCCACCCTCGGCAAGACCGCGGGCAAGGATGCGGCGCAGGACAAGGCGACCTTTCCCGCGCTGCTCGGCATCGACGCCAGCCGCGCGCGCCTGGCATCGCTGGCGGACACGATGCAGCACGCGTTGTCGTCGCTCGCCGTCGACACCACCGCGCTCGCCGCGCTGGCCCGCCTCGTCGTCGAACGCGACCGCTGAGCCACCGGCATGGCACGCCGCGCCTTCAAGCTCCTGCAGGACCGCATCGACGCCACCATGGCGTCGCTGGCGGTGTGGTTCATGGATGCGTGGACCGTGGTCGAACGTGGCTGGCGGCGGCCGTTGTCGAAGCTCGCGCTGCGCCTCAAGTTCGCCTTCTACCCACTGCTCGCCATCGCGGCGCTGGGCTGGCTGGGCTGGGACTGGACCCACGGGCGCAGCCTGGACGCGGCGGAGGACAGCCTGTTCGACAAGGTCGTGAAACTGCGGCCGGTGGAGCCGAAACCGTCGGGCAAGACCGTAGTCGTGGAGATCGACGAGTGCTCGATCGAGTGGACGCGCGCGCAGGGCCTGGGCGGCTGGCCTTGGCCGCGATCGGTGCACGCGGACCTGCTGGATGCGCTGGATCGCGCCGGGGTGAAGGCGGTCGGCGTGGATGTGATGTTCCTGGATCGCGATCCGGATGACCCGAACGGCGACGGCATGCTGGACCTGGTCGCCGCCGGTGGCGAGGGGCGGTTCCTGTTCGCCGCCACGTTCCCGGAGGACGCGGATTTCAACGCCAAGGCCGCGATCCGTGCCGCAGATGCGCCGGGGGCGTATCCGTTGTCGCCCGAGGCCAGGCCACCGGGACCGCCGATCCCGCTGCAGCTGCCGTACGGCGATGCGATGGCGAAGCATGCCGCATCGACCAACTTCGGTCGCTCGGACGACAGCATCGTCCGCGACGTGCCCTTGCGCGATGAGGTCGAAGGCTGGGCTATCCCCACCCTGCCGGTGCTGCTCGCCGCGCAGGTGCAAGGGCGGTCGCCCTCCTCCTACCCCGCGCAGGTCCGGGTGAACTGGCGCAAGCGCACGCAACTGCCCTACATCAGTGCCGCGGACCTGCTGGCGGGCGAGACGGTCTGCCATGCCGCAGGCGCAAAGCGCCCCGTGTTGCGCGACGCCGTGGCCCTGGTGGGCTACAGCGCGGCCGGCATCAGCGACACCAAACCGACACCGATCAAGGCCGCCATGCCGGGCGTGGAAGTCTGGGCCGAGGCGACCGAGGCGCTGCTGCAGGACAGCGCGATCTGGATGCCGCCGACCTCGTTCAAGTACCTGCTGGCGGCGCTGCTGGTCCTGCTGACCAGCTACGCATTCTGGCGCGGCGAACCGCATGAGGACGTGGACGGGGTGTTCGTGGCCACCAACGCCACCCTCCTGCTCATCGCCTTCGTCGGCCTGACCTTCTTCGGGGTGTTCGTCGACATCTTCGCCAGCGTCGGCTTCGTCAGCCTGTGCTTCGGCCTGTGCCGGCTCTACGCCTCCGTGCAGCGCGGCCGCGCGATCGGCAACAACGACTATCGCGACGAATACAACCCGCAGCACCATCCCTGGCTGTTGATGGCGCGCCTGCGCTTCGTGCCCAATGGCGACATCGAGGCATTCGCCGCGATCCGCGGCAAGCGCGAGTACCGCCGCCTGCTGCGCCGGCAACTGTATGCCGGCAGCGACGCGGTGATGATCGAGGGCATCGTCGAGCGCAAGAGCTGGCTGCACGACATCCTCGACGACCTGATGCTGCTGATCTGGACCGGTACCGAGCGCACCCAGGCACTGGACGCGGCGAAGCGCGAGCTCGACCAGTTGTATCGCGACCTCAACGAAGGCGACCTGCGCCTGGAGGACCATGGCCGGGTGATGGTCTGCATTTCCGTTGCCGAGATCGACGACGACAACGACCTGACCAACCGCGGCGAGCGCATGCGTTTGCGCGAGCTGCTGGGGCAGGACCTGAATGCGACCGACGAATGGCTGCTGGTCGCGGACAATCGCTATATTCTGGATCCGTCGCACACGCTGGAGTTCAGCGACGAGGCGACGGATGCCACCGACGCGGAGGGGGAAGATCGATGACACGCAACACGATGCGATGGAGTGCCGCCGTGCTGGCGGCGATGGTGTCCGGCCTGCTGCTGGCCGCCGACCCGATCACCCCCGCGACAGTCGCCAAGCCTTCGATCGAGGCGCATGCCAAGCCGGATTTCGCCTCCCCGACCGTGGCCACGTTCAGCAAGAACGCGCCGGTCAAGGTCAGCGGCCAGCAGGGCCTGTGGTTCCAGCTGGCGTTGGACGGTGGCAAGACCGGCTACGTACGGGTCAACGACGTGCGCGTGGCCTACGGCAAGGCCGAAACCGGCGGGGCTGCCCAGGCGCTGTTCACCGGCAAGGCCAGCAAGGGCCGCGTCAGCGAAACCGCGAGCGTGCGCGGCATCGACGAGAGCGACCTGAAGGCCGCCAGCTTCAATGCCGCCCAGCTGAAGCTGATGGAGTCCTACCGCGCCACCCCCGAAGCCGCCGAACAGGCAGCTGCCAAGCGCGGCTGGACGGCCACGCAGGTGGCGTACGCCATCGAATACCAGCCTGGCAAGGCGAAGGGCAGCGGCAAGGGTGGCGCCACCCAGGCCGAGAAGCGCGAGCGGTTCGGCATGGCGCGCGGGCTGCTGTCCTCGGTCGGCGGCCGGCTGGGCGGTGGCGTGGGCGCGACCGCAGCGGCCTCCGGCGACAAGCTGATCGGCAAGTCGGAAGACGAAGTCGCCCAGGAAGAACTGGAGCTGGGCCCGCTGATCGCCGGTCGCGTCCTCGGCGCGGCACCGTTGGTGAAGGATCCGGCGATGCAGAAGCGGGTGAACCTGATCGGTCGCTGGCTGGCCTCGCGCAGCAGCCGCCCCGAGTTGCCCTGGACCTTTGGCGTGATCGACGATGGCGAGATCAACGCCTTCGCCGCCCCGGGTGGCTACATCCTGATCACCCGCGGGCTTTACCAGTTGCTCGGCAGCGACGACGAAGTGGCCGCGGTGCTGGGCCACGAACTCAGCCACGTGGTCCAGCGCGACCACTACGAAGTCCTGCGCAAGCAGGAGTTGCAGGGCGCGGGCCGCGATGTCGCGCTGAGCCGGGTCAACACCGGCGGCGGGGTGGCCGGCAGCCTTGCGCGCGGCTACATCGAACGGAACGGTGCAGCGATCATGCTGACCCAACTCGACCGCAACGCCGAATACCGTGCCGACCAGGCCGCCGGCTTCTACCTGGCGCGCGCCGGCGCGAATCCGCTGGTTTATTACGCGGTGCTGCAGAAGATGACCGCGCTCGGGTCTTCATCACAACGACTGACCCAGTTGTACAAGACCCATCCTCCGCTGGACAAGCGCCTGGATGCGCTGGACAAGCAGGGTTACAAGGGCCTGGAGCCCTACCTGGATCGCTGATCGCGGCAGGCCCGGCAGATGCGGAAAGGCCGGCCTGCGCCGGCCTTTCCTGTTCACCCGATGCGCCCTGCATCGATGCTGGGCGATGCTTACTTGAACAGGCGGATCGTCACCGGATAGCGGTACGGCTGGCCATCGTAGGCCTTGAACGCCGCGACCAGGGTGCAGACGATCCACACCAGCGCCAGGATCCCCCACAACGGCAGCGCCACGATCAGGCCGATGCCGAGGGTGAAGATCGAGAACACCACCGCGGCTGCGGCATAGATGAACATGCTGAGGTTGAAGTTGACCGCCTCTTTCGCATGCTCGGAAGCGAACGCGGAGCGGTCGCGTACCAGCATCCACACCCCCACTGCTGCAATGGCGCCCGCCACGCCCGCCCACAGGCTGGTCGCCATCGCGGCCACCAGCGCCGCAGCGTGTGCAGCGGCCGCCCACTGGCGGTCGGTGAGGCTCGGGGACAGGGTCTGCACGGCGGTCGCGGCGCCACCGGATTCGTAGGTGCTGGTTTCCATCGTCGACTCCCACCGGAAACAGTCCGGCATGGAAAGGAGGATGGAGGCATTGCCTGGCGATCCAAGCGGCCGGAGGCCCAATGCGGGCCAGCGGCGACGAAAGGCCGCCGGCGCGCGACGAAACGCGCAACGCCGGCGACGGGGACCGCTTACTTGATCAGGCGCAGCGCGTACGGATACCGATACGCGACGCCTTCGTTGGCCTTGATGCCCGCGAGGATGGTGAACACCAGCCACGCGATGCCGATCAGCGGCAGCAGCACCAGGCCGATCAGGATGAACGTCAACAGGAAGCCGATGAACGCGGCGATCAGCATGGTGATGTTGAAATTCAGCGCTTCCTTGCCCTGGTCGGCGGCGAAGGGAAGGGTGTCTTTCTTGACCTGCCACACCACCAGCGGGCCGATGATGTTTCCGAAGGGAATGACAACGCCGGAGAGCGCCGACAGGTGCGCGAACATCCCCCACTGCCGGTCATCGGAAGACGGCGCACCGGAAGGCACGGGAGGAGGTGCGGTGGCTTCGTTGATATCCATCTAGAGTTCCCCGGTTTTGCGCGAGCGCGCGGTTCACGAAGCATAACGCGGCCCGACGCAGGTGCCGGCCAGTCCCGCCGCCGTTGCGCGGCGCCACCGGCCGGCCATCGGCGCGATGCCGGCGACCCCGCGCCCGACCCCGCTTCAGCCGGTGCCGGCCACCGTCATGCGGCCGACCAGCATCGAACCGGTCGCGATGTGCGAACGTGGATCCACATCGTTGCCCACCGCCTCGATCGCGGCGAACACCTGCTTCAGGTTACCGGCGATGGTGACCCCGTCGACCGGATAGGCGATGCGCCCGCCCTCCACCCAGAACCCGGCCGCGCCGCGCGAGTAGTCGCCGGTGATCGGGTTCACGCCCTGTCCCATCAATTCGGTGACCAGCAAGCCGCGGCCCATGCCCTGCACCAGTTCCTGCAGGCCGCCGGCATTCGCCCGCACCTGCAGGTTGTGCACGCCGCCGGCGTTGGCGGTGGTCTGCAGGCCCAGCTTGCGCGCCGAATAGCTGCCCAGCACGTAGCGCTGGACGATACCGTCGCGCACCAGCGGGGATTCGCGCGTCGCCACGCCCTCCGCATCGAACGCGGCCGAGCGGAAACCGCGCGGAAGGAACGGCCGCTCCTCGATGTCGAACCAGTCCGGGAACACCCGCGTGCCCACGCTGTCCAGCAGGAAACTGGCCTTGCGATACAAGGCCCCGCCGGAGACCGCGCCGAGGTAGTGGCCGACCAGCGAGCGCGCCATCTCCGCGGCGAACAGCACCGGCACCTCGCCGGTCGGCAGCGAGCGCGGATCGAGCCGCTCCAGCGTGCGCTGCGCCGCCTTGCGGCCGACTGCCTGTGGTGGTTCGAGGTCACCCTCCGCCAGTGCCACGCTGTACCAGCTGTCGCGCTGCATGTCCTCGCCTTCACCGGCGATCAGCGCGCAGCCGATGCTGTACGAGGTGCTGCGCTCGGCGCCCAGGAAGCCATGCGAATTGGCGTAGACGCTGATGGTCGCGCCGGCATTCGCGGAGGCACCGTCGGAATTGCCGATCCGGGCATCGACCTCGCGGCCCGCGGCCTCCGCGGCCAGGGCGATCGCCACCGCACGGTCAGCATCGAAATTCGCCGGATGCCAGCCGTCGAATTCGCGCAGCGTGGTCGCCATCAATCCGGCGTCGGCCAGGCCGGAGGCCGGATCGTCCTCGGTATGGCGGGCGATCGCGCAGGCCTGCGACACCGTCGCCTGCAGGCTGTCCTCGCGCAGGTCGGCAGTGCTGGCGCTGCCCTTGCGCGTGCCGAAGTAGACGGTGACGGCGATGCCGCGGTCGCGGGTGGCCTCGACGGTTTCCACCTCGCCCATGCGCACGTTGACGGCAAGCCCGCTGTCCTCGTTGCAGCTGACCTCGGCCTGGCTGGCACCGGCGGCGCGGGCCTGGGCCAGCAACTGCTCGGCGATACCGGAGAGCCGTTGCATGCGCTCGCGGCTGTCGTCGGCGACCGGGGCGATTTCGATGGCAGGGCTGTTCAATGGACTATCCTGTACTGATGCGTGGACGCGATGAAGACACCGGCGAATTCCTGAGCCCCAGCCGCAGCCAGAACCGGCGCGATGCGCTGGACGTGCTGGCGCTGGGCGAGACCCTGACCGCGTTGAGCGCGGCGCAGCTGGCGCGGCTGCCGATCCCCGAGGAACTGCTGCCGCATATCCGCGAGACCCAGCGCATGACGTCGCATGGGGCGCGCAAGCGGCAACACGCGTTCCTGGCCAAGCAGATGCGTCGCCAGGACGACGCGGTGCTGGACGCGATCCGCGACGCGCTGGCCAAGGACGGCGATGCCGGCAAACGCGAGACCGCCGCCCTGCATCGCGCGGAAGCGGTGCGCGACGGCCTGATGGGCGACGACGGCGACGTGGCGATGACCGAGTTTTTGGCCGCGCATCCCGATGCCGACCGGCAGAAGCTGCGCCAGTTGGTGCGCAACGCGCACGAGGAACGCAAGCGCAACAAGCCGCCGCGCGCGTACCGGGAGCTGTTCCGCGAAGTGCGCGAACTGCTGGCGACCGACGGCGATGAGGTTGCGGACCCGCTGGAGGACGAGGACGCCTGAGCTCACGCCTGCGTCCCGCCCACCGTCAATTCCGAGATCAGCAGCGACGGCTGGCCCACGCCCACCGGCACTGACTGCCCGTCCTTGCCGCAGATGCCGACGCCATCGTCCAACGCCATGTCGTTGCCGATCATCGCCACCCGCTGCATCGTCTCGGGGCCGTTGCCGATGAGGGTCGCGCCCTTCACCGGCGCGGTGACCTGGCCATCCTCGATCAGGTAGGCCTCGGTGGCGGTGAACACGTACTTGCCGCTGGTGATGTCGACCTGGCCACCGCCGAAATTCACCGCGTACAGGCCGCGCTTGACCGAGCGGATCATCTCCTCCGGTTCGTGCGTGCCGGCACGCATGTAGGTATTGGTCATGCGCGGCATGGTCAGGTGCGCGAAGGACTCGCGGCGACCATTCCCGGTCGGCGCCATGCCCATCAGCCGCGCATTGAGCGTGTCCTGCATGTAGCCGACCAGGATGCCGTCCTCGATCAGCGTCGTGCATGACGTTGGCGTGCCTTCGTCGTCGATGTTGAGGGACCCGCGACGGCCGTCGAGCGTGCCGTCGTCGACGATGGTGACGCCCTTCGCCGCCACCCGCTGGCCGATGCGGCCCGCATAGGTCGAGGTGCCCTTGCGATTGAAGTCGCCCTCCAGGCCATGGCCGACCGCCTCGTGCAGCAGCACGCCTGGCCAACCGTGGCCGAGCACCACCGGCATCGTGCCGGCCGGCGCATCGATCGCGTCGAGGTTCACCAGCGCCTGGCGCAAGGCCTCGCGGGCGAACGTCTCCGGCTTGTCGTCGGCCAGCAAGTGCGCGTAGGAATAACGCCCGCCGAAGCCAGCGAAGCCGGATTCCCGGCGTCCGGCCTGCTCCACGATCACCTGGATGTTCATCCGCACCAGCGGGCGCACATCGCCGGCCAGCACGCCGTCGCTGCGCGCGACCAGCACGGTGTCCACGCCGCCGCTCAGGCTCACCATCACCTGCTGCACGCGCGGATCCAGGGTGCGCACCAGCGCATCCACGCGCCGCAGCAATGCGACCTTCGCCTCGTTGGCGAACGCATCGACCGGATCCAGCGCGGGATACAGCTGGCGTCCGTTGCTCCGCGCCAGCGCCTGCCCGGCATGCTGGCGACCATCGCGCGCGATCGCCCGCGCCGATTGTGCGGACGCGATCAACGCCGCCGCATCGAGGTCATCCGAATACGCGAAGCCGGTCTTCTCGCCGGAGATCGCGCGCACCCCCACGCCCTGCTCGATCGCATGCGCACCGTCCTTGACGATGCCGTCCTCCATGCTCCAGCTCTCGCGCCGGGCATGCTGGAAATACAGGTCGCCGAAGTCGATGCCCGGGCCCAGCAGGCTGGCGAACGCGCGTTGCAGCGCGTCGGTATCGAGGCCGGCGGGAGCCAGCAAGCGGGATTCGGCGATGGCGAGTGCGTTCATGGGGCCTGCTTCGGAATGCGTTGCAACGGGATGACGATGGCGCCACCGGAATCACCCGGGCGCATCGGGCGCGGCGACCTGCGTCTTGGGCGGATCGCGACGCGCGCTGACCTCGACTTTGGGCGCGGCCCACGGTCCAGTGACGCGATACGTCTTGGCGCCGATTCCCTGCATGGGCTTTTCCAGCACCGCATTGGCGACCGCACCGACGGCTGCGCCGACCGGACCGCCGGCGAGCGCGCCGACCGCGGTGAGCAGGCCGCCCGATTTCGGCAATACGTCCACGGTCTGGTCGAAGCGCTGGCTGCGCAGGTCCGCGCTGCCGCGCACCAGGATGTCCGCGGCCGGGCCCTTGATCGCGATGTTGTCGCTGCGTGCGCTGCCGTTGGCCAGGCGCACGTCGCCGGTGATGCTGTCGAAGGCGAAGCCCTTGTCGAAGAAATCGCGGAAGTCCAGGGTCAGCCGGCGCGGCAGCTGGCCGATGCCGAGCAGTCCCAGCACGCGGCCGGCGCCGGGTTCGAGCTCCAGCAGGCGGCCATCACGCGCATCCAGCCGCAGGTTCGCCTGCAGGGTGAGTGGATCCAGGGCGTCCGGTCCACCGCGCCAGTCGGCGTCGACCTGCAATTTGCCCTTGCCGCCGCCGACCTGGCCGCCCAAGGACAGGCCAGCCAGCAGCGCGCCGATGTCGTCGCTGTCCACGCCAAGCGCCAGCCGCGTGCGCGCCGCCACGCCCCGCCCGCTCCAGGTGCCGGTCGCGGTCAGCCGCTGCGTGCCGCCGCGGGTGGTGAACTCGTCCATGCGCAGGCCCCCGGCCACCGGCGTGCTGCGAAAGCGCGCCTGCCCCAGCACGGCCTCACCGATGCGCAAGTCACCGACATCGAAGAGCAGCGGCGGGAGCTTGCCCGGATCGAATGCGGGGACCTCCGCCCCTGCGGCCGCAGGCGTCGCGGCCGGCACGTTGGCGGCCGGCGGCTGCACGCCCGCCAACAGGCCACCGCTCCGCGCAGGCATTGCCCAGTGCAAGCGGTCGAAGCGACCGGCGACGGTGGCACCTTCCTGCGATGGCACGAGCAGCGATCCCGCCAGCGAGGCCCCCTGCACCACCACCGCGGTGCCGCGCGGTGCCGGGACGACCTGCACGCGCGCGTCGGCGAACTGGGTGCCCAGCAGGCGCAGTTGCGCCGCATTGACGTCGATCCGGCGCAGCGGCAAGCCATCGCCGCCACGATCGCCGGCGATCACCCCGATCCAGTCCAGCGCATCCACGCGCGCGGCACGACCGCCGACCACCAGGCCGTCCGCGGGGGGGGCGTCGGCACGCGCCCCTCCCAATTGCACGGCAACACCGGTCGCGCTGCCGCGGCTCCGGCTGCGCAGCGACAGCAGGTCGCCCAACGCGACCTCGACCTCGCCTTCCTCGAGTGGCAAGCGCAGGTCGACGCTGGCCACCAGCGGCTGGCCGCGCGGCTTGCGCAGGGGCTCCGGCAGGTCGAGTGCGGTGCCGACCAGGCCGGAGCGCAATTGCAGGCGACCGGCCATCGCGCCCTGCGCCGCATTGCGCGGGATGCCGAGGGTCACCGTCCATGCAGAGCTGCCGGACACATGCGGCTTCAGCCAGGCCAGGCTGCCGGCCTTGTCCAGCAGTCCATCGATGTCGATCTGCGCGTCCAGTTCGCCCTCGAACGCGTGCGCGCGGTCGCGCACGTGGGGGCCTGCCCGCAAGGCGAGCACGCCGGGCGTGCCTTCGTGGCGCACCTGCATGCCCTCGGCAGCGAAGCCCGCGTTGTCGTAGCGGATGTTCCCGCGCACCTGCTCGAACGCCAGCTTCCAGCGTTCGTCGCGCAGGCTTGCGCCGGACAGCACCACGTCGCCGTGGACGTCGTGCGGTGGCGGCTTGTCGTGATGGAACGGCAGCAGCATGTGGAACTGCGCCTGCGCGGGCCCGGCCACGCGCAGGCTGTCCATGCTCGCGCCGTACGACTTCTGCAACGGGCTGGCGCGCAGCATGGCCAGGAAGTCCTTGGCGTCGCCCGCCGCCGCCGCGTCGACCGTCAGCTCGGCACGCCCGAAGCGGGCGATGCCGGCCTTGAGTGCCGCCACCGGCACACCGGCGATCCGGCTGCGCCCGGCCACGGTGAAGCCATCGGCCTCGAAGCGGATGTCGGCGTCCAGGTCTTCGGCTGCAGGCCAGTCCGGCTGGAATTTCAGCACGCCGCCCTGCATGCGGGCATCGACCCGGAACACGCCGGCACCCTGCCGGCCGCCCTCGGTCCGGAACGGCCAATCGTCCAGGTCGCCGGCGACCACCGCGTGGATGTCATGCAGGCTGCCGCCCTTCAGGGCCGCATCCAGCCAGTCCACGGTCGACTTCGGCATCAGGTGGTGCACCCAGAAGCCGTGCGCCAGCGAGACCTGGGCGGTCCCCAGGTCGGCCGCCAGGTCCAGGCGCGGACGCGTGCCATCATTCGCGAACCCCATGCCACCGCGCACTTTCACCTGCAGGTCCGGATTGACCAGCGCCAAGCCGGCGGTGCGCACGCTCCAGCCGTTGCCGTCCCGCCACGCCACGGCCTCGCCATCAGCCGTGAACTGGTGGACCACGCCGAAACCGGCGGGCCAGTCGAACGCGAACACGGCCTGGGGATCGAAGCGCAGGCGCACGCCGTCGGCATCGCCCTGCAACCAGCCATCGACGCCGCGCATGCCCGGCGCGTTGCCGACCGGGGCGAAATGCAAACCGCGGATACGCGCGGTCGCCGAGACCACGCCGCCCCGCACGCCCTCCACATCCACGTCTTCCAGCACCGCGCCGGCGGATGACGCCTGCAGCCAGCCGCGCATGCCCAACGGCAACACATCGCCCAGCGCGAGCAACTGCAGCAGCGGCGCGGCGTCGATGCGCCGTGCCTGCAGGCCGTAGCGTTGCCCGCCCCGGACAACCAAACCATCCATCACCTGCTCGGCATCGCCCGACCCCAGGCGCAAGCGCGTGGCCTTGGCCTGCCATTGGCGCACGGTGCCACTCCAGCGCGCGTCCAGGGCGACCTTGCCCAGCGCTTGGGTCGGCGGCGGTTGTCCATCCGCCGACGGGGCGCCGCGCACCACCACGTCCTGCAAGGCGGCATCGGCGCGGATGCCGACGATCCGGTGCGCCTGCAACTGTCCCCACGCCCGCAGGCGCCCGCCGCCGGAGACAGGCACCACCCCGGCCAGGTCGAAACTGCCGGCGAACTCGCCGAGGTCGGCACGACGCGTGCCCGCGTACACCCGGCCGTCGCCGCTGCCGCGGTCGTAGTCCAGCGCCGCCGACAACGGGGTGGCGCCCGCGCGCAACCAGGCATGCGCGCCCACGCGGATGCGCCCGCCGTCCACCTGCATGCGCAGGTCGACGCGCGGCACCCGCAGGTCCAAACCCAGCTCTGGCGCCGATACCCGCAGCCGCGCATGCGACAGCTGCAGCTCGCCGAGCCGCTCCAGCGTTGCGAAGGGATCGCCGCCGGCCTGCTGCTGTCCGGGTAATCCGCGCACGCTCCAGAGCCCGTTGGCGTCGCGTTGCAGGGTCAGTTGGAGGCCACGCACCCGCAGCTCGGTGAACGAACGCCCGGGCAACAGCCCCGCGTACTGGGCGACGAGGATTTCGGCATCGCCGATGCGCAACGGATTCGCTGCATCGCCGATGCGGAGGTTGTCCAGCCGCAGCAATGGACCGCGACGCGTCCATTCGGTCTCGACATGGTCGAACGCGACCGGGCTCTTGACGCGCGTGCCCAGCCAGGTGGCCACCTTGTCCGGATGGCGCTCGACCAAGGGCAGCAACTGGCTGCCGATCCCATTGCCCAGCGCCAGCAGCACCAACGCCGCGGCCAATGCGTACCAGGCACCGCGGCGCAGCAGGCGCCAGCGTCGGCGGACGGGCGTGGTCATTGATTCAACTCCCTCCCCTGCGAAGGCAGGGGAGGGTTGGGGAGGGGTTGCTCTCTTAGCAACGAGCACCCCACCCTAGCCCTCCCCTGCCTTCGCAGGGGAGGGAATTCAAAAGCGTCAGAGCAGCACCACATCGAACTGCTCCTGCATGTACTGCGCGTCCGCCTGGAAGCGGATCGACTTGCCCAGGAATTCCTCCAGCTCGGCCACCGCGGTGGATTCCTCGTCGGTGATGCGCGCCACCACCTTCGGCGAGGCGATCACCAGCAGCCGCGGGGCATCGAACTGGCGCACCGCTCGGACGATCTCGCGGAACACTTCATAGGTCACCGTCTCCGCGGTCTTGACCGTGCCGCGGCCGCTGCACTCGTGGCAGGGCTCGCTCAGCTGGCGCTCCAGGCTCTCCACCGTGCGCTTGCGGGTCATCTCCACCAGGCCGAGCGGCGAGAAGTCGTACACCGTGGTCTTGGCGTGGTCGCGGGCCAGCGATTTCTCCAGCGTGCGCAGCACCTGCCGGCGATGCTCGGCATCGACCATGTCGATGAAGTCGATGATGATGATGCCGCCCAGGTTGCGCAGGCGCAGTTGGCGCGCCACCGATTGCGCGGCCTCCAGGTTGGTGCGGTACACCGTCTCTTCCAGGTTGCGCTGGCCGAGGAAGCTGCCGGTGTTGACGTCGACCGTGGTCATCGCCTCGGTCTGGTCGATCACCAGGTAACCGCCCGACTTCAGCGGCACCTCCTTCTCCAGCGCGTGCTGGATTTCATCCTCGACCCCGTACATGTCGAAGATCGGACGCGCGCCCGAGTAGTGCTCGATCTTTTCCGCGAGCCCCGGCATGTACTGCGCGGCGAATTCGCGCAGGCGCTCGCAGGTCTCGCGCGAGTCGACCTTGACCTTGTCCACGTCGCGACGGATCAGGTCGCGCACCGCGCGCAGCGGCAGGCTGAGGTCTTCATACACGCAGCTGCCGACCTTGGCAGTCGCCGAGGTCGCTTCGACCAGGTCCCACGCGCGCTTGAGGTAGGCGATGTCCTCGGCCAACGCTTCGGCCGGCTGGCCTTCGGCATTGGTGCGCACGATGTAGCCGTACGCGCCACCAGGACGCGCCAGTTCGGTCATCAACGCCTTCAGCCGCGCGCGCTCCTCGTCGTCCTCGATGCGCGCGGAAATGCCCAGCACGCGCGAGCGCGGCAACAGCACCATGTAACGCGAGGGGATGCTGATCTGGGTGGTCAGCCGCGCGCCCTTGCTGCCGATCGGATCCTTGACCACCTGCACCACGATCTCCGCGCCATCGCGCAGCAGTTCGGTGATCGGCACCTGGACCTGCATCGACGGCGGCGCGCCCGGCGCGTCGTCGACCTCGCCGGCGTCGAGCTGCGCGCTGCGGAAGATGTCGTTGGCATGCAGGAACGCCGCGCGGTCCAGTCCGATGTCCACGAAGGCCGCCTGCATGCCGGGCATCACCCGCTGCACCTTGCCCTTGTAGATGTTGCCGACCACGCCGCGCTGGCTGCCACGCTCGATGTGCAGCTCCTGCAGCATGCCGTTCTCGACCACCGCGACGCGGGTCTCGCGCGGGGTCACGTTGACCAGCAGTTCTTCACTCATCGTGGCAGGTGCTCATGCGGCGATGCCGAACTCGCGCAACAGCCGCGCGGTCTCGAACATGGGCAACCCCATCACACCGCTGAAACTGCCGGAGAGGTGCTGGATGTGCGATTCGAAACGGCCCTGGATCGCATATGCACCGGCCTTGCCCTGCCATTCGTTGGTGGCGAGGTAAGCAGCGATCGCAGCGTCGTCCAATGCCGCCACCGTCACCTGCGAGGCCGACACTGCCTGCGCCTCGCGCGCGGCCGAGACCAGCGACACCGCGGTGATGACCTCGTGGGTACGCCCCGAGAGCGTGCGCAGCATCGCTGCCGCATCGCCGGCATCGGCCGGCTTTCCGAACACGCGGCCATCCAGGATCACTTCGGTATCGGCGCCCAATACCACCGCACCCGGCACCGCGACCACCTGCAGCAGGCCGGCACCGGCCTTCTCGCGGGCGACCCGGCGTACGTACTCGGCAGCCGCCTCGCCGGCGCCCTGGCGTTCCGGGAGATCGAGGTCGATGATGCCGAAGTCCAGCCCAAGGCGGGCAAGCAATTCGGCGCGTCGTGGCGAGCGCGAGGCAAGATGCAGCATGGTCGGGAGTCTAACCCGCGGCCATGTCGGGGCCATGCCTGCAACCCCGTTCCGGCTCACCACGCGTTCACTCCCGCCACGCGCGTTCACCTGGCACCCACCACGCCTCGCGCACGCTTCCCCCGCAACGATTCGGAGTCCACCATGATCCTGCGTCCCCTGTTCCTCGCCCTCTCCCTGGCCATCGCCCTGCCCATGACCGCCAACGCGCAGACACCCGCGGATATCGCCATCGCCTCGCCGCAGGGCACGTTGTTGTCGGTGTCGGCGTCCGCGGATGCCACCCGCGTTCCCGATGTGGCCACCATCTCCACCGGCGTGGTCACCCAGGCAACCGACGCCAACGCGGCGATGCGCGCCAACGCGGTGCAGATGGACAAGGTGATGGCGGCGATCCGCGCAGCGGGTATCGCCGAGCGCGATATCCAGACGGCCGGCATCAACCTCAACCCGCAGTACAAGTACGTCGAGAACCAGCCGCCGAGCATCGTCGGTTACCAGGCCAGCAACACCGTCAACGTGAAGGTGCGCGACCTGTCCAAGCTGGGCAAGGTGCTGGATGCATTCGTCGCCAATGGCGCCAACCAGATCAACGGCCCGAGCTTCGAAGTCGACAAGCCCGACGCGGCCTACGACGAGGCGCGCCTGGGCGCGCTGAAGAAGGCGCAGGCGCGCGCCGACACCTACGCCGCCGCGCTGGGCATGAAGGTGCGCCGCATCGTCAGCATCAGCGAGGGCGGTGCGAGCTTCCCGCGGCCGATGCCGATGATGCGGGCGATGGCCTCCGACGGTTTCGCCAAGGAAACCTCGGTGTCGCCGGGCGAGGCGTCGCTGTCGGTGAGCATCGACGTGGTCTTCGAGTTGGGGCGCTGAGATGACCACCCGCAAGGACAGCGACGCCGCCAGCGTGCCGACCGCCTCCCCGGATCCGGCATGCAACACCGGTTACGCGGAACCGAAGCCGAAGGACAAGGCGCAGGCACAGATCCCGGGCGCCAGACCCGAACCGGATGCAGAGGACGGTGGGCTGGAACACGATCCCGATCCCACGCCCTGAGTCGCCCACCGCTCGCCCACGATGCCCGCCATGTGCGGGCATCGTTGTATCCGGGGCAAAAAACATGAACGAGAGTCATTGCCATTTGTCGGCGGCAGACTGCCGGTCATCGCCCGCCGATTGCCAATGCGCCGGCGTACGGCGCAGCGTCGAAGCGTGCACCGGACGGGCATCGACCCCATCGCCGCCCCTGGTTCGTTGCATGGCATACCCACCTGACAGGAGGTTGACCATGGCTCGCTCGCACTCCATCGCTTCGTTCCGCCCGGCAGGTTTCGCGCTGCTGAAGCCCGCCTCCAAACCGCAACTCGACACGGCCCGCATCATCACGATGAGCGGCACCATCGCGGTCAATGTCCTGGCCATGGGCCTGCTGATGATGCCGATGACCATGCCAGCGCCGCTGCCGTTGCCCGATGAAACACCCGATACACGCCTGCCGGACTGGATCAGGCGGGATCCGCCGCCGCCGATCAAGGTGCCGGTGGTCCAGCAGCAGCCGACGCCACCCACCACGCAGCCAGTGCGCCAGCAAACCATTACCCAGCAACCGACAGCCGTTGCGACCCCCGTGCTGACTGATGGCGCGACCGAACAGGCCATCGAAAGCACGGTCGTTGATGCCGGCCCGGTCGGTGACATCGCCCCGATCGCCACTGGCCCCGCGCCGATCCAGCTCGAATACAAGAGCGCGCCGGCACCGGACTACCCGCGCATGGCCAAGCAGCGCGGCCTCACCGGCACGGTGTTGCTGCAGGTGCTGGTCGGAATCGATGGTCGCCCGCTCGAAGTGACCGTGGCGCAGAGCAGCGGTCATCGCGAGCTGGATGAAGCCGCCCGCGCGCAGGTGATGAAGCGCTGGAGTTTCCAGCCGGCGCGGAAGGACGGCCAGGCCGTGCAGGCCATCGGGATGGTGCCGATCGAATTCGCGCTGCGCTGATCTCACAGGCTCGAAGAACACGACGCCCGCATCGTCGATGCGGGCGTCTCGCGTTCAGGCGCGATGGTAGGGATGGTTCGCCAGCAGGGCCGCCGCGCGATACACCTGCTCGGCTAGCACCAATCGCACCAGCATGTGCGGCAGGGTCAGCGGGCCCAGCGACCAGGTTTCGTCCGCACGCGCGATGACTTCGGGTGCGTGTCCTTCGGGGCCGCCGACCAGGAACGCGAGATCCTGGCCGCGCCCGCGCCAGTGCTCCAGCCTTACCGCGAGTTGCTCCGACGAATGCGGCTTGCCGCGACCGTCGAGCGCAACCACGAACGCATTCTTCGGCAGTGCGGCGAGCACGCGCGCGCCCTCATCGCTCATTGCCCGGGCGGTGTCGCGCCCCTTGCCGCGCACGCCGGGCTCGACTTCGACCAGTTCCAACGGCAGCCAGTGCGAGAGGCGTTTCTGGTATTCCGCGAACCCCTGCGCCACCCATGCGGGGGCGCGTTCACCGACGGCGACGAGGCGGGCTTTCATCGTCCGTCCCTCCCCTTCACGGGGAAGCCATCAAGGACAAAGTACGCCTCAGGCGTCCGACGCGACGTAGTCGGGATGCTGGTCGCCGACGGTCCACAGGCGCTCCAGCGCATAGAACTCGCGCACCCGCGGCAGCATCACGTGGACGACCACGTCCCCCAGGTCGACCAGGACCCATTCGGCTTCGCGCTCGCCTTCCACGCCCAGCGGCATGACGTCGAGCTTCTTGGCGAATCGCACCACCTCGTCGGCGATCGACTTGACGTGGCGGGTGGAGGTGCCGGACGCCACGACCATGTAATCGCAGACGCTGCTCTTCCCGCGCACGTCGATTTCGACGGTGTCCTTGGCCTTGAGTTCCTCCAGCGCGGCGTGCACGGTCTTGAGCAGCGTTTCCACCGAAGGCGGAGGGGTGGGCAGGCTGGTCTTGATGACGTGGGCGGTGGTGGTCAAGGGTGCGGGCTCGATGAGGGGCGGAGATGCGACGTCGGGCAG
>DAOOCX010000023.1:15922-25656 GCA_035408605.1 Thermomonas sp. | reverse complement strand
GGCAGCAAGATCGACCAGTTGCTGGACACGCATGGTGCGTATTCGATCGCGGTGCGCGAATTGGCCAGGCGCGAGCAGGTCGGCATGATCGACCTGGATGCACTGAGCACGGCATGGTTGCGTGCGCTGGGCGATGAAGCCTCGAAGCCGTTCTACATGCACGTGCCCGAGCAGGACCTCACGGACGACACCCACTTGCAGCAACGCGGTGCGACCGCCGTGGCCTGCCTGGTCGTGGGCGGCTGGAAAGCCCTCGATCCCGCGATCTCAAAAACCGTGGTGCGCGATACCGACTGCGGTGCGCGCGATACCGCGCTGGCCGATCGCGCAGCCCAAGCGCATCCCTCGCAGGTGGTACGCGAAGCTGACCTGGCCCGCCAGCAGCCCGGCCCGCATGGCGGCGCCGGCACCACCACCGCGTATCCGTTCTTCGCCGACGCGCCCGGCCTGTCGTTCTTCTTCCGCAAGCGCGTGCTGCACAAGGGTGCCGGCATCGGCCTGCACCAGCACGACAAGGACGAGGTCTATTACGTCGTCAGCGGCAAGGGCCGCTATATCATCGATGGCAGCATCCGTGACGTTGGCCCGGGCGACGCCATGCTCACCCGCACCGGCAGTACCCATTCGCTGATGCAGGACGGCGACGACGACCTGGTGATCCTGCTCGCCTATCCGAAGACCGCGGACTAGCGACTCACTGCGTCGCGGCGTCGAGCGCCGCCTTCTCCTTCGCGGCCGCGTCCTCGGTCTTCGCCACCGCAGCGCGCGCGCTGTCCTTGTAGGCATCGGCTGCCTGCACGACCGCGGCGGCCTGGGGTTCGGGGCGACGCTCCTCTTCCGGCGGCTTCGGCGGCGAGCATCCTGCCAGCGCGATGACGAGCAGGCAGGCAAGTGGCGACACGATGCGCATGACAGGCTCCAGCGGTTCGGACGTGGCCTATCCTACGCCCGACCCCGACACACGGAGCCGCGCATGGCATCGCACCGCTGGACCCTGGACGGACAACGCGCGCTGGTGACCGGCGCCAGTGCCGGCATCGGCCTGGCCATCTGCCGCGAGCTGCTGGGCCTCGGCGCGCAGGTGCTGATGGTCGCGCGCGACGCCGACATGCTCGAGCAGGCGCGCGCCGAACTGGAAGACGAGTTCCCCGGCCCCGAGGACGCGGTGTTGGCGCTTCCGGCCGATGTCACCGACGAAGAACAGCGCGCCGAGATCCTGGACTGGGCCAGCGACCAGGGCGGCCTGCACCTGCTGGTCAACAATGCCGGCGGCAACGTCACCCGGCCGGTGCTCGACTACGGCGAAGACCAGTGGCGCGGCATCTTCGAGACCAACCTGTTCTCCGCGTTCGAACTCTGCCGCGGCGCGTATCCGTTGCTGGCGAAGCATGCGACATCGGCGATCGTCAACGTCGGCAGCGTGTCCGGCATCACCCATGTGCGCAGCGGCGCGCCCTACGGCATGAGCAAGGCCGCGCTGCACCAGATGACCCGCAACCTGGCGGTGGAGTGGGCGGAAGACGGGGTTCGGGTGAATTCGGTGGCGCCGTGGTACATCCGCACGCGCCGCACCAGCAGCAAGCTGGCCGATCCCGACTACCTCGACGAAGTCCTGCTGCGCACGCCGCTCGGCCGCGTCGGCGAACCCGAGGAAGTGGCGGCGGCGGTGGCGTTCCTGTGCATGCCGGCGTCGAGCTACATCACCGGCGAATGCATCGCGGTGGACGGCGGGTTCCTGCGCTACGGGTTCTGACGGCCTGGCCCCGCCAGGCATGTCGCGCCTGCATCGATGCGCAAAAAAAACCGGCCCCTCGCGGGGCCGGTCGACGTACATCATGCGACTTCGATCCGTGGATCAGAAGTCGTAGCGAACCGAGAAGCGGAAGCTGCGCGGTGCGGAGAAGTACAGCTCCTGGCCGTAGCGCGGATTCACGGTGGTGCGGCTGCTGGCCGAACGCTCGTAGTAGCCGGTCGCGGTCTGCTTGTTGAGCAGGTTCAGCACATCCATGGAAAGGGTCAGGCCGTCCAGCCAGTTGGGCGTGTAGGACACGTTGGCATTGAACGTCGCCGTCCACGGCGTCTCGCCCACGCTGCCGCGCGGCGAGAACACATAGTCCGCATTCGGGGTCACGTTGGGATTGTTGACCGCGGTTTGCGCACCCGGCACGCCGCAGTAGCTGTAGTAGGCGTTGTTGTACAGGCCCGGCTTCGCGTACGGCCAGTAGCTGTAGCAGCTGCGCGGACGGCCGCTCTGCACGATGGCGGAACCACCCACGCGCCACTCCTCCGAGAAGCGGTAGGTGCCGATCATCTTGATCTGGTGCGTGCGGTTGTTCGGCAGCGAGCCGTTCACGCCGAACATCAGTTCCGGCAGGTCCCAGTCCTGGGTCACCGAGACATCGCCCTGGCCGCCCGCACCGGTGTCGACCGAAGAGTTCAGCTGGCCTTCCGCGTTACCCCAGTTGTGCGACAGGGTGTAGTCGATCTTGCCGAAGAAGTCGCCCTTGCGGTACTGCGCGTACATGTCCAACGCCAGGTACTTGCGCTTCAGCTTCGGGAACGCGGTGCCGAAATCGACCGCGAAGTCGTGCGTCACCGCCACCAGGTTGCCGGTGCCGTCGTCTTCATAGAAGGTCGCGACGTTCGTGCCCGCGTTGAAGATGAAGCATTCGGTGGGGCAGATGTCGTCGATGGCGTTCTTGAGGTCGCGATAGGTGGCCTTGGCACCCCATGAGAACGAGTCGGTTTCGGTTCGCTCCATGCCGACGAGGAACTCGTCCTGGTAATGCGGCTTCAGGTCGATCTGGGCGATCGTGCGTGGATCCTTCGGGTAGCCGCATTCCACGTTGGACGACATGCCGCCATTGGCGCAGGTGTACGGGCTGTTGGCATTGGTGTACGGAATGGCGGTCAGGCCGGTCGGCGTGCCGTCGGCCGCGATGCCGGTATAGGTGAAGTACTGGGCGGAGCTCAGCGACGGGTTGGAGCCGCGCACCGACACGTTGTTCGGCAGGGCCAGGTGGTAGCGACCGACGTTGCCGAATACCTTGAACGAAGAATCGCCATTCACGTCCCAGCTGAAGCCGATGCGAGGCGCCCAGTTGTTCTTCTGCTCCACATAGGCTTCGCCATTGCCGTTGTAGTTGGTGAAGCCGTCGTTGCGCAGCCCCAGGCTCAACAGGATGTTGTCGGTGATGTGCCAGCGGTCTTCGATGAACAGCGCCTTCTGCTTGACGGTCGTGCCGCCACCGTGCTCGGAATAGTTCTTTGTTACGTAGTAGCCGTTGGCACCCAGACCGCCACCGGAAGCAGGTGAGCCGACATAGTGGCTGGCATCAAGCGCGGCGTTCGGGTTGCTGGCAAGGCCGTAGGACCAGTAGTAGCCGGTCGGACCCACGACGTTATCGCCGCGGTAGGAGAAGGCCTCGAAGTAGTCGTAACCCGCGCGCAACTCGTGGTCGCCGATGGAGTAGTTGATGTCGAAACGGCGTGCCTTGGTTTCGTCCAGACCGTCGTAGTTGTAGGTCGGCCCGAACTTCTGCGGGTTGCTGATGCCGGCAAACGCCGTGGGCACCACCGTTGGGGAAATGCTGACGTACGTCTTGCTCGGATCGTAGCCGTCCAGCGGGTTGGCCAGGGTGTCGATCTTCTGTTGGCCGAACATGGCCGAAACGCTCAGGTTGTCGGTCAGGTAGCCGGTGTACTTGCCGATGTACAGGCGTGTCTTCGATTCCGTCTTGTTGGTGTTGAACAGGACATTGTCGCGCTCGTTGGTGTCGTAGTTGTAGCCGTAGTACTCGGACTCGAACTTGTTGTTGTCTTGCACACCGGTAAATTCGATGATGTGGTCGTCGTTGATGTTCCAGTCGAGCTTGACCGTCCAGCGCGGGTCGGTGGATTCGTTGACGCCCCATGCTTGCGCGCGGCTCGTGGCGCTGAGTGCCGGCAGGCCCGCAGCAGTCTTCCCAAGCAGGTTGGCGGAATAGCGGGAAGATTCACTGTCGGTCTTTGACCGCTCGGCGTTCGCATAGATGAACAACCGGTCCTTGATGATCGGGCCGCCGATGTAGAAGCCGTAGACCTGGGTTCCGGACTTGTTGTAGCGGTTGAGGTCATACAACTGGCCATCGGTCCAGTTCGCCGGATTGTTGCCGGCAGTGGTGTTGTAGTGAGTTGTCGCGTTCCAGAAGCCCGTGTCCGGATAGTAGATGTCCTTGAAATCGCTTCGCAGCGATGCAGGCGTGTAAATGGCGTACACACCGCCCTTCCAGTCGTTGGTTCCGCGCTTGGTGATGATGCTGATCACGCCACCCGTGCTGCGCCCGAATTCGGCACCGTAGCCACCCAGCAGCACCTGTTGCTGGGCAATGGAATCGAAGCCCAGGGTGGTGGAACCGATGTTGGTGAGCGGATTGGTGACCGGGAAACCGTTGATGTAGTAGGCGTTCTCGGACGCGGCTGCGCCACCGAAGCTGCCCACGTTGGAGGAACGGCTGTTGTAGGCGGTGGAATTGATCACGCCAGGCGCCAGCAGGGCCACGGCGTTGATGTCGCGCGCCACCGCGATTTCCTGGAGCTGCTCGGCGGTGAACACCGTGCGGCTGTCGGTCTGGGACACGTCGATCACCGGAACCGAGCTGGCATTCACCGTCACGGTGCCGAGCGTGGTCGTGGCGTCGCCGAAGTCGACCTGGGCGCCGGAGGAGACCAGCACGGTGACATCGCGGGCGTCGCCGCCGGCCGTGACCTTGTAGCGACCCGCGGGCAGGGAGGGTGCGCTGTAGCGGCCGTTGGCATCCGCGGTGACGGTGCGGGTCAACCCGGTTTCGCTGACGATGGTGACGGTCTGGCCGGCATCGGCCTTGCCGTAGATGGCGCCGGACGTGCTTTGTGCCTGGACGCCGCCGGCGAAGCACATGCCAAGCGCGACGGTCAGTGCGCTCCGCTTCAAGCCCTTGGCGAAATTCTTAGAAGCCATTGTTGTGGATCCCCATGAGAAATAATCGGAAAAGAACGCCCCTGCGCCTGACCTGAATCGGCCATGACTGGCGGACTATAGGTTCTGCACAATTCCTTAACAAGTGCGGCGCCCTCGACCTCCGCGGTCGCCGCACCGAGCGTTGACTTGGGCGTTCGAGTGAGGCCAGCTGCAGGGAGCCGCCTTGCCGATCGTTGCAACCGGGCCCCGGGTCGCGAGGTTCGGGTTGCGCGGCGTTCTCGGGGCGGCCTTGTCTTGCCTTGAAGAAGCGGCAGACGCGCAATGCAGGAAAGCAGATGTCCATCGCGCCGGGTTGTTGCTGACGGGCGCACGCATTCGCGCCGGCAATGCGTCGCGTGGGTTCCCGGTTCGGGGCACCGGAGCCCGGCATGGGTATCGACAGCCCCGATGCTCTCGTCATCGCCGTCAGACAAGGGCGGATGCCTGGCCAGGCCCGACGTCGCGCTTCTCCCGTCCCTGAAGGCAGCAACCACCAAGTCCCACCCGGCCTGCCACATGACAGATCGGCCAGAGGGTGCTCCAATCCGCCTGCTGTCCTGCCAACCACTGGGAGAAATCGAAATGGCAACGAAGAAAGCGGCCCCGGCCAAGAAAGCCGCAGCGAAACCCGCTGCACCGAAACCGATCAAGGAAGCCATGACCAAGTCGGGTCTGGTGGCGCACATCGCGGAAGTCAGCGAGGTTGCGGCCAAGGACGTGCGCGCCGTGATGGCCGCGCTGGAAGGCGCGATCCACGGTTCCGTCAGCAAGAAGGGCGCCGGCGAGTTCGTGCTGCCGGGCCTGCTCAAGATCACTTCGGTGAAGGTCGCGGCCAAGCCGAAGCGCAAGGGCATCAACCCCTTCACCAAGGAAGAAGTCTGGTTCGCAGCCAAGCCGGCATCGACCAAGCTGAAGGTGCGTCCGCTGAAGAAGCTCAAGGACGCGGCGCTCTGATCGTTCCACCGATACGCCGTCGATGACGGTTCGCGCGGCGTTGGGCACGGTTGCCCAACGCCGCGCCCTCGGTCGCCCGCTCCAGCTCGTCCCCGACCGGCACGCGCGTCGCACGATGCGTCGTTGATCCAGGATTTGCCCGCTCCGCATGCATGCCATCGAGCCCCTGGGCCGCGCGGACCGGGTGCTATGCTCGCCGCGACCTCACGAGGCCTGACGGGCAAGCAGCATGCGCAAGCCACGTGCCCGATCCGCCACCATCGCCTGCGTTTCCGTCGTCCGCCTGCAGGCAGGCGCATGAGCCGGACGCCCGCCGGACAGTCGGTGCGCTTCGCCATCGGCATCACCGGCCACCGCGCGTCGAACCCGGCGCTGGCTGCCAATGCAACGCAGGTCGCGGCGACGCTTGCGGGGATCTTCGCGGAGATCGAATCGGCCATTGCCGCCGAACGGGTCGCCACGCCGCTGCTGGAACCGCAGCCGACGCGCTTGCACACCCTCCTCTCCGCCGGCGCCGACCAGCTGGCGGCCTCGGCGGCGCACGCGCTGGGCTGGGAGCTGGTCGCGCCGCTGCCGTTCGGACAGGCGCTCAACGTCGCGATCAACGCGCAGCCGCGCACCCACGCCGATGCCGTGGCCCTGCTCGCCGGAGGCGACGCCGCTGATGCCGACGTGCAGGCGCGTGCGCAGGACATCCGCCGCTGGAGCGCGCGGGCCCGGCTGTTCCAACTGGCCGACCGCGACGCCGAGATCGCCGCGCTGTTCGAGGCCACGCTGGCGTCGCCGGACGATGCCACGCAAGCGCGGCATTTCCACGCGGCGGTGGCGGCGCAGGCGGCACTGTCCGGGCGGATCATCGTCGAGCAGTCGGACCTGCTGGTCGGCGTGTGGAACAACGGCAGCCGCGATTCCGTTGGCGGCACCGGCCACACCATCGTGCGTGCGCTCGAACTGGGCACGCCGGTGCTGCTGATCGACCCGGCGCGACCCCGCCACTGGTCAATCCTGTCGTCGACCGAGAGCCTGGCCGGCTGGCAGGACCAGCAGGGCCAGGATCGCGAGCGCCTGCAGGCCGTCGTCGGCAACGCGCTGCGCGCACGCGGCGTGGCCCGCTCGCTGGGCGACGAGGCCTGGCACCCACGCGGCACGCGCGCGTCCACCCTGTACCGGCGGATCGAGGCCCTGTTCGGCGGCGAAGCGCATCCGTTGCGTTCGCTGGTGCAGGCCTACGAAGCGCCGGAGCGCATCGCCCGCGGCAGCGGTGCGCCGCTGGTGGAAGCCGCGTCCAGGCTGCCCGGCACCGACCCGGCCTTCGTCGCCGCGGTGGCCCACGACATCCTGCCGGCGTTCGCCCGCGCCGATGGCATTTCGGCGCGATTGTCGGACAGTTACCGCAGCGGCATGGTCGCCAACTTCCTGCTGTCCGCGCTCGCGGTGATCGTGGGCGTGGCGTGGTTGCCGCTGGGCATCGACGACGGCAAGTGGCTGTTCGCCCTGGCCGAATTCGGACTGCTTGCGGCGATCCTGGCGATCACCTGGCTGGGTGGCCGCCGCCGCTTGCACGGGCGCTGGTTCGAGACCCGCCGCGCCGCCGAATACCTGCGGCATGCGCCGATCCTGCTGCTGGTCGGCGTGGCCCGGCCGCCCAGCCACTGGCCGCGTGCGACCGGCACCGAGTGGCCGGAATACGCCGCGCGCCATGCGATGCGCGCACCGGGGCTGCCGGCGATGGCGGTGACCCGGCCGTTCCTGCGCGCCGCGTTGCACGGCCTGCTGGCGCCGCACGTCGCCGACCAGCGGGCCTACCACCACGCCAAGGCGCGCCGCCTGGAAACCGTCGACCGCCACCTCGACCGGCTGGCCGAAACGCTGTTCAAGATCGCGGTCGCGTCGGTCGCGACCTGGTTGCTGATGAAGGCCGGCGCGGCGTTGCACCTGCTGCCCGGCGACCTGCCGCACGCCACCTCGAAGGCGTTCGCGTTCCTCGGCATCGCGCTGCCCACGCTGGGCGCCAGCATCGCCGGCATCCGTTACTTCGGCGACTTCGAGCGCTTCGCGGCGATCTCCGAAGTCACTGCCGGCAAGCTGGCGCAGGTGGAAGTGCGGATCGCGCAACTGCTAGCCGGGCCGGACAGCGCGATCGATTACGAAGGCGTGTCCCGGCTGGCGCACGGCATCGACGGCATCGTCGTCGACGAGATCGAAAGCTGGCAGGCCGTGTTCAGCGGAAAACCGATCGCGTTGCCGGCATGAGCACCAGGACGCCACCCGCAGTCGATGGTGAGCCTGGCGGCCCGACGCCAACGCATACCGTGTTCCTCAGTTACTCGCGCGCCGACCGCAAGGGCGCGCTGGCGATCGTGCGCGTGCTCGAGGCCGCCGGCTATGGCGTGTGGTGGGACGGCTTGCTGGAAGGCGGGGAACGCTTCTCGCGCACGACCGAGGCCGCGCTGGCCGGTGCGCGCGCCGTGGTGGTGCTGTGGTCGAAGACCTCGGCTGGATCGCACTGGGTGCACGACGAGGCCACGCGCGGGCGCGAAAGCGGGCGGCTGGTGCCGTTGTCGCTGGACGGCAGCCTGCCGCCGCTGGGCTTCGGCCAATTCCAGTCGATCGACGTCTCGCATGCCTTGGGCAAGCCAGGCAGCGAACCGATGCGCAAGCTGCTGCGCGCGGTCGCCGCGCTGCATGAAGGTCCAGCGCCCGCGTTGCCCGTGCCGCGTGCCGAGCTGGCCTCGCCGACGCGCCGGCGCATCGTGGTCGCCGCCGGGCTGGCGGTGGTCGCGGCCGGCAGCGGCGTGTTGCTGTGGCGCGCGCGCGATGCCGGCACGGCCGCGCGAGGCACGGATGCGGCCGGTGGCGAGCGTCGCATCGCGGTGCTGCCGTTCGAGAATCTCAGCGGCGATCCCGAGCAACGCTATTTCTCCGATGGCCTGACCTCGGAAATCCGCGCGCAGCTGTCGCGCAATGTGCAGCTGCAGATCGCCGGGCAGACCTCGTCCACCAAGGCAGGGGAAGGGCAGGGCGACCCGCGCGATGTCGCCCGCGCGCTCGGCGTGGATTTCCTGCTCGGCGGCAATGTGCAGAAGGCCGGCGGCCGGGTGAAGGTCGCCGCCGAACTCACCGATGGCGCCACCGGCCTGAGCCGTTGGGTCAATACCTGGGAGCGCCCGCTGTCCGACATCTTCGCGGTGCAGGCGGAGATCGGCGCCGCGGTCGCCACGGCACTCTCCGCGGCGATCGACGGCAAGGCCGCCACTGCCGGCGCGCAGGTGGGCGGCACCGCGAATGTCGAAGCCTTCGATGCGTTCCTGCATGGCCGCGCGCTGTACGAGGCCGGCATCGACGAGGACAGCGATCGCCGCGCGCTGGACTGGTTCGACCGCGCGATCGCGCTCGACGCGCGCTATGCCGGCGCGCATGCGGCGCGTGCGCGCGCCCTGGTGGTGATCGGCAACCTGTATGCCGGCCACGACGAACGCGTGCGTGCCTACGACGACGCGGCCGCCGCGGCGCGCACCGCGACCACGCTGGCACCGCAGTTCGCCGAAGGCTTCTCCGCGCTGGGCTTCGCCCTGGCCAGCGGCAAGCTGGACATGCGCGGCGCACGCGTGCCGTTCGACCGCTCGCATGCGCTCGCGCCCGGCGATGCCGACGTGCTCAGCCGCTACGCCACCTTCCGCTCCAACCTGCGCGACCACGACCTGGCCACCGGCGTGATCCTGCGCGCGGTCGCGCTCGACCCGCTCAACGCGCGCACGTTCCGCTCGCAGGGCGACATCCGCCACAACGCCGGTGACCACGC
>DAOOCX010000023.1:8712-15822 GCA_035408605.1 Thermomonas sp. | reverse complement strand
TCGCTGCAGGCGGCCTGGGACCTGCGCGACGGCGGCATGATGCTGATGTACGCTGATCCACTGCTGGCACCGCTGCACCGCACCGACGGCTACCTCGCGCTGGCGAAGGCTGTCGGCTTCATCTGATTCGTTGGGGAACGAAGGGGAAGCACCATGCGCAATACGATCGCGGCCGTCCTGGTGACCGGCCTGGCTTTCGGCCTTGTGGCCTGCAAGAAGCCGGCGGAACCTGCCGCCGAGCCCGCAGCAGCGGCGACCGCAACGGAACCGCAGACCGGTACGGTCGAACGCACGGATCCGGAGCCGCAGACGGGCACCGTCGAACGCACAGGCCCGGAGGAACAGACCGGTACGGTCGAACGCACGGGGCCGGAAGAGCAGACCGGGACGGTCGAGCGCACCGGTCCCGAGGAACAGACCGGCACCGTCGAGCGCACCACGCCGGCCGAACAGTAAGCCACGCGCCCGTCGTCGCGCCGGATCGCCTCAGCGCGATCCGGTCGCGTCGGCCGGCTGCGCCACCCGTTCGACCCTGCCGGATCTCGCCGCGGCCTTCGCCGCGACGATCCAGCCGTCGTAATGCGAGACCCGCGTGTACAGCGCCGGGATGCCGGCGCCGCAACCCTTGCCGTTCGACACCAGGCCGACCAGGCTGCGCCTGCCGCCGTCCTCTTCGCGGGTGAGCGGCCCACCGCTGTCGCCCTGGCAACTGTCCTTGCCGGTTTCGACGCGGCCGTCCGTGGCCAGCGTGCCCGCGCACAGTGAGCCGGGCCCGTAGATCGCCCCGTATTCCTTCACGCACAGTGCGTCCGGCAGGTAGTTCAGGCCCACCTGCTGCAGGTCGGCAGGATTGCGCTGCAGCTGTTTCGCACTGTCGCGGCGACTGACCGCATCGCGCACGTCGCGCCGGCCCATCCAGCCCCAGCCGGTGACGCGCAGGGCTTCGCCGGGATCGAAATCGCGATCGCCGCTTCCCACCAACGGCACCGCAGCCAGCCGCCCGGCGGCTTCGAACGCGGCGATGCGCGGATCCACCACCACCCGCGCCAGTGCGATGTCGTCGTGTTTGGTGTTTTTCCTGTAAGCGCCGTGGATGACCACCGCATCGATCGCGAACAGCCCATCGTCCACGGTGAGGTTCTGCGTACCCAGGCGGACCCGGCGGTCGGTGAGCACATTGCCTTCGCGGCCGTCGAAACCCGGGATGTCGTCGACGCAGTGCGCGGCGGTCAGCACCCAGCCGTCGCCGATCCACGCGCCACCGCATTTGTGCGCAAGCTCGTACGGGTTGCGCTGGGCCAGGAAGATCTTGCAGGCATCGTCATCGGCAAGCGTGGCGTCGTAGGCGCGATCCGCGGCGTCGTACTGCGGCGACGACAGCAACTCGACTTGCCACGGTGCGGAACCGGGTTTCGCCGGTTCGCCACCGACGATGCGTCCGGCCTGCTGCTGGTCGTGGCGTGCGCGACGCGCTTCGCAATCGTTCGTTGTGGTCTTCGCCAGCGGCTTCGCGGTTGCGGATGCCGGCGGCGAGGGCGCCTGCGCACGCTCGCACGCGGCGAATCCGATGCACGACGCGATGCAAACCAGCAACGACGCATGCGGGCGCAATCGATTCATGGGGCAGGCTCCTTGGGCAGGGCAAGCACGCTGGAGATCGTCGCCGACCAGTCGCCGACCGCGGCAACGCCGGCATCGCGGCGGCCTTCGCTGCTGGCGCACAGCAATCGTTCCAGTGGCGAGGTGCAGGCGGCCAGGTCGCGGCTGCCGGTGCCGGCCTGGGCGAGCGCATCCGCGCGCACCGGCGTGGCGCTGGCCAGCACCACGAAACGATAGGCGCCGGGTGTATCGAAGCCCATGCCCGAGCGCCGGTAGGGCTGGTTGGGCGGCAGCGGCCGGTCGAACTCGCCGGGCTTCGGCAGGACCACATCGACCGCATTGCGTGGATCGATTGCCAGCACGTAGACATACGCCGGCACGGTGCCGCGGTTGATCACGGTCGCGGTGATCCGCTCGCCCGGGCCGATCCGGCGCACGCCACCGGCCTGCAAGGGCGGGCAAGCGGTCGGACGGTAGCCATCGGCGGCGATGCAGGTGGCGATCGGGAAGGGGTCGCTGGCGGATGCCGATGCGTTCGTGCGCAATGCCAGCAGTTGCTGCACACGGGCGATCTTGTGCAGGGCCTCGGCCAGGCGATCGGCGAATGCCGGATCGTCCACCCGCCCGAGTTCGGCCAGCAGCAGGCCGTCGTCGGCGCGCAGCGCGACGGCGTCGGGATCGCCGTCCATCGCGACCAGGCGGGTGCTGCCCGTGGCCGCCACGCTGGCGAAACCGGTCGCCTGCACCGCCTTCGCGGCGGCATCGCGCGCCGGGCCGGTGGGCAGGTCGTTGGCAACCGTCACTGCGTCCACGGGCAGGAAGTGCGCGACCTGTTCGGCGACCAGTCGCTTCGGCAACTTGCCGCTGACTTCGCTGTCGAGCATCAGTGTCGAAGTCGCGCCATCGACGCGACGGATCGACGCGGTGGCGATGCGCGCACGCCCTGCCATCGCATCGGCCTGCGTGGCGTACAGCGCGAAGCGCGAGCCGCGGGTCATGCCGCTGGTCGCGCCGGCCTGCAACACCGGCGTGCCGTCGGATTGCGCGACATCGAACAGCACCGTCGTGCGCGCGCGCGCGCCGAAGGCCGCGTTCAACGCGCCTTCCGCCGACGGTGTCTGCGTGGCGTGGCCGCGGGCGGCGACGCGCAGGCGCACCTCCTGAATCAGGTCGCCGAAGGTGGCGTCGCGCATGCCCGGCATGCGCAGGGCATCGACCAGCGCGGTGGTGAACACGCCGGCGCGCGTGCCCACGCCGCCGGTTTCCTGCGCCTCCTCGCCGTCCTGCGCGGCCGCCAGGTGCACCCAGTAGCCGTCGCCGCCGGATGCACTCGTGGTGAGCGCGGGTGGCGCGCTGCCCGCGAATGGCGGCGCACTCCGCGATTGCCCGCCGGCACCGTCGCGGGTGGCGGTGGCGGAGTTGCAGGCATCGAACACGCTGACGAAGTACAGCCCGCGCGCGGTCGCGCGATCCTTCAGCGCCTTCAGTTCGACATCGAAGAGGTCGCCCGGCGACCCGTCGGGATTGCGTGCATCGGCCGGCAGGATCGTGCCGTTGTAGCCAGTGTCCTGGTCGCGCGCCTCGTCGTCGCGGTAGCGCGAGCCGTGGCCGGCGAAATAGAACAGCAGGGTGTCGCCGGGGCGCAGCGTGGCGATCCGTTCCTCCAGCGCCTGGAGGATCCGCGCGCGCGTCGCGCAGTCGTCGGTCAGGGTGGTGGTCGCGGCGTTGGAGGACTCGCAGGCACCGGCCGCGGGCGCATCGACATCGACGCCGAACACGTCCGCGAGCGCCTGCTTGAAACGCAGTGCATCGCCGACCGCCCCGCGCAGGTCGGAAAACACCGCGCCCGGCTGGCGTGCATCGGAGAAGCGATAGCGGTCGATGCCGACGATCAGCGCATGCAGGCGGCGCGTGTCCGCTGCGGGTCGCGTGGATGCCGCATCGCCGTTTGGCAGCGCGGGTGCAGGCGAAGGCGAGCAGCCCGCCAGCAAGCCGGCCAGGATCAGCCACGCCAACGGCGTAGCGCGCTTCACTGCGTTTTCCCGCGTAGCACCACGATGCTGGGCTGCGGATTGAAATCGAACAGCGCTGGCTGCTGCACGCGTCGCGCCGGCGCATTCGCCGGCAGGTCGCTGAAGGTGATCCCGCGCGCGCCGTCGCCGCCCGGGGCGATGCGACCGACGCGGGCATCGCTCGCCAGCGCCGGCATCCGCCGCACCGCGTAGGCCAGCCACTCGTCGATGCGGATGCGGCCGTCGCGGTCGAGGTCGGCAGCCCCGTCGCCCAGTCCGTCCACCGCCAGCGCATAGGTCAGCAGGCCCTGGCCAAGCCGCGCATCCTCCAGCGCAACGTCGTCGGCCTGGGTCGCGGCAAGGATGCGGATCCCCTTGTCGTAGGCCAGCTGGCCCAGCCCGCTGTCGCCCATCGGCCCCGGCTTGAAGCGGCCGTCGGCGACGCTGGCCGCCGAATGGCAGGCATCGATCACCAGTGCGATCTCGCCGGCCTGCATCGCCTGGAATGGCGTCACCAGGTCCGCGGTGGCGAACACGCTGGCCAGGTCCGGCGTGGCCGCGCCGTCCGCCCAGCGCCCATCGCCCGGGATGAGATAGAAGTCGCCCTGCGCATTCGCCCAGCCGTGGCCGGAATAGCTGACGATCACGGCGTCGTCGGGCGTGGCCGCCTGCAGCATGCCGGCCTCGATGCCGCCGGCGCGCAATGCGGCCAGCGTGGCCTCGCGGTCGCCGGTGCCGGCCAGCAGCGACAGCACCCGGCCCAGCGTTGCGCGATCCACGCGGGTGCGGCGGCCGCTGGCGTCGCGTTCGCCGGCCAGCACCAGCACATGGGTGTCGTGACCGGGAATGGCCGACAGCCGCGTGGCCATGAGTCGCGCATCGGCGACCGCGTACTTCAGGCGGAAGCGCGGGGTGTCGTAGTCGTCGATGCCGATCGCCAGTACATAGGCGCGACGTGGCCGCGTCGCCACCGCGGGTCGCGTCCACGCGAAGCGCGCGGTCTCGCCCTTGATGCGGTCCTCGTTGAACGCATAGGCCGTGAACACCTGTGCGGCTTCGCCCGCCTGGGTCGGCACCGGCACGGTGAACGCGAGGCGCTTCACCCCGTTGGTCGCCTGCATCGCATTGCGCCTGCGCCATGCAGTGAGGTCGCCATCCGCGGCATCGACCTGCACTGGCATCGTCGCGACCAGCCGGCCGTTGCGGAACAGCCGTGGGTTGTACAGGCCGGAACGGGTCTTGCCGTTCGGCGCATGGGCATCGATGCCCTCGCGCACTTCCAGCGACACCACCGCTTCGGCCGCATCGCGGCCCGCGCGCACGCCGGTGATGCGCACCGCCGGCAGCACGCGGTTGAGGCTGGCGATCGCCGGCAGCGGCTTGAACGCGGTCGCGCAGCTGTCGTTGGCGCGGCAGTCCAGCAGGCGACGATAGAGGCCGGGTTCGTAGTAGTCGCGCATGAAGGTTTGCGCGGCCAGGCTCTGCCACGGTGCGTCGGGGACCACCCAGCGCACCAGCGCGGTGTCGGCACCGAGATTGCTGTCGTAGCGGCCGCCGGGGGCCAGCGCGAAGAAACGATTGCCGGGGAAGGTCTGCAGGGTGAGTTGCGGCGTGCCGCTTCCGGCATCGAAGAAGTGGATCGCGCCGTCGTCGGTGGTGGCCCACAACAGGCGGCTGCGCTCGATCCAGCCGGCCCGCACCAGCGGCGCCGGCAGCGCGATGCGGGCGACGACACGGCCGCTCTCGAGGTCGAGCAGGGTGCCGTCATCCAGCCCCAGCACGCGGTCGTCGCCGATCGCGACCGCGCGCCGGGCGAAGCCCCGCAGCTTGCGGATCCGCGCCCCCGCGTCCGTATCGACCAGGTACAGGTCCGCATCGGCCTTGAGCCCACGGGCATCCGCCCATGCCGACCCTGCATGGGTGAAGACGATGCGGCGGGCGTCGGCGCTGAACGACAGGGCGCGGATGGTGACGGCGTCGGTGAAGATCCGCCCGCCCGCAGGATCCACGATCTCGACCAGCCGGCGCGGTGAGGTCGCGACGCCATCGGCGAGGTCGAGCAGCCAAAGCCGCAGCACCTGCTTCGGATCCGCAGCGTCGGCGCGGTCCCAGGTGCGCGTCGCCACCGCCAGTTGCCGATGGTCCGGCGATGGCTCGATCGCAGTGATGACCTGGCCCGCCAACGCCGCCAACGCCGCCTGCGCCATCGGCTGCCATTGCCTGGCGCCGGGTGCGCGCCATGCGAGGCCGGTCGGCGGTGGATCGGAGGTGAAGTTGCCGTCGTCGGCGTGGCCCTCGGCGGCGGGGCAGAACACGTCATCAACCCGACGGCCACCGCTGCCGAAACAGCCTGACGCGAGCGATCCCAGCGCGACGAAGCCGCCATCCGCCAGCGGCCGCATCTGCCACCGACTGTCGATCGTGGGGCAGTCGCCGCGCGCTGCGCAGGCGGCATCGACCACCAGCGCCGGCGGGAATCCCGCCATCGCCGCATCGGTGTCGTTGGTGGCGTCGTAGCCGTGGCTGCCGAGCAGGTAATGCGTGGCATCGAGCCAGCGCGCGTGGTGGTAGGCGCGCGCTGGCTCGAAGGTGCGGTCGCCGTTGGCGCTGGCCAGGTCGAGCGTCTCGACCCGCGCGCGGGTCTCGGACTGCAGGCCTTCCACGCGCACCAGCCGCAAGCCGTCCGGCGAGAGGTCGGCGTCGAGGAAATAGCTGCGCGGTTCGCCGGTCAGGGCGCGTGGCGCCCCGCCGCCGGTGGGCAGCAGGGTGACGCCGTAGCGGCAGCGTTGCGGCGACACGCAGGTCGGATCGGGGAAGTCGATGTGCTCGTCGGACAGGTCGAACAGGCCACGGCGGCCGTTGGCGTGGTTGGGTTCCGGTCGCAGCCGCCCGTCCGGCGAGATCGGCCAGTACGAAGCGGTGGTGTTCGCGCTCGCGGCCGGCAGCGGCAAGCCGGGATCCGCGCGGACGATGCGCGTCGCCAGGTCGAGCGCATAGGCGCACCAGCGCGTGCCGGGTTGGCGTGCCTCCGGGCAGGCGCGTTCGGTGTCGCGATCCGTGGTCCCCGCATACGTGATCGCAAGGGTGCCGGCATCCGGTGCATCGGCGAAGGCATGGAAGCGGAGCGGGGCTTCATCGCCCTCGAACAGCGCCGGATCGAGCGGCACCCGGGCATGGTCGAGGATCGTGCCGTCGGCCACGTTCCAGAGCACGATGGAACCATCGCGCGCCAGCGATGCGAGGTGGCGGCCAGCATCGATCCAGCGCACCGCCAGCACCGGCGACTGGTGCCCGAGCTGCACGACGATCTTCGGTTCGATGGCCGGTTGCGGCGCGACGCTGGGCGCGATGGCCGCGGGTTTCGTCGGCGCGGGCGCATCCTGTCCGGAACACCCCGCGGCCAGCAGGGCGGCGCAACAGCACAGCAGCAGGCCCGCGATGCGCATCGTGTTGCTCCGTGCCGTCCCACGCCCCGGCGGCGGCGCGAGCATAGCACCGG
>DAOOCX010000023.1:0-8612 GCA_035408605.1 Thermomonas sp. | reverse complement strand
AGGTCGCCCGACGGCATCGGCTTGGCGATGTGGAAGCCTTGCGCCAGGTCGCAATCGCTTTGCCTGAGCAGGTTCCAGTCGTCGGGCGTCTCCACGCCTTCGGCGACCGACACGATGCCCAGCTTCCTGGCCATGTCCAGGCTCGATTCCAGGATCAGCCGGCTGGACTCCTGGCGGGCGGCATGCATCACGAAGGACTGGTCGATCTTCAACTCGGTGAAGGGGATGCGGGTCAGTTGCTGCATCGATGAATACCCGGTGCCGTAGTCGTCGATCGACAACCCGAAGCCCTTCATGCGCAGTCGCGTCAGGTTTTCCAGCACGCGGCCCACGTCGGTGATCGCGGCGGATTCGGTGATCTCCAGGATCATGTGCTTCGGCTCGAGTCCCTGGTTGATCACCTGCCAGGTGATGGCATCGGAAATGCCCGGGTCCGCCAGCTGTCTCCCGGACAGGTTGACCGAGACGTCCAGGTCGAGCCCCGCGTCGCGCCACGACCGGCAATCGCGCGCGCCCTGGGCCAGGATCGACCAGGTGAGCTCGCTGATCTGCGCGTTGTCTTCCAGCAGGCCCAGGAAGGCATACGGCAGGATGATCCCGTGGCGCGGATGCCGCCACCTGGCCAACGCTTCCGCACCCTTGACCCGACCGGTGCGCAGTTCGACCTTGGGTTGGTAGAACGGCTCGAACTCGTCCGCGCGCAGTCCCGCCAGGATCTCGTCCAGGGTAAAGGCCGCCGCTCCCGGCCGAGGGCGTTCGGGATTCGGCTTGGCCCGCCAGTGCAGGGCGATCAGTTCCGCCAGTTGCTCCTGCGAGAGGGGTTTCTCGACCGCGCCCAGCAAGCGCATGCCGTACGCCGCGCTCATCGTCTCGATGGTGTCGAGCAGGGGCCTGTCCAGGCTGCTGGTGACGATCAGCGAGGCGCCGACGCCCGCCTCCCCGAGGCGCCTGATGAACGACAGGCCGTCCATGCCGGGCATGTCGATGTCGGTGACGATGATGTCGAAGGGGTGCTCCAGTTCCCGGGTGATCTCCATGGCGGCGCGGCCATCCTCGGCCTCGTACACGCCCGTGGCGCCCAGGTTCTCGAGCATCTGCACGAGCATGCTGCGCTGGAACTCGTGGTCTTCGGCCACCAGGAAGCAAAGTTCGCTCGCGGGCACCCCATGGGATCGCGGCGCGTCCAGCGGATCAGCGTGCGTCGAGATAGGCATTCAGTTTCTCCAGTTCGGTGCGGAATTGCGCCACCAGTCGATCGAGGTCGCGCGTGGTTCCGTTTCGCCCCGCGTGCTCGAGCGATTCCGACGCGCTGGCCAGCGCGTGCGCGCCGACGAACTTGCAGGCGCCCTTGATGCGGTGGGCGAGATGGATGATCGATGCCATGTGCACGCGTTCCACCGCCTCCAGCAACAACCTCGAATCGGTGTCGTTGATCCTGCGGAAATGGGCCAGGGCGCGTCGTTCGATCGCCTGGTCGCCATTCGAGATCCCATGCAGCACGCGCATGTCCAGCGGAGCGTCCGCAACCGGCGCATCCGTCGCAGCAAGGTCTTCCGGCGGGGCAGGCGCCGCTTCCGCCTTCGCCGGCAATGGCAACCAGCGATGCATGATGTCGGCGAGCGCCATCAGCTTGGTGGGCTTGGGGAGGTAGTCGTCCATGCCCGCCTCCAGGCAGGCCTCGCGCGCGCCGCCGATCACGTTGGCGCTGCAGGCGATGATCGGCGTGCGGTCGAGCCCTCCCGCGGATTCGCGATGGCGGATATGCCGCGCCAGCTCGTAGCCGCTCATGCGCGGCATGTTGCAGTCGGTCAGCACCAGGGCGAACCGCCCCGACGTCCATCGTTCGAGCGCTTCGGCACCGCTTTCCACGTCTTCCGGTGCGTAGCCGAGCGCGTGCAACTGCTTGCTCATCACCATCCGGTTGATGGGGTGGTCATCGACGACGAGCACGAGCGGCGCACCGCTGGCCGCGTGCGCCGCTGACCGTTCCAGTGCGCCGTCGACCATCGAGGATGGCGGTGCGTACGCCGGGACAAGGGCGGGCGCTGGCGCCACGTTCGCGGGGTCCGCGGGCAACACCGACAGGGTCAGGAAGAGCGTGGTGCCCTTGCCGGGCTCGCTCGCCATGCTGACCTCGCCTCCCATCAGCCGGGCCAGCCTGCGCGAGATGGCCAGCCCCAGGCCGGTGCCACTCACCCGCGAAGCGAGGTCGATGTCCGCCTGTTCGAAGGGCTGGAACAGGCGTTCCTGGCGCTCCTGGGAGATCCCGATCCCGGTGTCCTGCACTTCGAAACACAGCGACTCGCGTCCTTCGTCGCGTTCGGTCAGGTTGATCCGCAATTCGACATGGCCGCGCGGCGTGAACTTGATCGCGTTGCTGACGAAATTTCCCAGGATCTGCCTGAGGCGCAGTGCATCGACCATGACGGCGGGGCTGATCCGCGGATCGACCTTGTGGCGCAACTCCAGGCCGTGGCTGCTGGCGCTGCCTGCGTACGCGCGCTGCAGCGCGCCGGCCAGGTCGACCAGCGAGGTGGGTTCCGGGCGGATCTCGAGCTTGCCCGCCTCCACCTTCGAGAAATCGAGGATGTCGTCGATGATGCGCTGCAGGGAATGGCCGGACTCGCGGATCGTGTCGAGCGCGCCGCGCAATTCCGGGCTGATCGGTGTCTGGTCGATCAGTTCGAGGATGCCGAGCATGCCGTTCAACGGCGTGCGGATTTCGTGGCTCATCGTCGCCAGGAAATCGCTCTTCGCCAGGTTGGCGCTGTCGGCCGCCTCCTTGGCCTGGTACAGGCGGTCTTCCAGCGCCTTGCGGCTGGAAATATCCTGGATCGTGCCGCGCATGCCCACGATGGTCCCGCTCGCATCCACTTGCGGCAGCAGGAACACCTGCAGCGTCAGCGCCTCGCCATTCGCCAGCCGCGCAGTGAGCTCGTAGGACTGCCGTTGCCCGGTTTCCTGGGCGCGGAAGAAGGCTTCGGAGATCGTCTCCGCGCCGTTCTCGAACAGCGCGACCGACTCGGCCAGGTCGGGCGGACCCAGCGCCGGATCGCGTCCGAGCATCTGGTAGATCTGCGGCGACCACGTGACTGCGCCGGTCGCCAGGTCGCAGGTCCAGTCGCCCAGGCTCGCCACGGTGTGCGCATCGTCGAGTCGACGCAACGCATCGTGCAGCGCCTGCTCGCTTTCCTTGATGGGCGTGATGTCGGAGAGATAGCCGTTCCACACCACGTCGCCGTTCGCGCGGCGGGCAGGAATCCCCGATGAATGCACCCAGTGCAAGGAGGCATCGGGCTTGCGCACCCTGAAGTCCACTTCCAGTACCGACATGCTGTCCGCGGAGCGCGCCAGCGCCGTCGCCAGGCGATCGCGGTCTTCGTGCAGGATCACGCGCCTTGCGGCGTTGGTGTCGCGCAACACCTCTTCGCGTTCAAGGCCGAGGATTTCCACGGCGTTCACGCCGAGGAATTCGAAGGTGAAGACGTCGCGCGGCGTGCGGCGCAATACGTAAACCGTCCCCGGCACGGCGTCGGCGATCGCGCGGAGGCGATGCTCGGCGCGAGACCGCCCGCGGGACTGGCGGACCAGTCCCCAGAGAATCGCCACCATGAACACCAGGATCACGAGCGCCACCGCGACCTGTGCATGGCGAAGCCAGGGCGTGGCATCCAGTGCGCCCGCATGGCGGCGGGCGGGACGCTGCGCCTCCGCTGTCGCCAGCGTCAGCGCGCGGGTATGGCGCTGCGCACTTCCGTTCCCTGCGAGCAAGGCCGAAAGCTCGCCCGGTGCCCCGCCCCGGCCTGTTGTCGCGCCGACCTGCGTCCACCCGAGCAGCAACGCGACGATCATGCAGGCGCCCCACGACCGCGCCGACCCTCGTCGCGTTCCGCGCCTGCGCGTGCGCGAATTGCCTCCCTGTTTCATGTCATGCAATCCGTTCGACGTGCCGCATCCCGTGCTGGATCCCGACCTGGTGCGGCCGCCTTCCTCCACGGGTTGGCGGGATTGCCGATGCCCTGTTTACATCGTCAATGGCCCTCCATCCCCTGTCGGGGATCGCGAGGGCCGGAAGCGTTCGTGCCCGGGTCGGGCCGGTTCCGCCAATCTGCGAACGACACGAGGCCTATGCGATGACCGGCTTCGTATCCGGCGGCATGAGTCGCCTGCTGAAGACGATGTCGCACTGGAATGCCGGCTTCAGGTAGGGCCTCCGAACCATGGCCGGTGCCGGCGAATGATCGTCGCCATCGTTCACCTGGCCCTGCGAATGTGCGCGCAATGATCCGCGCCCTTGTCGCCGGCTTGCGGCTCGGGTCGGATGTACCCGGCGTTGCGGATCAGCGTCAGCGCACTGGTGTTGCGAACGGGCGAGCGGCTGTTTCCGTCGTCACCCGTGTCATCTTTTTGAGGATGGAGATGCCGGTGTTTCTTGATGGACATCGTGGTTGCTCCGCGTCTCGAGTGGATGGACGCTCATCGATGCCCGGGAAGATTCGATCCCTCGAGCAGTGAGCGACGTGCCGCGATGAATGCTGCAGGCATCCTGCGTCGAACCGCGCGAAATTACATTCGGTCGGCAGGCCATTCCCGCTGTCGTCCCCAACATGAACGCAACGCGTGGATTGGCTTTCACGGTGGAATGACATGGATTCTGTACAACCTGACGACACTCTTCGTGGCAGACACGGTGAATGTCATCGGGTGCGCATGACGATGCAGGAGCGCATTCGCCGCGCGCGTCGACGCGTTAGGCTTCCACCCGCAGGGCTCGCCGAGTTGGCCAGCGTGCAGCGGATCGATGCCGGAATCTTCCTGTGCATCGAAGGCCTCGCGGCCAGTGGATGTCCACCGCTGCAGATGTCCTCCCGTGTTCCATTGCAGCGGGTGGGATGGCCTGCGGCACTCACGTCGATCCGGTGATCCGCCAGGACTCGAACCAATCAGCGGGCGGACGTTTCACGCATGAAAGACAGTGGTTGTGAACAACTTGAACGCATGGCGCATGGCAGACACGTTCAATGTCCTTGGAGGTGCCAGTGAAGATCCAGGAACGAATCCGTCGCGCGCGCCGGCGCGCGGGACTGTCGCAGGCGCGGTTGGCCGAACTGGTCAACGTGCGTCGCAGCGCCGTGTCGAACTGGGAGTCCACCAGCAACGAGGTGGTGCCTTCGATGCAGAGCCTGCTGGCAGTGGCCAAGGCCTGCGGCGTTTCCCTGGAATGGCTCGGCACGGGCCGCGGTCCGATATCGGTGGATGCCGACGCACTCGAGGACGTGCCCACCGCGAATGCGGAACTCGTCGACGTCGAAGAGGAGCGGGTGCTGTTGGCGGGCTTCCGCAACCTGCCGCGTCGCGGCCAGCAACTCATGATCGACATGGTGGAAGTGATGCAGTCGGGTCGGCGGCGCGCGGGGAAGCCTTGATCGCATGCGAACGATGGCGTCCCGTCGACTGCAGTGGTTGAATTGCATGTCAGGGCGCAGGCACCAGGATCATGGCTGACCTCTTCGCACTCACCTACCTGAGCAGGGCGGCGCGTGATTTGCTGCCCGAGGAGCTGGACTCGATCCTGCTTCAGGCGCGCATGTTCAATGCCGCCGAGGAGATAACGGGCGTCCTGCTGTACGGAGATGAGCGCTTCTTCCAACTCCTGGAGGGCGAGGAAGCATCGGTCAGGAAGGTGTTCGATCGAATTTCCCGTGCACGGGCCCACCAAGAGATTCGCGTCCTGAGCCAGGGGCCGATTGCAGGCAGGTTCTTCGAGTCGTGGCACATGGGGTTCACGCATTCGCCAGCGTCGGCGATGCAGGATCTATCGCAGTTGGCATGGGAAGACGCCATGCCTTACACCAGGGGCGAGGCGGAGACGTCCGTCGGCCTTGGACTGGTGCTGCACTATTGGGAAACGTGGTCCACGGACGCCAACGGCTCCGCGGCCTGACCCGTTGCCAAAGCGGACCCCGTTCCGCCGCCTCGCGGGATTTGTCCGCAGGTTCCGCGTCCAAGCGCTGCAAGGTTGCCTCGCTTCAAACGAGGATGGAGTCGCTCGTTTCCACCTGGACGGGGGGCATGCGCAAGCATGAGCGGCGTCCCGGCACGCTTATTTCGTTCCAGGTGCGGCGGGTGCGATCGTCGAGCAGTTGCTGGCCTTGATCTTCTTGTCGATCGCATCGAACGCGGCTTGTCGCAGCGGGCGGCTGTCGTCGCCGGCGTACTTCAGCTTGAATTCGGCATCGTCCAGGTGGCGATACCAGGCCGCGCACAATTGCTCGGCGGGGATCGCGGTGCAGGTGTCGTACTTCATCTCGCAGGCGCTGCCCATGCCCAGCGCGGCGCTGCCGTCGATGCCGGTGACCTGTAGCGCGGCGCAGGTGGGTTCCGGAGTGCCGGTCTCGCCAAGGTAGTCCTTGTTTTCCCAGGTGCGGCACTGGAACAGCGCCGGTGGCGCCGGCAAGGCGGCGGCTTCGGGCGCGGGCGCGCGCTTCACTTCGGGGCCTCGCACCATCACGAATTCGCCGTATTCCGGTTTTGCTTCCGGCGCTTCCGCCACGGCGGGCTTCTTCGCCGGCACCGGTACCGTGCGGACTTCGCCGATGCGCTTCACTTCCTGCTTCATGCCGGCGGCGCAGGGCACGCCGTTCTGCATCGACACATTGCCCTTGGCATCGGTGCATTTGTAGAAGACGGTTTCCTGCGCCTGCGCGCCAAGCGAGGCAAGCAGCAACACGGCGGCGATCACGAACCGGCGCATCTCAGCGGCCACCGCAGTCGTCGTCCAGGCGGGCGTTGATGCCGCGTTCCTCGAGGCGCAAGGCATCGCGTTCCTTTTCCTGTGCATTGAAGAAGCGCGTGCGGATCGCGTCGCGGCGGTCGCGCAGCCGCGCGCAGGCCTCGCGTGGCGGCAGCAAGGCGCATTGGTCGCGGATCCAGGTGCCGCCGCCGCCGATCACCGGCCAGTGGCCGCCGCCATGCGGTGGGTGCATCCCTGCCGTCGGTGGGGATGACGGTGGCCCGATGCCGCTGCGCGGCGGCCGGATGGGTCGACCCACCACCGGATAGCCCAGCGTCCACAGCGGTACCCAGCGCGGATTGCCGACGCCGTCTTCGCTGGTATAGCGGTCGCCGTCGGGCGTGGTGCATTCGTACATCGGCCGGGGTGGTGCCAGGTACACCGTGCGTACCTCGGGCGCAGGCGCGACCGGGCCGGGCACGGGCGTCGGCACGGGGACAGGCTTCGGCTTCGGCGCGTCCTGCGGGCGCAGCATCTCGCGCGCCTGTTGCTGCTGGCCCCTCGGGCAGGGCGTGTCGCGCAGGCTCTGCTTGCCGCCGGCATCGGTGCAGCGGTACACGGTGACCGTGCTGCTGGCCGGCTTCGCCTGCGCGAGGGCGCCACCGCCCAGCGGCAGCAGGCACAACCCGAGGACGACGGCGCTTCGCATGGGCCTATCTTGGGCGCGTGGGCCGCCGCAAGGAACCCCGTGTGGCGGTTGCGTTCACGATTGCGAAAAGGCGGGAAGCGAAAAGGCGAAAGTAGAAAAAGGGGTCAGAGTAGAGTTTTTCGGAGATGGAGATCCGGTGCCCAAGTATCTCGCCCGCAAAACTCTACTCTGACCCCTTTTTCCGTGACCCTCTTACTCGCGATCAGGCGGATTCCAGCGCCGCCGGGATCGCCCTGACCCCGCGCAGCACCATGCGGGCGATGCTCGCGGCGGCGTCGCGGCCTTCCTGCACCGCGGTCACCACCAGGTCGGCGCCGCGCACGCAGTCGCCACCGGCGAACAGTTTGTCGTGGCCGGTCTGGTAGGCCAGCCTGCCATTCCCGCCGACCGCCAACCGTCCGTTGGGTTGCGCCTGCACGCCCTGCGCCGCCAGCCAGTCCGGCACCTTCGGCGAGAAGCCGAAGGCGATGATCACGATGTCGGCCGCGACCACCGATTCGCTGCCGGCGATCGGCTCCGGGTTGCGGCGTCCGTTCGCATCGGGTGCGCCCAGCCGGGTTTCGACCATGCGCACGCCGCTGGCCGCCTTGCCGTCGTTGCTGTCGATCGCCAGCGGCTGGCGGTTGAAGAGGAACTGCACGCCTTCCTCGCGGGCGTTGGCGACCTCGCGCGCGGAGCCGGGCATGTTGGCTTCATCGCGCCGATAAGCGCAGGTCACGCTGGCCGCGCCCAGGCGGATCGCGGAGCGCACGCAGTCCATGCCGGTATCGCCGCCGCCGAGCACGACCACGCGCTTGCCGGCCAGGTCCGGCATCGACAGCGTGTCTTCCCAGCCGGCGATCGGTCGGCCGTGTGGGTCGCTGCCGGTGACGATACGGCCGTTCTGCACCAGGAAGGGCAGCGCCGGCAGCACGCCGGCCAGGTCCTGCCCGGGCAGGCCGCCATCGGTGTAGCGGTACGCGCCCAGCCCGAGGAACACCGCGTCGTAGCCCGTCAGCAGATGCTCCAGCGTGAGGTGGCGGCCGATCTCGACACCGAGCTTGAACACCACGCCCATGCCTTCCAGCACCTCGCGACGGGTGGCGATCACCGCCTTGTCCAGCTTGAAGCTGGGAATGCCGAACTGCATCAACCCGCCGATCTGCTCGTAGCGGTCGAACACGGTGACCG
>DAOOCX010000022.1:0-25986 GCA_035408605.1 Thermomonas sp. | reverse complement strand
AGAACAAGGCGTCGGACCTGCACCTGTCCGCCGGCCTGCCGCCCATGATCCGCGTCGACGGCGACGTGCGCCGCATCAACATCCCCGCGCTCGACCACAAGCAGGTGCATTCGCTGGTCTACGACATCATGTCGGACAAGCAGCGCCGCGATTACGAGGAATTCCTCGAGGTCGACTTCTCGTTCGAGATCCCCGGGCTGGCGCGCTTCCGCGTCAACGCGTTCAACCAGAACCGTGGCGCCGGCGCAGTGTTCCGCACCATTCCGTCGGAAGTGCTGACCCTGGAAGACCTGGGTTGCCCGCGCATCTTCAAGGAACTGATCGACCAGCCGCAGGGCCTGATCCTGGTCACCGGTCCCACCGGTTCCGGCAAGTCGACCACGCTCGCGGCGATGCTCGACCACGTCAACAAGAACGAATACGCGCACATCCTCTCGGTCGAGGATCCGATCGAGTTCGTGCATACCTCGCAGAAGTGCCTGATCAACCAGCGCGAGGTCCACCGCGACACCCACGGCTTCAGCGAGGCGCTGCGCTCGGCGTTGCGCGAAGACCCCGACTACATCCTCGTCGGCGAAATGCGCGACCTGGAGACCATCCGCCTGGCATTGACCGCGGCGGAAACCGGCCATCTGGTGTTCGGCACCCTGCATACCTCCAGCGCGGCCAAGACCATCGACCGCATCATCGACGTGTTCCCCGCCGGCGAGAAGCCGATGGTCCGCTCGATGCTCTCGGAATCGCTGCGCGCGGTGATCTCGCAGGCGCTGCTGAAGAAGACCGGTGGCGGCCGCACCGCAGCCTGGGAAATCATGGTGGGCACGCCGGCCATCCGCAACCTGATCCGCGAGGACAAGGTGGCGCAGATGTATTCGGCGATCCAGACCGGCCAGAACGTGGGCATGATGACCCTGGACCAGCACCTGCAGGACCTGGTGAAGCGCGGCATGGTGAGTCGCCAGCAGGCGAAGGAATACGCGAAGGACAAGCGCCTGTTCGAATGACGAACGGCGCCGTGCGACAGGACAGGCGGGACCCCGAACCGGAGCCACTGGCATGAGCAGCATCGATTTCACCTCGTTCCTCAAGCTGATGGCGCACCAGAAGGCGTCGGACCTGTTCATCACCGCCGGCATGCCGCCGTCGATGAAGGTCCACGGCAAGCTCAGCCCGATCACCCAGGCGCCGCTGACCCCGCAGCAGTCGCGCGACCTGGTGCTGAACGTGATGACGCCGCAGCAGCGCGAGGAATTCGAGAAGACCCACGAGTGCAACTTCGCGATCGGCGTGTCCGGCGTGGGCCGCTTCCGCGTCAGTTGCTTCTACCAGCGCAACCAGGTGGGCATGGTGCTGCGCCGGATCGAGACGCGCATCCCCACGGTGGAAGAACTCAACCTGCCGCCGATCATCAAGACGCTGGCGATGACCAAGCGCGGCCTGATCATCTTCGTGGGCGCCACCGGCACCGGCAAGTCGACGTCGCTGGCCGCGATGATCGGCTACCGCAACCACAACTCGACCGGGCACATCATCACGATCGAGGATCCGATCGAGTTCGTGCACAAGCACGACGGATGCATCATCACCCAGCGCGAGGTCGGCATCGATACCGACAGTTGGGAAAACGCGCTGAAGAACACCCTGCGCCAGGCACCCGACGTGATCATGATCGGCGAGGTGCGCACCCGCGAAGGCATGGACCATGCCATCGCCTTCGCGGAAACCGGCCACCTGGTGCTGTGCACCCTGCATGCGAACAACGCCAACCAGGCGATGGACCGCATCATCAACTTCTTCCCGGAAGACCGCCGCAACCAGTTGCTGATGGACATGTCGCTGAACCTCAAGGGCGTGGTCGCGCAGCAGCTGATCCCGACCCCCGACGGCAAGGGCCGGCGCGTTGCGATGGAGATCCTGCTGGGCACGCCGCTGGTCCAGGACTACATCCGCGACGGCGAGATCCACAAGCTCAAGGACGTGATGAAGGAGTCGGTCCAACTGGGCATGAAGACCTTCGACCAGAGCCTGTTCGAGCTCTACCAGGCCGGCGAGATCAGCTACGAGGACGCATTGCGCTTCGCCGACTCGTCCAACGAAGTGCGCCTGCGCATCAAGCTGGCGCAGGGTGGCGATGCCCGCACCCTGGCGCAGGGCCTGGATGGCGTGGAGATCGCCGAACTTCGTTGAGGGCAGGGGTGCCGCCTTGCTGTGGCGTGGCGGGTCGCCACGCTACAATGCCGGCATGCATGAACACGGCCATAGCTTCGGCAACAACTTGCTGATCGCGCTGCCGTCCCTGCAGGACTCCCAGTTCGAGCGCAGCGTGACCCTGATCTGCCAGCACGACGGCGACGGCGCGATGGGCGTGGTGGTCAACCGCCCTTCCGAATACACCCTCGGCGAGGTGCTGCAGCAGATGGGCATCAGCAGCGACAGCGAATCCCTGCAATCGCAGATCGTCCTGGCCGGCGGGCCGGTGCATCCGGAGCGTGGCTTCGTCCTGCACGACGGCGATCGCGAATGGGATTCGACCCTGGCGGTTGGCGATGGGCTGTTCCTGACCACCTCGCGCGACGTACTCGAGGCATTGGCGCGGGGCGAAGGCCCGGGGCAGGCCGTGGTCGCACTGGGTTGCGCGGGCTGGGGTGCCGGTCAACTGGAGCAGGAGCTGGTCGACGACAGCTGGCTGATGGTGCCGACCCGCCGCGACGTCCTGTTCGATCTGCCACTGCCTCAACGTTGGCAGGCCGCGGCTGGCAGCATTGGCGTGGACCTGGTCAACGTGGCTGGCCACAGCGGTCACGCGTGAGCGCGTCCGGCGACGGCGGGCCCGCGATCCGGCCCGACGGCACCGTGCTCGGGTTCGACGTGGGCGCACGGCGGATCGGCGTGGCGATCGGCAGCGCCTTCGGCAGCGGCGCGCGTCCCGTCGCCGTGGTCGATGTGCGCGACGGCGCCCCGGACTGGCCACGCATCGACCAGCTGGTCCGCGAGTGGCGACCGGATGGCGTGGTGGTCGGCGACCCCATGACCCTGGACGGCGGCGACCAGCCGATCCGCAAGGCCGCCCGCGCCTTCGCCCGCGACCTGCGGGAGCGCACCCGCCTGCCGGTGGTGATGATCGACGAGCGCAACAGTTCGATCGAGGCTGCGCAACGCTTCGCCGATGCGCGCGCCGGGGGGCGCAAGCGCCGCCGCGATGCCGATGCCCTGGATGCGATGGCGGCGGCGATCATCGTCGAGCGCTGGCTGGCCGCGCCGCAGGATGCGGTGGCGGTGGCATGACCCGATGAGCACATCCCTGGTGAGCATGTCCCGATGAACACGACCACGCGAGGCCCCATGGATCCGCAAACCGATGTCGATGGCCGCCTGCGCCACCTGTTGAGCCTGCAGGGCCTGTCGCGAACGCAACTGGAGACCTTGCTGCGCCGCGCGCAGGGGCTGACGGCGCATGCGTACGGTGGCACCGGGGCGCGCCATGCGCTGGCCGGCAAGGCGGTCTGCACCCTGTTCTTCGAGCCGTCCACCCGCACCCGTTCGAGTTTCTCGCTGGCGGCGCAGCGGCTGGGTGCCGACCTGCTCAACTTCGACGCCTCCACCTCGTCCACGACCAAGGGTGAGGCCGACATCGACACCTTGAAGACGCTCGAGGCGATGGGCGTGCAGGCATTCGTCGTGCGCCACAAGCGCGACGGGGCGGTGGCCGAGCTCGCGGCCGCGGCCAATCCCGGCACGGTGCTGCTGAATGCAGGCGACGGCCGCAGCAACCATCCCACCCAGGGCCTGCTCGACATGCTGACCCTGCGGCAGGCGAAGGGCGACGACTTCTCGCGGCTCAAGGTGCTGGTGGTCGGCGATGTCCGCCACTCGCGGGTGGCGCGCAGCGACCTGCATGCGTTGCGCACGCTGGGCTGCGGCGAGATCCGCGTGTGCGGCCCGGCCGCGTTGCTGCCGGACGACGACACCCTGCAGGGTTGCATGGTGGGCGACGATGTCGATGCCATGCTCGATGGCGTGGATGCGGTGATGACCCTGCGCCTGCAGCGCGAACGCATGGTCGAGGGCCTGGTCGCCTCGCTGGACGACTACCACCGCGACTTCGGCCTGACCTCCACGCGCCTGCGCCGGGCGGCCGACGACGCCATCGTCATGCACCCGGGTCCGATGAACCGCGGCGTGGAGATCAGCGACGAGGTCGCCGACGGCCCGCAGTCGCGGGTGTTGCGGCAGGTCGCCAACGGCGTGGCAGTGCGGATGGCGGTGCTGGAGGCGCTGCTGTCCGACTAGGGCTTCGCGGCCGGCGTCTTCTCGCGTTGCTGGCGGATGTAGTCGAGTTCCCTCTGCGCGAGTGTATTGCCGGGCTCGACCTCCAGCGATTCCTTGTACGACTGCTCGGCGCCGTCGAGGTCGCCCAATTCGACCTGGCTGTAGCCGATCCCGCGCAACGCCAGCGCGATGGCGCGTTTGTTTGCCTCATGCTTGCGAGACAACACGAGCGCCGACCGATAGCTGGCCAGCCCGTCCGCGGGCCTCCCCAACTGGTTCAGCACGAAACCGTGCTCCGTGAGTGGCTCCGACCAGTAGGGCGCCAACCGGATGGTCTTTTCGAGCATTGCCAACGCATCGTCGAAGCGCTTCTCCTCGACCGCGACGAAGGCATGCACCTGATAGGCGTCGGGGCAAGCCATGTCGACCCAGTCGACCGGGTCTCCGTTCCCCGCGGTCGCCACGTGCTCGCGGTACTCGGCTTCGGTGGACACGCTGACCAATGCACGTCCCGTGCCCAGCAACGCATCGCAGTAGGCCAGCACGGGACGCACTATCTCGAGCGCCTCTTCCCGCTCGCCACGCTTGGTTGCGCGCACGGCTCGCGCGACCGTGTCGCGGTGCTGCGCGCCGAGCACCTGCTTCTGGAAGTCGACGCGCTCCACGGCGGTGGTGCGGATCTCGACCTGTGCACATGCGGGCCAAGCGGCCAACATCAGCATGGTCAAGGCAATACGCTGCAGCCAACCCATCATCGCTGCGTGCGCCGCTGCGCAAACAACCAAGTCCAGAGTTCCGGCATTTGCGAGTAAGCCGCATCCCAACTGTTGTGGTTGGCGTCGGGGAAGATGGTCAGGCGCGCATCGCGTGCGCCGGCGGCCTTCAGGGCGGCATCCATGCGTCGTGAAAAGTCGGGCGACACGACATCGTCCAGCGCGCCGTGGAATTGCCAGGTCGGCGTGTCCTTGAGGCGCGCGGCAACCGCGGCATACGGATCGCCCACGCCCGCAAGCCCGCTCACGCCCATCGACGGCCGCCGCGGATGCACCACGCCGCCGCATACCGGGGCCAGTGCCGCGAAGCGCGCCGGTGCGCGCATGGCCAGTTCCCACGTGCCATAGCCGCCCATCGACAGGCCGGTGAGGTAGGTGCGATCCGGATCGCCATGGAACTCAAGGGTGGCGGCATCGAGGGTGGCGAAGACCAGGTCCGCGTTGCCGCCCCACTCGGTCTCGTCCGGTGCCTGCGGAAACACCACGATGGCGGGGAAGTCGGTCAGGTGCGCGCGGATGTACGGCCCGATGCCGACCTCTGTCTGCTTGATGCCATCGTTGCCGCGCTCGCCCGAGCCATGCAGGAACACGATGACCGGTGGCCTGCGTCCGCCGGCGGCGGATGCCGGCACGAACACCTGATAGCGATGGGTGATGCCGGCGATGTCGACGTCGCGGTCGACGAAACTGCCGGTGTTGCGCATCGGCGCGCTCACGCAGCCGCCAAGCAGCAGGACGGCGATGGCGAGTACACGTGTCGCGAATCTGGGCGATGGCAGGCGCATTGCGTCACTCCGGGCCGGGTGGCGGTCATTAGCGCACCGGCACCAGGTCAGCGCAACAGCACCAACGTGGCCAGGCCAAGGAAGGTCAGGAAGCCCATCACGTCGGTGATCGTGGTCAGGATCACGCCGCCGGCCAGCGCCGGGTCGAAGCCCAATCGCTTGAGCGTGACCGGCACGAACACGCCGCCGAGCGCGGCAAAGCACAGGTTGAGCGTCAACGCGGTGGCGATCACCGCGGCCAGCGCCGGGTTGCGGAACCACGCCAGCACCACGATACCGAGCACGGTGCCGAGCACCAGCCCGTTGATCATCGCCACCCGGACTTCCTTCCACACCAGGGTGGGCACGTTGGACGCGCCGATCTGCCCCAGCGCGAGGCCGCGGATCATCAGGGCCAGCACCTGGGTGCCGGCGTTGCCGCCCATCCCGGCGACGATCGGCATCAACACCGCCAGCGCGGCGAGTTGTTCGATAGAACCGGAGAAACGTCCCACCACCGACGCCGCCAGGAACGCGGTGCACAGGTTCACGCCCAGCCAGATCAGGCGGTTGCGGAACGCGCGGTGCACCGGCGAGAACAGGTCCTCGTCCTCGTCCAGGCCGGCGGCGCCCAGCGCCTGGTGCTCGGCCTGTTCGCGGATGATGTCGACCACGTCATCGATGGTGATGCGGCCGAGCAGGATGTTGTTGTCGTCGACCACCGGCGCCGAGATCCAGTCGTGGTCGGAGAACTGGCGTGCGACTTCGTCCGAGGTTTCATCCACGCCGATCGCCGGCTGTTCGTCGTCCAGCAACTGGTTGATCGGCGTGCCGGGCTCATGCGTGAGCAGCGCCTGCAGCGCGATCCGGCCGAGGTACTGGTGGCGCTTGCTGACCACGTAGATATGGTCGGTGTGCTCGGGCAGTTCGCCGCGCAGGCGCAGGTAGCGCAGGACCACGTCGATGGTGGTGTCGGCGCGCACCGTCACCACGTCCGGATTCATCAGGCGGCCGGCGCTGTCCTCGTCGTAGGACAGCACCTGTTCCAGGCGCTCGCGGTTCTCGCGGTCCATCGACTTCAGGACTTCGTCGATCACCGTGTCCGGCAGGTCTTCGACCAGGTCCGCGAGGTCGTCGATGTCGAGGTCCTCGACCGCCGCGACCAGCTCGTCCGGATCCATGTCCGCGATCAGGCTTTCACGCACCTCGTCGCCGACGTGGACCAGCACCTCGCCATCGTCCTCGGCATCGACCAGGCCCCAGACCACGGTACGCTTGCCCGGCGGCAGCGACTCCAGCAGGTTGCCGATCTCCGCGGGCGACAAGGTATTGACCAGCCGCCGCACCGGCCCCAGCCGACCGCTGTCCAGCGCGTCCGAAAGCAGACGCAGCTGGCGCGCGGTCTTGTCGTGGCGGACGGCTTCGGCCATTGCGGCTTCCCGGCTTCAAGGAGCGATGGGCGGGGTCGCGACGCGAAGTGCGCGACAGGATCAGGTGTTCATGGTCCGCGCATTATCGCCCGCGGGGATGACGGCCGGCCAGCACCGGTGAAAGGGCCAGGGTGGATGTTTCGCCGATGCAGACCCTCATGACCGGATGTCCCCGGTCGAAAAACTTCACGCTGGCCCCGTTAACCGATGCCGCGATCAGCGTGCGCCGTGCGCCTTCAGCCAGGCCTCGATGCCGGCGCGCTCGCGTGCGCGGAACAGGGCTGGCGCGGCCGCGCGCAGGGCCGACAGGTCGCAGCCGCGCACCGCGCGACGTACTTCCAGCATCGTCGCCGGATGCAGGCTGAGTTCGCCGATGCCGAGCGCGAGCAGCAATGGGGTGAACATCGGGTCGCCGGCGATCTCGCCGCACACCGCCACCGGCTTGCCGCGCCGGTTGGCGATGCGGATCACGTCGCGGAGCACCCGCAGCACCGCCGGGTGCAGCGGCGAATACAGTTCGCCCAGCGCCTCATTGGTGCGATCGGCGGCCAGCAGGTACTGCACGAGGTCGTTGGTGCCGATCGACAGGAAATCGCACAGGCCGATGAAGTCCGGCAGCGAGATCGCCGCCGACGGTACTTCGATCATCGCGCCCAGCGGCACGTGGTCGGCGACCTCGAAGCCTTCGCTGCGCAATTCGAGCAACACCGCATCCAGCGCGCGGCGGACCGTGCGCATCTCTTCATACCCGCTGACCATCGGCACCAGCGCGCGCAAGGGGCCGTAGCCGGAGGCGCGCGCCATCGCCCGCAACTGCGTGCGAAGCAAGCCTTCGCGCGCCAGCGACAGGCGCACGCCGCGCAGGCCCAGGGCGGGATTGGGTTCGTCGCGCAGGGCCAGTCCGGTCTTGTCCGCCTTGTCCGCGCCCAGGTCGAGCGTGCGGATGGTGACGGTGCGTCCGGTCATGCCGATGACGGCATCGCGATACGCACGGAACTGGGTCTCCTCGTCCGGCAATTCGCTGCTGCCCATGAACAGGAATTCGGTGCGGTACAGGCCGACGCCGGCGGCGCCGAGCGCATGGGCCTCGGCGACGTCGTCGCGCGATTCGGCATTCGCCCACAGCTTGATGTCGACGCCGTCCAGCGTGCGGCTGGGCTCGCGGCGCAGGCGGTTGAGTTCGCGGCGCTCGCGCTTGGATTCGATGACCCGCTTGTGGTGCGCGCGCAGGTCGGCGGCGTTCGGCTCGAGCACCACCAGTCCGCTGGCGCCATCGATGACGAGCACGTCGCCGTCGTTGACCTTGAGCAGGGCCTGGGTGGCGCCGACCACCAACGGCAGGTGCAGGCTGCGCGCCAGGATCGCGCTGTGCGAGAGCGGGCTACCGCCGGCGGTGACCACGCCGACCACGCCCTGCGCCTGCAACTGCGCGAGCTCCGCGGGCGCGATGCTGTCGGTGACCAGGATCTCGCCGGCCACGCCCTGCAGGTCGGCCTCGCGGCGGTGCAGGGCGGCATGCAGGCGGCCCATCACCTGGTCGATGTCGTCGATGCGGCTGCGCAGGTAGGCATCGTCCATGCCTTCGAACACGGCCGCGATGCGATCCCGTTGCAGGCGCAACGCGTAGTCGGCGGAGTAGAGCCCGGTACGGATCAGCGCGTCGATGCCCTGCAGCAGTTCGGGGTCGTCCAGCAGCAGCGCGTGCAGGTCGACGAACTCGCCGACCTCATGCGCCAGCGCGCCATGCAGGCGCTGGCGCAGGGTATGCATTTCGGCGCGGACGATGTCGACCGCTTCGTGGATGCGCTCGAGTTCCGCGTCGACGTCGGCGGCAGTGATCCTGGTTTCTTCGACATCCAGGGCGTGCGGCAGGCGCACGCGTGCCCGTCCGAGTGCGCTGCCGCGGGCCGCGGCATTGCCGGACAGGAGGTGGCGCATCAGCTGTCCTCGTCGAAGCGGCGCTCGAACAGCGCGGCGGCGGCATCGGCGGCGGCCTGTTCGTCCTCGCCGTCGACCCGCAATACCACCGTGCTGCCGGGTCCGGCGGCGAGCAGCATCACCCCCATGATGCTCTTGGCGTTGACCTCGCGGCCGCGTGCTTCCAGGGTGGCCTGCGCGCGGAACGTGGACAGCAGTTGCACCAGCTTGGCGGTGGCGCGCGCATGCAGGCCAAGCCGATTGCTGATGAGGAGTTCGCGGCGGATCATCGGGCGCCTCCGTGGCGTGGCTCAGGCGTCGTCATGGATCACTCCGTTGCGGGAACCGGCGGCGGCGACGGCCGGCAGTTCCGAAAGTTCCAGGTCGGCGTAGTTCATCACCCGCAGCAGCATCGGCAGGCTGAGTGCGGACACGCGCCGCACCGGTGTGCCGAGCCGCGACAAGCGCGCCGCCAGGTTGCTGGGCGTGGCGCCATAGAGGTCGGTCAATACCAGCACGCCGTGCCCGCCATCGACCCGTCGCAGCGCGGCGCTGGCCTGCGGCAGCAATGCGTCCGGATCGCCGTCGAACGGGACCTCGAACGCTTCGCAGGCCAGCGGCAGGTTGCGCAGCAGGCGCGTGGTCACCGCCAGCAGGGCGCTGCCGATGCCTTCGTGGGTGATGAGGAGGATGCCGACGGCCATGACCGCAAGTTAACAGACGGGGATGACGGCGCGGAAGCGTGATTGTCTCCCTCTCCCGTTGGCAGCAGAGGGGTGGGGCGAGGGTGGTTTCGTATATGGCGCCACCCGCATCCGCCTTCGGCAACTTCGCCCGCCTGCGGGAGAAGGGAAAACCAACTCAATCCAGTTCGCGGTGGTGCACGGCCACTTCCGCCCAACCGGATTCGCGGCAGTGCCGGGCCAGCCGCTCCGCGAGATAGACCGAGCGATGGCGGCCGCCGGTGCAGCCGAAGGCGACGGTCACGTAGCTGCGGGTTTCCGAGCGCAGTTTCGGCAGCCAGGTGTCCAGGAATCCCTGCACCTGGGCGACATAGGCGATGACATCGGGATCGGCGTCGAGGTGGTCGGCGACTGCGCCATCGCGCCCCGACAACGGCCGCAGCCGCGCATCCCAATGCGGGTTGGGCAGCACCCGCGCATCGAACACGAAATCGGCGACGGCCGGCACGCCGCGACGATAGGCGAACGACTCGAACAGCAGGGACAGGCCGGTGCCACTGAGGCCGTATTCGGTGAGGATGTGCCGGCGCATCTGGTGGACGTTGAGCTCGCTGGTGTCGAGCACGTGGTCGGCGATCTGCCGCAGCGGCTTCAGCGCCTGCCGCTCCAGCGAGATCGCATCGGCCAGCACCAGGCCGAGGTGGCTGAGCGGATGCCGGCGGCGGGTGTCCGCGTAGCGTCGCAGCAGCACTTCATCGCGGGTGTCGAAGAACAGCAGGCGCGTGTCCACGCCCTGCGCGCCGATCTGCGAGAGGGCTTCGGGCACGTCGGAGAGATCGCCCAGGCTGCGCGCATCGATGCCCACCGCGATCCGGTCGGGCGATGCCTGGCCGGCCTGCAGGCGACGCACGAATTCCGGCAGCAGTTCCGCCGGCAGGTTGTCGACGCAGTAGTAGCCCAGGTCCTCGAAGGTCTTCAGCGCGACCGACTTGCCGGAGCCGGACATGCCGCTGACGATGACCAGTGGGGGCGTGGCAGGCGGCGGGGCGTTTTCGGCCGTCATTCCGCGCGTTCCAGGAAGTGGCTGTGGCGGGCCATGAAGGCCGCCGCCGGATCCACGCCCTTGCTGCGCAGGATGTGCATGCGGGTGGCGGCCTCGGTGAGCACGGCCAGGTTGCGCCCGGCCATCACCGGCAGGGTGATGGTGGGGACGTCGAGGTCGAGGACGCGGCGCGTACCGAGGTCGCCGGTGAGGCGTTCCATCCCGGTCGGGCTGGGCTCCAGCGAGGGTTTGCTGAGGTGCACGATCAGGCGCAGGTACTTGTTCCGCTTGACCGCGGTGTCGCCGAACATCTGGCGGATGTTGAGCACGCCCAGCCCGCGCAGTTCCAGCATGTCCTGCAGCAGGTCGGGGCAGGTGCCGTCGAGCACGTCCGGCGCGATCTGGGTGAATTCGGGCGCGTCGTCCGCGACCAGGCGGTGGCCGCGGGTGATCAGTTCAAGCGCCAGTTCGCTCTTGCCGGAGCCGGACTCGCCGGTGACCAGCACGCCGATCGAGTAGATCTCCATGAATACGCCATGCAGGGTGATGCGCGGCGCCAGCGTGCGCGCGAGCACGTACTGGAGGTGGTTGAGCAATTCATGGCCGCGGCGCGGGGACACCCACAACGGTGTCTCCGATTCCTCCGCGGCGATCCGCAGGTCCTCGGGGCAGGTCTGGGCCTTGCTGATCACCAGCGCCAGCGGCCGGACATCCATGATCTTCTGGATCGTCTCCCAGCGCTGGCGTGCGTCCAGGCCGTCGAGCCAGGCCAGTTCCTCGGTGCCGAGGATCTGTACCCGGTTCGGGTAGATCGTGTTGAGGTAGCCGGCCAGCGACGGACGCCGGGCGACGGTCTCTACCGCCTCCAGCACCCGTCGCGCGCCGTCCTTCTGGCCCGCCAGCCAGCGCAGTTCCAGCCGGTCCTGCTGTTTCCCGAAGAGCTCGGCGGCGGTGATGCGCGCGGCGTTCACCATCGCATAACCGCCCGCCGGCGGGCCTGTTCCCCTTGCTTCATCGCGGTTGGCTCAACCCAGCACGTCGCTGTGGGCGATGCCTTCGCCGCGGTGGTGGTCCACCATCTTTTCCTTCTGCTTCATCAGCAGGCGATCCAGCTTGTCCGACAGCAGGTCGATGGCGGCGTACATGTCCACGCCGTTGGCGTCGGCGTGGAGGCTGCGGCCGGTCATGGTGACGGTCGCCTCGGCGCGATGGTGCGGCTTGTCCAGTCCCAGTTGCACGCGGATCTGGCACGGGTGCTCGAAGTGCCGACCGAGCCGGGTGAACCGGTTCTCCACGTAGTCGCGCAGCGCCGGGGTGACTTCGATCTGCTGGCCGTGGGTTTCGATCTGCATCTGGACCTCCTTGCTCGTGTGGGCCGACGGCACCGATGCCGCCGGTGGGTGCGACGCAGCGGCGTCAGCCGATGCGCACGCGTTCGTGCGACGCCGGGATATGCAGGGCCTCGCGGTATTTCGCCACGGTGCGCCGGGCCACCGGCACGCCGTCCGCCTTCAACGTATCGGCGAGGCGGGCATCCGACAAGGGCTTGCGCGGGTCTTCCGCGGCCACCAGCTTGCGGATCATGTCCTGGATGGCGGTGCTGGACGCACTGCCGCCGCCCTCGGTCTCGATGCCCGAAGCGAAGAAATCGCGCAGCGGGATGGTGCCGCGCGGCGTGCGCACGTACTTGCGCGCGATCGCCCGGGACACCGTGGATTCGTGCAGGCCAAGTTCCGCGGCGATGCTGCGCAGGGTCAGCGGGTGCAGGGCCTGTTCGCCGAACTCGAGGAATGCGGCCTGCTCGCGGACCAGGCAGCGGACCACCCGCAACAGCGTGTCGGCGCGCGATTCCAGTCCCTTCAGGAGCCAGCGAGCTTCCTGCAGGCGACCGCGCAGGTAATCGGCATCGGTGTTGCTGGCGTGGCGGATCATCTGCTCGTAGCCATGCTGGATCGCCACCCGTGGCATCGCCCCGGCGGCCAGTGCGACCCGCCACAGGCCCTGCTGGCGCCAGATCACGCAATCCGGGGTGACGTACGTGCCGGCGGGGAGTTCGCCGTGCTGCGATCCGGGGCGCGGATCCAGGCTGCGCAGCAACTGCACCGCCGATTCCGCCTCGCCGCGATCGCAGCGCAGTTCCTGGCAGACGCCGTCGATGCCGATCTTGGGCAGGCGCTGCAGCGGGCCGGCGGTCACCAGGATGGCGACGTCGCGGCCGGGGGTGTCGGCCGGCAGCGCGCGCAGTTGCAGGCGCAGGCATTCGCCGAGGTCGCGCGCACCGACCCCCACCGGATCGAATTGCTGGATCCGGTGCAGGACCTGCAGGAATTCGTCCAGGCCGGCGTCGATGTCGGGACGCAGGCTGCGCGCCAGTTCTTCGAGGTCCTCGCGCAGGTAGCCGTCGTCGTCGATCGCATCGATCAGGGCGATGCCGATGTTGGTGTCGCGCTGGCTGAAATGGCCCAGGTGCAACTGCCACAGCAGGTGGTCCCGCAGGCTCTCGGCGACCGCGGGATGCTCCATCTCGTCGTTGCCGTCGCGATCCGACGAGGGGCCGATGCGCTCCTGCCACGGTTCTGCATCGCGATCCCAGTGGTCTTCGGCCTCGGCGGCCAGGGTGAGGGTTTCCGGCGGTGCATCGGCGTCCCGCGCGTCATGCCCTTCGCCCGGCGTCGGCTCGCCCTCTTCCGCCCAGTCCAGCAGCGGATTGCTGGCCACGGCTTCGGCCACTTCGGCTTCGAGTTCGACGGTGGACAGCTGCAGCAGTCGGATCGCCTGCCGCAGTTGCGGCGTCAGGACCAGGTGCTGTTGCAGCGCGGGGGAGAGGCGCGGCTTCATCGTCCCCAGCATATCGCCAGACGCGGGTAAAAAACCGTTAGCGAGGCAGCCACGGGCGGTGCATCGCCGCAGTCACAGGCGGAAGGCGTCGCCCAGGTACACGCGCCGCACATCCGGGTTCGCCAGCAATTCGGCGGGCGAGCCCTGGGCCAGCACGCCGCCCTCGGCGAGGATGTAGGCGCGGTCGCAGATGCCCAGGGTCTCGCGCACGTTGTGGTCGGTGATCAGCACGCCGATGCCGCGTTGCTTGAGGTGCCGCACGATGCGCTGGATCTCGTGCACCGAGATCGGGTCGACGCCGGCGAACGGCTCGTCGAGCAGGATCATGCGCGGCTTGCCGGCCAGGGCCCGGGCGATCTCCACGCGCCGGCGCTCGCCGCCGGACAGGCTGGCGCCGGCCTGGTCGGCGACATGGTTGATCTGCAGTTCGTCGAGCAGGGCGGACAGCTCGGTTTCGCGAGCGTCGTCGTCGAGGTCCGGGCGCAGTTCCAGCACCAGGCGGATGTTGTCGGCCACGCTGAGCTTGCGGAACACCGAGGGTTCCTGCGGCAGGTAGCCCACGCCGAGTTGCGCGCGGGCGTACATCGGGCGGTCGGTGATGTCGACGCCATCCAGCACGATGCGGCCGGCATCGGCCGGGACCAGGCCCACGATCATGTAGAAGCAGGTGGTCTTGCCCGCGCCGTTGGGGCCGAGCAGGCCGACCACTTCGCCGGCGTTGAGGGTCAGCCCGAAGTCGCGCACCACTTCACGCGAGCGGTAGCGCTTGCGCAGGCCCTCGGCAACCAGCATCAGCCTTCCGCCTTGGCCGCCGCGCCTTGCGCGCTCTTCGGCAGGATGCGCATCTTGACCCGGCCGTTGCCGGTGCCACCGCTTTCGACCTGGCCCGATTTCATGTTGTAGACCACGCGTTCGCCGTTGAGGGTGCCGCGCTGCTGGGTGATCGCCACGTTGCCGGTGAACACCACGGTTTCATTGCGCAGGTCGTAGTCCACGGCGGAGGACTTCGAATCGAAGTCGGTGCCGTCGTCGAGCTGCTGGCTGAGGGTGACCCCGCCGCTCATCTGGACCCGGCTCATGTCGCCGTTGACCTGCTGGATCACCGCCTTGGCCGCACGGATCCGCAGGCTGCCCTGGGTCATGGTCACGTCGGTGTAGGTGCAGCTGTCGTTGGCGCCCAGGCCGCAGACCTGGTGGGCGGCCTCGATGTCCATCGGCTTGTTGCGGTCGGAGGTGCGCGCATCGGCAATGCCGGCGGCGAGGAGAAGGACCGCGGTGGACAGCAGCGTGGCGGTGGACTTAGCGCTGGGGGACATAACGGGTACGCACCTGCGACAGGAGGGAGATTTGCTGGCGGTCGAAGTCCGCCTGCATGCCATGGCCATTCATTGTAAGGCCGGGGCGGGTGATCGCGACCGCGGCGGACGAGGTCGCCCGGTTCTCGCCGGGGAACAGGTTGAGCTGTTCGGTCTCGATGCGGGTGGCCGGCGGCGCATCGGCTGGGCTGGTCGCCAGCACCTGGCCACGCAACTGCAACTGGCTGCCGTCGGCCGGGACCACGCCGTGCCTGGCGCTGACCTGCCAGTACCGGTTCTGCCGATCCGGGACCAGGAACAGCGGTGTGTCCAGTTCCATGGTCTTGTCGGCGGGATCGCGCTGCAGCACCGGCCCGCGCAGGGTGAAGGATTCCTTGCCCTGCTTGTCCAGCGAGGTGATCTCGAAGTCGCGCAGCACGTAGTCGGGACGGGTCTTGAGCACGCCGTCGTCGACCGGCCGCGATTGCTGCCAGACCGACCAACCACTGGCGATCGCGCCGAGCAGCAGGGCGATGGTCAGGCCGGTACGCCAGCTGATGGGGCTGTGGGTCACGGATGTTCCCCGTGGGCCAGGATGCCCTCGACATGGCCCTGCGCATGCAGCAGCAGGTCGCAGGCATCGCGTCCGGCGCCTTCGCCGCCGCGGCGCGGGGTGACCCAGTGCGCGGCCGGCAGCACCCAGTGGTGGGCATTCGCCGGGGCGATCGCGAGGCCGACGTTGCGCATCGTGGCCAGGTCCGGCAGGTCGTCGCCGACGAACGCCACTTCGTCCATGCCGATGCCCATGTCCGTCGCGATGCGCTGCATGCAGGCAAGTTTGCTGCGCTCGTGGGTGTGGATGTGCTTGACCTGCAATTCGCGGCCGCGGCGTTCCACGACTTCGCTGATCCGCGCGGTGACCAGGGCCGTCTCGATGCCGGCATGCCGCAGTAGGGTGAAACCGAGGCCGTCCAGCACCTGGAAGGACTTGGCCTCGTGGCCGTCCGTGCCGTAGAACAGGCGACCGTCGGTCAGGGTGCCGTCGACATCGAAGCCGATCAGCCTGATCTTCTTCGCACGTTCGAGGACGTCGGCGGGGTAGGCGGGCATCGTCATCACACCACCCGCGCGCGCAGCAGGTCGTGGATGTTCAGTGCGCCGACCACCCGGTGCTCGCCGTCGACGACGAGCAGGGCATTGATCTTGTGGGTTTCCATCAGTTGCGCGGCCTCCACCGCCAGGGCGTCGGCGTCGATGGTGCGCGGCGCGCGGGTCATCACCGCGTCGATGCGGGTGCCGCGCAGGTCGACGTGTTCGTCGTCCAGGCTGCGGCGCAGGTCGCCGTCGGTGTAGAGGCCGAGCAGGCGGTCGTCGGCATCCACGACGGCGGTCATGCCCAGGCGCTTGCGGCTCATCTCGACCAGCGCCTCGCTGACGCTGGCATCCGGGCCGACCTTCGGGACATCGTCGCCGGCATGCATGACGTCGGTGATGTGCAGCAACAGGCGCCGGCCCAGTGCGCCGGCCGGATGCGAGCGGGCGAAATCGTCGGCGGTGAAGCCGCGCGCCTCCAGCAAGGCCACGGCGAGCGCATCGCCCATCGCCAGCGAGGCGGTGGTGCTGGAGGTGGGCGCCAGCGCCAGCGGGCAGGCTTCGGCGGGGACGCTGACGTCCAGGTGGATGTCGGCTTCGCGGGCGAGGGTGGACTGCTCACGGCCGGTCATCGCGATGACGGCGTTACCCTGGCGCTTGAGCGCCGGCAACAGCAGCAGCACCTCGTCGCTTTCGCCGGAGTACGACAGCGCCAGCACGATGTCGGCATCGGTGACCATGCCCAGGTCGCCGTGGGCGGCCTCGCCCGGGTGCACGTAGAACGCGGGGGTGCCGGTCGATGCCAGGGTCGCCGCGATCTTGCGGGCCACGTGGCCGGACTTGCCCATGCCGCAGCAGACGACCCGGCCGCGGCTGGCCAGGATCGCCCGGCAGGCGGCAGAAAACGCCCCGTCGATGCGCCCGGCGACGGCCGCCAGGCCATCGGCCTCGACCGCGAACACGCGACGCCCGCTGGCGGCGAAATCGAAGTCATTGGCGTGGGCGGGCTGGGGCACTAGGGATTCCGCTAAACTCGGTCGTTCAGTTTACTTGAGCGCACCGCATACGCCATGAACGCCGACAGCATCCGCCAGATGATCGAGACGGGCTTTGAAAAGGCCGGCCTGCCCGGCGCCCGCGCCGAGGTGCAGGGCGAAGACGGCGTCCACTTCGAGGCGACCGTGGTGAGCGAGGCGTTCGCCGGCAAGCTGCCGCTGGCCCGTCACCGCATGGTCTACGCCACCCTGGGCGAGAAGATGGGTGGCGAGATCCATGCGTTGCAGCTGCGCACCGTCACCCCGGCGGAGGCGGCCGCCTGATGCAGAAGATCGTGGTCACCGGTGGCGCCAGGCTCGAGGGCGACGTCCGCATTTCCGGCGCCAAGAACGCCGTACTGCCGATCCTCTGCGCCACCCTGCTGGCCGATGCGCCGGTGCGGATCACCAACGTGCCGCGCCTGCACGACGTGTTCACCACCGCCAAGCTGCTCGCTGGCCTGGGCGCCGGCATCGTCCACGAGGGCGATGCGATGACCGTCGACCCGCGCAGCGTCAACAGCCACATCGCGCCCTATGAGCTGGTCAAGACTATGCGCGCCTCGGTGCTGGTGCTGGGGCCGTTGCTGGCGAAGTTCGGCGATGCCGAGGTCTCGTTGCCCGGCGGCTGCGCCATCGGATCGCGCCCGGTCGACCTGCACATCAAGGGCCTGCAGGCGCTGGGTGCGGAGATCAGCGTCGACCATGGCTTCATCAAGGCGCGCAGCAATGGTCGTTTGAAAGGCGCGCGGCATGTGTTCGAACTGGTCAGCGTGGGCGCGACCGAGAACGTGCTGATGGCCGCCGCGCTTGCGGAAGGCACCACCGTGCTGGAAAACGCGGCGATGGAGCCGGAGATCGTCGACCTGGCCGATTGCCTGGTCGCGATGGGCGCCAGGATCGAAGGTGCGGGCACCTCGCGGATCGTGATCGAAGGCGTGGACGCGCTGCAGGGCTGCGAACACGCGGTGATCGCCGACCGCATCGAGACCGGCACATTCCTGGTCGCTGCGGCGATGACCGGTGGCCGCGTCACCGCGACCCATGCCCGCCCCGACACGCTGGACGCGGTGCTCGACAAACTGCGCGAGGCCGGCGCAGACATCGGCATCGACGGCGACCGCATTACCCTGGACATGCAGGGCAAACGGCCGCGCGCGGTGAACCTCACCACTGCCCCGCACCCCGCATTCCCCACCGACATGCAGGCGCAGTTCATGGCGCTGGACTGCGTGGCAGATGGCGTTGGCGTGATCAACGAGACGATCTTCGAGAATCGCTTCATGCACGTGAACGAACTGGTCCGCCTGGGCGCGGACATCCGCGTGGATGGGCATACCGCGGTGGTGCGCGGCAGCGAGGCGCTCAGTGGCGCGCCGGTGATGGCGACCGACCTGCGCGCGTCGGCCTCGCTGATCCTGGCCGGGCTGGTCGCCGATGGCGACACCGTCATCGATCGCATCTACCACCTGGATCGCGGCTACGAGAACATCGAAGCGAAGTTGTCGGCACTGGGTGCGAGCATTCGCCGGATCGATTGATTGCCCGGCACATGCGCGCACAAAAAAGCCCCGCATCGCGGGGCTTTTCGTTTGTGGCGGGCGATGGGATTCAGCGCACCGATTTCAGGACCAGGTCGAGTTCGTCCTTGCCGTCCTTCTTCTGCAGGATCCGCGCCGGCACCGGCAGGCCATCCACCACCCACACGATCACCTGCTTGTTCTCGGTGCTGCGGCTGACCTTGGTGGCGCTGCGCGGCTGACCGCCGACCGTGACCGTCTCCTTGCCCAGGTTCTGGTAGGTCTGCGCGCGGATCACGCCGTTGTCGACCATGCGGTAGTTGAGCGGCTTGCCCGCGGCCACGTCGCGGACGATGGCCAGGTTGAGCAGCATCGCGTCCAGGTCGCCGCTCTGCAGCTTCACCGGCCCGGCGCGATCGGCCTTCACGTCGCCGTTCCAGCGTGCCTCCCCCGCGCCCCAGTCATAGGTCGCGTTCTTCTGCGACTTCTTCATCAGCATCTGGGTGGTATCGGTGCCGGAGAGCGGGCGCCAGTCGCCGCCGCGATCCTCGAACACGGTGGCCTGGCGCACCGACGCGACCGGGCTGGTCACACTCAGGACGTAGTTCCAGCGGTCCGCACCGGCCGAGGACAGGGTCATCTGCGCATCGGCCTGCAGGGTGCCCTTGATGTTCGCTTCGTACTCCGCTGCGAACGGCTTGACCGCCCACGCCGGGGCGGTGGCGAGCAGCAAGGTGGCGAACACGGTGGCGAGGCGGGAAGTCTTCATGGGGTCTTCGCTGTCGCGCTGGGGGCCGGCATGCACCGGGCCAGCGTCATTCATGGGGCGGCGAACTGTAGCCGCAGGGGCGTAAATAGGGGCTGACCATCCAGCCAGGCAACGCCATCCTGTTCAGACATGCGGCCCGCTGCCACCAGTTGCAAGGCCGCGACCAGCAAGGGGTGTTCGACCTGCAGGACGCGTGCGGCGAGCGTGTCGGGGGCATCGCCGGCCAGCACGGGAACCACCGCCTGCATGATCACGGTGCCCGCATCGAGTTCCGGGACCACGAAATGCACGCTGGCGCCATGCTCGGCATCGCCGGCCTGCAGTGCACGCGCGTGGGTTTGCAGGCCCCGGTACTTCGGCAACAGCGACGGATGGATGTTCAGCAGGCGTCCCCGGAACCGCTGCACGAAGGCCTCGCCGAGGATGCGCATGTAGCCCGCGCAGACGACCCAGTCCGGCCGCGATGCCGCGACGGCATCGGCCAGCGCGGCATCGAACGAGGCGCGATCCGGGAATGCCTTCGCGTCGCGCGACCAGCGAGCAGCTGGCGGCACGCGCTGGAGGGCAGGTGCCTCGGGCTTGTCGGAGAAGACGCCGATCACCTCGGCATCCAATTGGCCTGTTGCGATCGCCTGCAGGATGGCCTCCAGGTTGCTGCCGCGACCGGAGGCGAGCACCGCGATGCGGATGGTCATGGCGTTGCCCCCGTGGACCGGGTGCGTCCCAGCGGCCAGGCCAGCAATGCGCCGAGCGTGGCCAACAGCATGTCGGCGTGCGCATCCCATGGATCGCCCTGCTGGCCGTTGTAGGCCTCCGCGGCCTCCGGCGAGAGGGCGAGCGCAATGGCCCATTCCAGCCATTCGTAGGCCAGGCTGGTGCACATGACCAGCACCACCGCGAGCGCAAAGCCCTGGCTCGACGCGAGCCCGGGCCACCGCTGGCGGAGCCAGGCCCAGGTCGGCGGTGCGAAACAGAGGCCGAAGGCGAGATGGATGAAACGGTCGAAATGGTTGCGCTCCCAGCCGAAGGTCGCGGTGGGCGACCAGCCGATGGCCGCCTGCAGCCAGGCGTCGTACGGCACGTTCGAGTAAAGCCAGCGCGCACCGATGCTGTGGGCAATGACGAAGCCGCAGACCAGTGCGAAGTGCAGCGGGCGCAATGGCCAGCGGCGGTCGTGCCGCCACAGCCAGGCGAGGCCAAGCACGGTCAGGCTGCTGTGCAGGGCCTGCTCGAGCGGCCAGCGCGGGGCGATCCAGCTGGCCGCGAACACGGCGAGGGTGAGCCCGAAGGCGACCCTTTTCGTGGTCGTCATCGCACTCAGCCGATGCGCAGGCGTTCGCCTTCGCCGGCGGGCACGACCTGGCCGATTTGCCAGTGGGCCAGGCCCAGCCGGTCGAGGTCGGCTTCGATCGCGGCCACATCGGCGGGCGCTGCCATCAGCACGTAGCCGATCCCGCAGTTGAAGGTGCGCCACATTTCCTCGCGGGCCACGTTGCCTTCGCGCTGCAGCCAGTCGAACACCGCGGGGAGCGGCCAGCTGGAGGTGTCGATCTCAAGGCCGAAGTCCTTCGGCACCACCCGGATGATCTTCTCCACCAGCGCGCCGCCGGTGACGTGGGCCATCGCATGGAGGTCGTGCCTGGCCAGCAGCTCCAGCACCGGCTTGACGTAGATGCGGGTGGGTTCCATCAGCGCGTCGGCCAGCGTCACTCCACCGAGGTCGAGATCCAGTGGGGTTCCCGCGCGCTGCAGGATCTTGCGCACCAGCGAATAGCCGTTGGAGTGCGGGCCACTGGATGCGATGCCGATCAGCACGTCACCCGCACGAACCTTGCTGCTGTCGATGAGCTTCGACTTCTCCACCGCGCCGACGGTGAACCCGGCCAGGTCGTATTCGCCGGGCGGGTACATGTCGGGCATTTCCGCGGTCTCGCCGCCGATCAGCGCGCAGCCGGCGATCTCGCAGCCCTTGGCGATGCCGGCAACCACTTGCACCGTGGTCTCGACGTCGAGCTTGCCGGTGGCGAAGTAGTCGAGGAAGAACAGCGGTTCCGCGCCCTGGACCAGCACGTCGTTCACGCACATCGCCACCAGGTCCTGGCCGATGCTGTCGTGGCGGTTCAGCTGCTTGGCCAGGATCAGCTTGGTGCCCACCCCGTCGGTGCCGGACACGAGTACCGGTTCCCGGTAGCGCCCGGCCAGGTCGAACAGGCCGCCGAACAGGCCCACGCCGCCGAGCACCTCCGGGCGCATCGTGCGCTTGACCAATGGTTTGATGCGCTCGACGACCTCGTTGCCCGCATCGATGTCGACGCCGGCATCGCGATAGGTGAGGCCATTGGCAGCGGGAGTCTGGTGGGCGGTCACGGCGGGCTCACGGGCGCGGGAAACGTCGATTTTAGCAGCCGCATTCATGCTGGCGACGGCGCGGTCATGGACGTGCCCGCCGCGCTGCGGCACCATTTCGGGCGCAGGACATGGATTCCGGGCAAGGATTGGCGATGCGAGCGATGCCGCAAGCAAGCGGACGATGGGGGTTGGTTGGCCTGGTGGCGGCCTGCCTGTGGTTGCTCGCCTGCGTGCCGGCACTGGCCCAGCGCGTGGAGGGCGATCGTGCCGCCGCCACGGGCGCCTACGAGGCCGAGGTCGCGGTGCGCAACCAGACCGATGGCGAGCGCAACGGCGCGTTCGGACGCGCACTGGCGCAGGTGCTGGCCAATGCCACCGGCGACCGGGGCGTCGCCCAGCAGCCCGGCGTGCGCGACGAACTGGCCAGGGCCAAGGCCCATGTCGCCAGTTACGACTACCGCCAGGACGAAGGCGTGTCCGCCACCGGCGCGCCGAGTTTCCAGACCACCCTGGTGGTGCGCTTCAAGCGCGACGAGGTGGACGGCCTGATCCAGATGCTGGGCCTGCCCAGTTGGCCGTTGCCGCGCCCGAAGCCGGTGCTGTGGCTGGGCATCGACGACGGCACGGGCCCGCGGCTGGTGGCGCTGGCACAGGTGAATGCCGCGCGCGCGGTGCTCGACCAGGCCAAGCAGCGCGGCTATGCCTTGGGCCTGCCCTCCGGCAGCGCGGCGGAGCAAGCCGCGGTCGGGGCAATCTGGCGTGGAGACACCGCCGCGATCGCGTCGCTGTCCAAGCGTTACAGCCCGCCGATGCAACTGCTCGGCAAGCTGCAGCGCGGCGCGGGCGGCTGGGTCGCCGACTGGATCTTCGTCGACAAGGGCAAGGTGCTGTCGAAGTGGCAGACCAAGCACCCGGATGCGCGCCGGGCGATGGCCGGCGGCGCGGATGGCGCGGCGGACGCGCTATTCAAGCGCTACGCCAAGGCCGGCAGCGGCGGTCCACCGGGACGTTACCGGGTGCGCGTCCTCGGCATCGACAGCGCCGACGATTACCTGCGCCTCGCCGGTTACCTGGAAGGCGTGTCGATCGTGAAGCGGGTCACCCCGGTGTCGGCATCGGCGGACGTGCTGGAACTCGACCTCGAACTGGCCACCGGCATCGCCAATTTCGCGAAATACGCGGATCGCGGCGAGGTCCTGTCCACCGTCTCCGCAGGCGAGCGCAGCGATGACGCCGACGGCGACGCCGTGGCGCCGCAAGTCGCCACCTTCCGCCTGGACTGAGCATGCATCCCGACAACGACCTGGCCGCCATCGCGACCTTCTACCGGCGCGTGCAGTGGACCGCACTGGGCCTCGGCGTGCTGTGGGTGGTGTGGCTGCTGGCACCGATCCTCAGCCCGTTCGTGTTCGCCGCGCTGCTGGGCTGGTTGGGCGACCCGATGGTCGACCGCTTGGAGGCAAAGGGCTTCAAGCGCAACAACGCGGTGATCCTGGTGTTCAGCGCGATGACCCTGGTGCTGGTGATCGCGCTGATCGTGCTGGTGCCGCTGCTGGAACAGCAGATCGTCACCCTGGTGGAGTCGCTGCCGAACTACCGCGACTGGCTGGTCGGCACCGCGCTGCCGTGGGTGGAGCAACGCACCGGGCTGCAGATCGTCTCGTGGCTGGACCCGGAACGGCTGATCCAGTTGGTGCGCGAGCATTGGGAGAGCGCAGGCGGCATCGCCGCGACGGCGCTGGGCTACGTCTCGCGCTCGGGCTTCGCCCTGCTCGGCTGGATCGCCAACATCGTGCTGCTGCCGGTGCTGGCGTTCTTCTTCCTGCGCGACTGGGACCTGCTGGTCGAGCGCGTCGGGTTGCTGGTGCCGCGCGACCACTACGAGACGGTGGCCAGGCTGACCCGCGAATCCGATGCGGTGCTCGGCGGCTTCCTGCGCGGGCAGATGCTGGTCATGCTGATCCTCGGCGTGCTGTATGCGGTCGGCCTGTCGCTGGTGGGCCTGAACCTGGGCATCCTGATCGGCGTCATCGCCGGCCTGCTCACCTTCGTGCCCTACCTGGGCCCGGCGGCGATCGTGGTGTTCGGCGGGACCGCCGCGCTGGTGCAATTCGGCGACTGGCAGCACCTGGCCGGCGTGGCGGTGGTGTTCACCATCGGCCAGGTCATCGAGAGCTACTGGCTCACGCCCAAGCTGGTCGGCGACCGCATCGGCCTGCACCCGATGGCGGTGATCTTCGCGGTGATGGCCGGCGGCAGCCTGTTCGGTTTCCTCGGCATGCTGCTGGCCCTGCCGGTGGCGGCGGTGGTCAACGTGCTGCTGCGCTACGCGCAGGAACGCTATCGGCAGAGTCGCCTGTACGCGGGCGAGAGTCCGGCGATCGTGGTTGCCACCGACGTGCATCCGGTCGCGACTGCACGTGATGGCGAACCGCCTGCGGCCTGAGATGGCGGTGGACAACATGCTGGTGGACGATAGGCTCGGCCCGCAGTTGCCGCTCGCCCTGCGCGCACTGCCGGACCAGCGGCTGGAGCGTTACCTGCGTGCTCCCGAAGGCTTGCTCGAACAACTACGGGCACTGGCGAGCGGCGACATGGTCGATGCGCTTTACCTGCAAGGGGCGGCTGCGACCGGCAAGACCCACTTGCTGCTTGGTTCCTGCACGCTCGCCACCAGCCTGGGCAAGCAGGCCGCGTATCTACCGCTGGGGAACGTGCGCGGACGCCTGCGCGTCGCCAGCGAGGGCTTGGATGCGGACCTTGTGGCAGTGGACGATGTCGATGCGATCGCCGGTCATCGCGAGGACGAAGTCGCCCTGTTCGACCTGCACAACCGCCTGCGCGATGCCGGTCGCAGCCTGCTGTATGCCGCGTCTGCCGGACCCGACGCCTTGCCGCTGGTCCTGCCCGACCTGCGCTCGCGCCTGTCGCAATGCACGCGGTGGAGCCTGCCGGTGCTGGATGACGGCGCGCGTGCGGAGTTGCTGCGCCAGCGTGCCGCCGCGCGGGGCCTGGATTTCGATGACGCCGCGCTGGACTGGATGCTGCGCCGTTGCAGTCGCGACCTCGGCACCCTCACCGCGCTGTTCGAACGCCTGGATCGGGCCTCGTTGGCGGCGCAGCGTCGCCTGACCGTGCCCTTCCTCCGCCAGGTGCTGGGCGCGGAGGGCGCCGACTCAGTTGTGCCCTAGGCCGCTGCGCTGCAGGTTGGCGTCGTAGTTGGCGATGTACTCGCCCAGGTTCGCTGCCAGGCTCTTCTCGAATTGACCGACCAGGAAGGCGCTCGCCTTGGGCGCCTCGGCGCGCGCGCGCTCCGCGTTGCCGCAGGCCGCAGCCACGACGTGGGCGTTGAAGCGCGCGGCCGCGGCCAGCAGCGCCATCGAGACCTGGGTGTGGTTGTCCGAGGTCAACTTCTGGTTGGCCAGGGCAAGGAAGGCGTTGCTGAGTTCGGCGAACTGGGTCTGCGGGTCGGACATCGTGGTGCCATGCGTGCGTGGGGTGGCAAGGGTAGCGCATCGTGCTCAGCCGCCGCGCAGCTCCGCGTCCAGCCTGGCCAGGCGTTCCGGCGTGCCGACATCGGTCCAGCGCCCGCGGTGGTGTTGGCCGGTGATGCGGCCGTCGGCCATGTGTGCCCGCAGGAGCGGTGCCAGCGGGAACCTGGGCTTGCCGTTGACGATGGCGGGGGCTTGCACGATCTGGTGCCAACCCTCGAACAACTGCGGCCGGTACACCCCGATGCCGGAATAGGTCAGGCGATGCGCGCCATCGGCACGGACGAAGCCGGCGTCGTCCAGGGCGAAGTCGCCATGCGTGGCCTGCGGCGGGCGATCCACCATCACCAAATGGGCGAGGCCGATCGGTGCGCGTGGCAGGCCTGCGAAATCGACGTCGGTCCAGACGTCGCCATTGACCAGCAGGAACGGATCGTCGCCGAGCAGTGGCAAGGCATTCCACATGCCGCCGCCGGTTTCCAGCGGGGTGTCGCCTTCGTGCGAGTAGACGATGCGCAGGCCCCAGTGCGATCCGTCGCCCAGCGTGGCCGGGAACTGATCCGCCAGCCAGGAGATGTTGATCACGACATCGTCCACGCCGATCGCGGCGAGCTTTTCGAGATGCCATTCGATGAGGCGCTTGCCGCCGACTTCAAGCAACGGTTTCGGCGTGGTGTCGGTCAGCGGGCGCATGCGCTCGCCCAGGCCGGCGGCGAAGAT
>DAOOCX010000021.1:18407-26171 GCA_035408605.1 Thermomonas sp. | reverse complement strand
CGTGCTGCTGGAAGTAGTTGTTGATCGGGTCGGCCAGGCGGGCCAGGCTGATTTCGTTGAGCTTGTAATGGGTGCGGGTCAGGCTGACGTCGTAATCCCAGTTGGAATCCTCGCTCAGGGTGCCGTTCACGCCGAGCGTGACCGAGTAGGACGAACTCTTGTTCTCGTCCATCGTGTTTTCCCAGCCGCCCATGTCCTCCGGGGTGAAGGCGCGCTGCAGGTTGAGCAGGTCGCCCGGGGGCAACGATGCCAGACAATCCGGATCATCACCGCAGATCAGTTCGCCATAGGCATCGGCAACACCCGTGCCGACGCGGGGGTCGTAGAAGTAGCCCCAGCCGACGCTGGTGCCCCACCAGGTGTATCCCGAGCCGATGTGGTAACGGACCTTCTCGCGGCTCAGCAGGACGTCGGCGTAGCCCTGGGCCAGGTCGTTGAAGTCGAACGTGGTGTGGGTATAGAGCTGGATCCCGTCCTTGCTGTTCTTCAGGGTGCGGTAGCCGGGGGTCGTCATCGAACCGCAATACTTCTCGTCGCCGAAGCCGGGGCGGGTCTGCAATCCGACGCTCCCGTCGAAGCCGGCGGACACGTTCGCGCAGTTCGAGGGATCCAGGAACTTGTAGCTGGTGAACGGGCTGTAGACCAGCCAGTCGCGGCTCGCCAGCGGGGCGGCACCGTTGTAGGCATCGGTGTTGAACTGGCGGGTCAGGTCGCGCTGGTAGCCCCAGACCGGATCGTTCTTCTCGGCCTGGATGCCGACCAGCGTATTCCAGCGCCCGTCCTTGCTGCTGAAGCTGTCGGCGAGGCTGATGCGGCCGCTGCGACCACCGCCCTCGTCGTAACCGCCCAGGCGCGCGGTGACCACGCCACCATCGATGTTCTTCTTCAGGATGATGTTGACTACGCCGGCGATCGCGTCCGAGCCGTACAGCGAGGACTGGCCGCCCGGCAGGATCTCGATGCGCTCGACCAACTCGACCGGGATGCCACTGATGTTGTTGAACACGTCGGAGCCGTTGTACAGCGCCGGGTAGTTGGCCATCGGACGGCCGTCGATCAGGTACTTCACGTAGCCGGACGGAAGGCCGAACAGGCTCAGGGTCTCGGCGCCTTGGGTAAACGATGCGGAGCTCTGGTTGTTCTGCACGCCACCGGTTGCGAACGAGCTCTTCTGCAGCACTTCAGCGACGTTGTTGAAGCCGCGCGCCTGGATGTCCTCGGCCGAGATGATGGTGACCGGGGTGAAGGTTTCCAGCGTGGTTTGCGGGATCAGCGAGCCGGTGACCGTGACCTTGTCGAGGTCCTTCGGCTTCTGGTCGGCGGTAGCGGCGGACTGATCCTGCGAGGCCTGGTCCTGTGCATGCGCAACCGGCAAAAAGAGCGCGGCGGCGAGCGCGAGTGTCAAGGGGCTTCGTTGGATAAGTCGGCGTTGGCGAGCGGTCATTCAGGTCTCCTTCAAAAATGTGAGCAAATACATGGACTTGCGAGTTACCAATCGGTTGGCCACCTGAACGTAACACCAAATTAACGAGTACGCCACACGGAATGCCGGCGGTTGACCACGGATATCACTCGAAGCATGTGCCAGAGCCGCGCAGCCGTATGCAGTCCGAGACTTGCCTGTTTCACAACCGGGACTGTTGGTCGCCGGGCCGCTTCTTCACGGAGGCTTGTCACCGGCCCTCGCCCATCAAGCCTTGCGCCCGAACGACAGGTTGCATCGATGGCCCGGGCAGCCGTCGCTGCCGATGCCCGCGGTCGCGAACGGAGGATCCAGGTCGAGCAGGTCGGCGACCATGAGGCATGTGCGCTTCTGATCCAATGGCACATCAGGCACCACGACCTGCACGATCCGGATGTCAGTCGGCGCTAGACTTGCCGCCCCGCAGCAAGGCGTCCCCCATGCCCCGCCTCACCCCCCACGCCGTCCAGGGCGAACTCAAGCCGCTGCCCCATGTCCGCAACATCATTGCCGTCGGCTCCGGAAAGGGTGGGGTGGGCAAGTCCACGACCGCCGTGAACCTGGCGCTGGCGCTCGCCGCGGAAGGCCTGGCCGTGGGCGTGCTGGATGCCGACGTCTACGGCCCCAGCATCCCGATGATGCTCGGCCTGTCGGGTCGGCCGGACAGTCCGGACGGCAAGACCATCGAGCCGATCCGCGCGCATGGGATCGAGGCGATGTCGATCGGCCTGCTGGTCGACCAGGACACGCCGATGATCTGGCGCGGGCCGATGGCGACCTCGTCGCTGACCCAACTGCTGGAGCAAACCCGCTGGGGCGATCTCGACGTGCTGGTGGTCGACCTGCCGCCGGGCACCGGCGACATCCAGCTGACCATGGCGCAGAAAATCCCGGTGGCGGGCGCGGTGATCGTGACCACGCCGCAGGACATCGCCACCCTGGACGCGCGCAAGGCGCTGAAGATGTTCGAGAAGCTCGGCATCGCGGTGCTCGGCCTGGTCGAGAACATGGCAGTACACGTCTGCACGCAGTGCGGCCATGCCGAGCATCTGTTCGGCGAGGGCGGTGCCGCGCGCATGTCCGCCCAATACGGTGTGCCGGTGCTGGGCTCGCTGCCGCTGGAGATCGGCATCCGCGAGCAGGGCGATGCCGGCATGCCGATGGTGGCGGCGCAGCCGGATGCGGCCCCGTCGCAGGCGTATCGCGACATCGCCCGGGCCATGCTTGCCCAGCTCGACAAGCGCCCGAAGCTGCGCAGCGGGATCATGGCCTCGCTGCTGGGCAGCTGATCCGGCTTCCCGAAGCCGCAGGCCGCCCAGTTAGAATCGCGGGCCCGTCCCCGCAACAAGACCCGACCCGATGAGCATCAAGAGCGACCGCTGGATCCGCCGCATGGCCCGGGAGCACGGCATGCTGGAGCCGTTCGAGCCCGGCCAGGTCAAGCAGGTGGACGGCCACCGCATCGTCAGCTACGGCACCTCCAGCTACGGCTACGACGTGCGCTGCTCGCGCGAGTTCAAGATCTTCACCAACATCAACTCGACCATCGTCGATCCCAAGCACTTCGACCCGAAGAGCTTCGTCGACGTGGTGGCGGACGAATGCATCATCCCGCCGAATTCGTTCGCGCTGGCGCGCACCGTCGAGTACTTCCGCATCCCGCGCGACACGCTTGTCGTGTGCCTGGGCAAGAGCACCTACGCGCGCTGCGGGATCATCGTGAATGTCACTCCGCTGGAGCCGGAGTGGGAAGGCCACGTGACCCTGGAATTCAGCAATACCACGCCGCTGCCGGCACGCATCTACGCCAATGAAGGCGTGGCGCAGATGCTGTTCTTCCAGGCCGATGGCGACGACGTCTGCGAGACCAGTTACAAGGACCGCGGCGGCAAGTACCAGGGGCAGACTGGCGTGACGTTGCCGAAGACCTGAGTCTTACCCCGCGAGCGCGGCGCGCAGCGCAGTCACCCGCTCGATCAGTTCCTCCGGCGCATAGGGTCGGGCGTTCGCTGCCCCCCAGACGGGGCGCGGCCAGGCGATGTCGTCGGTGTAGCGCGCGATCACGTGCACGTGCAATTGCGGCACCAGGTTGCCAAGCGCGGCGATGTTGAGCTTGTGCGGCTTGAACAGCGCCTTGAGCGCGCGCGATGCGACATCGATTTCCGTCGTGAGCTGGGCGCGCTGCGTGGCATCCAGGTCGATGATCTCGACCAGGTCGGGAACCCGCGGTACCAGCACCAGCCACGGGTGGTTGGCGTCGTCCATCAGGCGGACTTCGCAGAGCGCGAGTTCGATCACCGGGGTGGTGTCGTCGGCCAGTTGCGGGTGCAGATGCCAGTGGTTCATGAGGTGTGCTCCGCCAGGAAGGCGAGTGTGCGCCGTCGTGCCAGCGCGGCGCTCGCCGCGTGGAAATGGATCGGGTCGATGTCGCGGTTGAAGGCGTGGCCGGCCTCGGGATAGACGAAGGCCTCGGCCCGTGGCTGCAGTGCGCGGTGGCGGGCGATGTCGTCCGCCGGGATGCTGGCGTCGCGCCCGCCGAAGTGGAACATCAGGGCGGCGCGTGCGGGCTCGGCGATGAACGGCATCGTCCGTGCGCCGTAGTAGCTCACGGCTGGCAGGCCGAGCCGGGTATTTGCGAGGAAGGCGATCGAGCCGCCCCAGCAATAGCCGACCACGCCGGGATGGTGGCCGGCCTCGCGCAGCCAGCGCGCAGCGGCGGTGACCACCTGCAGGGCGCCATCGGTACCCAACTCGGACACCAGTTCGCGGCCACGGCTGACGCCGGCATCGCCATAGCCCAGCTCGACGTCCGGCTGGACCGGGTCGAACAGGGCGGGCGCCAGGGCGACGACGCCGTGTCCAGCGAATCCATCGGTCACCGCGCGGATGTGCGCGTTCACCCCGAAGATCTCCTGCAGCACGATCACCGACCCGCGCGGGGGCTTCGCCGGACGCGCGAGCCAGGCCCGGGCCGGGCCTGCGGCGGTATCGAGGTGGATCCATTCGCCCATGATGTCCTCCGATCGCGGAGCGCGATGAGGTGGTGAGGCCGCCGGGGCAGGGGATGCCCGCCGTATAATTTCGCACCTTTCGTGGTGCCCCGCGCATGTCCCTGCAACAACCCAAAGTCGGATTCGTCAGCCTCGGCTGCCCCAAGGCGCTGGTCGACTCCGAGCGCATCCTCACCCAACTGCGCGTCGAGGGCTACGACCTGGTGCAGGCCTATGACGACGCCGACGTGGTGGTGGTCAACACCTGCGGCTTCATCGACAGCGCGGTGGCGGAGTCGTTGGATGCGATCGGCGAGGCGATGGCGGAGAACGGCAAGGTCATCGTCACCGGCTGCCTGGGCAAGCGCGCCGAGGTGATCCGCGAGGCGCATCCGGGCGTGCTGTCGATCAGCGGCCCGCAGGACTACGCCAGCGTGATGGACGCGGTGCACACCGCGCTGCCGCCGCGGCACGATCCCTTCGTCAACCTGTTGCCCGATTACGGGCTCAAGCTCACGCCGAAGCACTACGCGTACCTGAAGATTTCGGAAGGCTGCAACCACCGCTGCAGCTTCTGCATCATCCCTTCGATGCGCGGCGACCTGGTGTCGCGCCCGGTCGACGAGGTACTGCGCGAGGCCGAGAAGCTGGTGCGCGGCGGCGTCCGCGAACTGCTGGTGGTGTCGCAGGACACCAGCGCTTACGGCGTGGACGTCAAGTACGCCGAGCGCACCTGGCGCGACAAGACGTACCAGACGCGGATGAAGGCGTTGTGCGAAGGCCTGTCCGAACTCGATGCGTGGACGCGCCTGCACTACGTGTATCCGTATCCGCACGTGGACGACATCATCCCGTTGATGGCGGACGGCAAGCTCCTTCCATACCTCGACATCCCGTTCCAGCACGCCAGCCCGCGCGTGCTGAAGCTGATGAAGCGGCCGGGTGCGGTCGACAAGACCCTGGAGCGCGTGCAGCGCTGGCGCGCGACCTGCCCGGAACTCACCATCCGCAGCACCTTCATCGTCGGCTTCCCGGGCGAAACCGAGGCGGAGTTCGAGGAGCTGCTGGACTTCCTCGACGAAGCCCAACTCGATCGCGTCGGTGCGTTCGCCTATTCGCCGGTGGATGGCGCGAAGGCAAACGAGCTTCCGGATCCGGTTGACGAAGCGGTCAAGCAGGAGCGCCTGGCGCTTTTCATGGAGCGTCAGGCGGCGATTTCCGAGGCGCGGTTGGCGGCGAAAGTGGGCACGGTGCAGCAGGTGCTGGTGGATGCGATCGACGGCGAACTCGCCATCGCGCGCTCGATGGCGGATGCGCCGGAGATCGACGGCCTGGTACAGGTGCAGGATGGCCGCGAGGCCGGCTTGGTGCCCGGCGAGTTCGCCCGCGTTCGGATCATGGGCAGCGACGAACACGATCTCTACGGCGAAGTCGAATACGACGACTGAGCCGCCAGCGCCGCGCGGGCCCCGCTTGACCTCCGCGCGTGCGGGGCGAAGATGGCGGCTTGGGTCCGGGAGCAAGCCGCATGGCGCACCAGCGTTGGTTCACCCGCCTGGCGAATGCCGCCTCGCGCTTCGCCGGCAGTCCTTCCAGTTTCGTGCTGGCGTTGCTGGTGGTGCTGGTCTGGATCATCACCGGGCCGCTGTTCGGCTTCAGCGATACCTGGCAACTGGTGATCAACACCGGCACCACGATCGTCACCTTCCTGATGGTCTTTCTGATCCAGAGCAGCCAGAACCGCGACGCGCGAGCCCTGCAGATCAAGCTGGATGAATTGATCCGCGCCACCCGAGGCGCGCACAACAGCCTGCTCGACCTCGAGGAGCTGGAAGAGCACGAATTGCGGATGTTCCAGGATCGCTACGAGGCGTTGGCGCGGCGTGCGCGCGAACGCGGGGTGGCGGACGACGATGACGACGTGGGGACGCCCGACGTCGATGGCGGGCCTACCCGCGATCAGTCCGCGTAACGGATCCCGATGATCGCGTAGTGGACGATGCCGCCCGGGAGGACGGCATCGAATTCGTCGTCCACGCGCTTCTTGAGCATGGCGCGGGCGAGTGGGGCGTCGATGCTGATCCAGCCCCGCCGGGCATCGGTCTCGTCGGGGCCGACGATGCGATAGGCGACCTGCTGGCCATCGTCGATGTTCTCCAGCGTCACCTCCGCGCCGAAGAACACCGAGTCGCGATCGGAGGGTGCCGCGTCGACCACGCGCAATGCTTCCAGCCGCTTGCTCAGGTAGCGCACCCGACGGTCGATCTCGCCGAGTTGCTTCTTGCGGTAGGTGTACTCGGCGTTCTCGGAGCGGTCGCCTTCCGCGGCGGCGGCGGCCAGGGCCTTGACGACCTCGGGCCGGCGCACCCGCCAGAGGTCGTCCAGTTCCGCCTTCAGCCGGTCGTGCCCCTCGCGGGTGACCAGCGCGGTGCTGCCCGCCGCGGGCGGGCGCCAGCGCCCCATGCTTACTTGCGCTTGAGGCTGTAGTCGAGCGTGCTGTCGATCGGCTTGCCCTGCTGGTCCAGCGCGCGCAGTTCGGTCGGCGAGACGATGCTGAAGCTGCGGTCGTATTCGTCCTTGTCCTCCGGATCCAGCAGCACGGCCTTGCCGTCGCCGCGCAGCGACCAGGTGCCCTTGGACAGGAAGCTGCTCTTGTCCGTGTCCTGGTAGGTTTCGCTCAGCGTGTAGGTGCCTTCCGGCGTGAACGCGATGGTGCTGTCGATGCCCGGGCAGTCCGCGCAAGGCAGGGTTCCGCCGTAGGTGCCGGCGAACGCCTTGATGTCGAAGCCCTTGACGTCGCCTGCGGGCGAACCCTGGTCGACGACCTCGGTCACCGCATTGACGGGAGCGGCGGCGACGGCCGGCGCGGCAGCGGCCTCGGCGGCTTCGTCGGGCTTGCAGCCGGCGGTGGCGGCGAGGGTGGCGGCGAGCGCGATGGCCAGGAGGGTGCGATTCATGGAAAGCCTCATTGCTGACGATATCCGGATGATGGATGGGGGGTGATAGCGGAGCGCGCGTCGTCGATCAGCGCTTGCCGCCGAAGATGCTGCCCAGGATGCCGCGAACGATCTGGTTGCCCAGCTTGGCGCCGATCGTGCGGGTGGTCTGCTTGGCCATGGTCTCGATCATGCCCTGCCGGCGCTTGGTGCCGAACACCGCGTCCTTGACGGCGCCACCGAAGCCACCCTGCTCGGCGTCGTCCTGGTCGCGGGTCTTGGCCGGCGGCGCCTCGGCCTGGGCAACCTTGGCCTCGGCCTTCTTCGCCAGCAGTTCGGCGGCGGAGTCGCGGTCGATGCGGTTGTCGTACTTCAT
>DAOOCX010000021.1:0-18307 GCA_035408605.1 Thermomonas sp. | reverse complement strand
CCGGTGCCGAGTTGCGAGATCGTGGCGGCCACGTCGAGCGCGGGATTGGCGACGAAGGTTTCGGCCGCTGTCTTCACTGCCTTCTGGTCGCGCGGGGTGAAGGCGCGCAGCGCGTGCTGGAAGCGGTTGCCCATCTGACCGAGGATCTCGTCGGGCACGTCGTCGGGGAACTGCGAGCAGAAGTACACGCCTACGCCCTTGGAGCGGATCAGTCGCACGACCTGTTCGATGCGCTGGCGCAGCGCGGCCGGCGCGTCGTCGAACAGCAGGTGCGCTTCGTCGAACACGAACACCAGCTTCGGCTTGTCGAGGTCGCCGACTTCCGGGAGGTTCTCGAACAGTTCCGACAGCAGCCACAGCAGGAAACTGGAGTACAGCTTGGGCTTCAGGATCAGCTGGTTGGCGGCGAGGATGTTGACCACGCCGCGGCCGTCGGTGGTCGTGCGCATGAGGTCACTGAGCTCCAGCGCCGGCTCGCCGAAGAACATGTCGGCGCCTTCCTGCTCCAGGCGCAACAAGGCGCGCTGGATCGCGCCGATCGACGGCGTGCTGACCAGGCCATACGAGGTACTGATGTCCTTGCGCTCGTCGGCGATCAGGCCGAGCAGCGCGCGCAGGTCGTCGAGGTCGAGCAACAGCAGGCCGCGGTCGTCGGCCAGCTTGAACACGATGTCGAGCACGCCGGCCTGGGTTTCGTTCAACTCCAGGATGCGCGAGAGCAGGGTGGGGCCGATCTCGCTGACGGTGGTGCGTACCGGATGGCCCAGCTTGCCCCAGAGATCCCAGAACACCACCGGCGCGGCCTCGTTGCGGTAATCGCTGATGCCCATCAGGTCGATGCGCTGCTGCAGCTTCTCGCTCGCCGTGCCCGCCACCGCCAGCCCGGCCACGTCGCCCTTCACGTCGGCCAGGAAGACCGGCACGCCGATCCGGCTGAAGCCCTCGGCCAGGGTCATCAGGGTGACCGTCTTGCCGGTGCCGGTCGCCCCGGCGATCAGGCCGTGGCGGTTGCCGTACTTCGGCAACAGGAAGACATTGCCGCTGGTTTCGGTGGTGACGGCCTTGCCTACGAGGATCGGATCCATGCCTGTTCCTGTGCGGAGGTTGGGGGCGACGTGTCGCCGGCGCGAACGTGAATGCGGCGCGTGCCGATTCTATGCGATGCGGCATGCCTTCCCGTGACCTGCGGCAGGTTGCCCCGGCGCTTGCGCGGCGGCTACCCTGCCGTTCCCCACGCGAGTTGCCCATTGCTGATGCCCGTTCGCCCACTGCCCGCGCTTGCCGCCTTCGCCGTCGTCCTGCTTGCCGCCACGTCCGCGCCGGTTGCGCAGGCGCAATCCAAGCGTGACCTTGCCGCCGCGGCGACCTTGCAGCAGCGGATGGATGCCGCCGAGAAGCGCTATCGCGATGCCCTGCTGGCCGAGGACGAGGACACCGATGGCGCCGTCCCCGCCGCGGCCTTGACCGAGATGCAGGCGGTGGTCGCGGCCTGCGCGAAGCAAAAGGGCTGCGAACTGCCGAAGATGCTGGCCACCTACGAGCGCCTGCTCAAGGCCACCCCGCAAGCGGACGACGGCGATCCGGACAGCGAGGACGAGGATCCGATCGACGAGGGCGACCTGGCCACGGGCAACGTGCCGGGAAGCGCCGATGCGTCTGCGCTGCTGAGCGATGAAGGCCAGCGCTTCGTGCGCATGGTCCAGTTCAATCCGGCGGTGCAGGCCGGCATCCGCCGCTGGCTGACCGACATGCGCCCGTCGCTGATGGACAGTTACGAGAACTACCGCTACATGCAGCACCTGATGTCGCCGGCATTCAAGCGCCACGGCCTGCCGGAGGCGCTGCTGTTCGGGATCATGGCCAAGGAGTCCAACGGCAAGGTGCATGCGGGTTCGCGCGCGGGCGCGGTCGGGCCGCTGCAGTTCATGCCGGCCACCGGCCGCCGCTTCGGCCTGGGCAACGACGGCACCGGTTTCGACACCCGTTACGACCCCGCGGCATCCGCGGATGCCGCAGCGCAGTACCTGACCGAGCGCATGGCCCAGCTCGACAACAACATCGAACTGTCGCTGGCCGGTTACAACGGCGGCGAAGGGCGCGCCCTGCGCGTGTACCGCGAGAGCGGCGGTCGCAGTTTCTGGGACGTCGGCGTCTACAACCAGTTCCCCGCCGAGACCAAGGACTACGTGCCGATGGTGGTCGCCGCAGCCTGGCTGTTCCTGCATCCGAAGGACTACGGCATCCGCTGGCCGAAGGTGAACTCGCGCCCGGCGGTGATCCGCCTGCAGCAGCCGGCCTCGATCTACGAACTCACCATCTGCCTGGGCAACTACGGGTCGCGCGACGGCTACATGCGTGCGCTGCGCAACCTCAATCCGCGTTGGGACGCCGACAGCAGCATGCCGGCCGGCACCACGCTCAATGCCACCACCCGCATCGCGTCGCTGTACAGCCGCTACTGCACGCGCGGCCAGCGCCTGCAGCTTGCGGAACAGCTGGTGGCGAGCAACGTGCAATCGGCGTTGGTGCGGATCGGGCCGATGACCAGCACCGGCGGCGATGCCGTGGCCAACGCGGATGCCGCCAGCGCCACGCCCGTGCCCTCCAAGCCCAAGCCGCAGCCGCCGAAACCGAAGACCCACAAGGTCAAGCGCGGCGAGACCCTGTCGTCGATCGTCCGCAAGTTCGACTGCGACCTCGGCGACCTGGCCAGGGCGAACAAGCTGAAGGCGCCGAAATACGCGATCAAGCCGGGACAGAGCCTGAGGTTGGAGGGGTGCAAGGGCTGAACGGGGAATCCGAGCGGCGCTAAAGCCCGACGATCCGGCGCACGATGGGCGGCCACCAGGCGCTGTGATAGGCCCATGACACGAGGAGTTGGCTGGCCAGCAGCACGGGGACGCCCGCAAGTAGCGCGGGATGCGTGCGGCGGCGCGTGATGATGTCGTACGCCACCATCAGCAATACGAGCAGATCCGTGCCGGCATAGGTGTGCACGATCATGCCCCAGAAGCCGTCGCCGAACCGCTCGTACAGTGCCTCGCCCCACCACCGCGCGAACGGCACGCCAAGGATGACGGCGTTGGCAAGCAGCATCCAGCGCTTGTGCGCCGGCGGATTGCGACGGGCAAGCAGTGCCAGGCCGATGAAGGCGGGGAACACCAGCAGGTAGCCGAGCGGCACCGCGAAGAAATTGAGGTTTTCCGGGTATTTCGGGCTGTAGAAATGCTGGCTGTGGCGTTCCGCCAGGAAACTGAAGGCCAGCATGGCCGGCACCAGCACGAGCGTCGCGAGGCCGAGCTTGCGGTGGACGGATGTCCTGTTCGTGCGGACCAGCAGGACCTGGATCGTCAACAAACCCAGCCAGCCGATGAACAGTGCCGCGTGCGCGTGCAGTACCAGCGGCGCGGGGTAATCCGCATGGCCCGCCAGGCGCTCCACGAGCGACGAGCCGAATCCCAGGATCGTGGCGCCCCAGGCAATCAGGACGAATGCCAGATGGGCATTGCGATCCCACGGGTGGTCGGGCGCGAACGCTCTGCTTGCGGTCATCGTGGACTCCCCGGTCCCGTTGCCGCGCAGTGTAAGCCGGGATATCGGCCAGCGCCGGAACCCCTATGAAAGGCGTCCGAGCTCCTGTCCCAGGCGCACCGGCGTTTCCGCACGCAACTCCGGTGCCAGCCGCGCCACGCCCTTCGGCAACAGTACGATCACCGTGCTGCCGTAGTTGAAGCGCGCCATCTCGGCGAAGCGTTCCAGCACGATGCCCTTGCCGCGATAGTCCTTGCGGGTGATGCGGTCGCCGTAGGCGGGGATCTCCACGCCGCTCCACACGGTTTCCACGCCGGACACCAGCAGCGCGCCCACCATCACCGAGGCCATCGGCCCGAAGTCGGTGTCGAAGTGGCAGACCAGGCGCTCGTTGCGGGCGAACAGCCGCGGCACGCTGGCCACTGCGTCCGTGCCGACCGAGAACAAGCGCCCCGGCACGTGCACGGTCTCGCGCAGGGTGCCGGTCCACGGCATGTGCACGCGGTGGTAGTCGCGCGGCGACAGGTACACGGTGGCGTACACGCCATCGGCGAAGGGCCTGGCGGCTTCGGCATCGCCCAGCAATTCGGCGGCGGTGAACGACTGGCCCTTGGCCTGGAAGATGCGTCCGTCACCGCTTCCATCGGGCACGATGTCGCCGCACTGGCTGATGCGGCCATCGGCGGGCATCAGCAGCGTGCGCGGGTCTGGATCCGGCACGCGTGCACCGGGCTTCAGCGCGCGGGTGAAGAACGCATTGAAGGTGGGGTAGGCCGTGGGGTCGGATTCGGCGGCTTCGGACAGGTCCACGCCAAACTTGCGGGTGACGGTATCGATCAGCCACTGCTTGGTCGACACGTTGGTCGAGTAAGCCAGCGCGCGCGCCAGCGAGGACAGCGCGCGATGCGGCAGGACGTAGGTCAGGGCGGTCAACGGGCTCACGGCGTGGCCTTGGTCAGGCGTTCGAGGTCGGCCGCGATCGCGCGGATGTCGAACGGGGGTTGCGCCACGCCGGCCATGCGCACCTGCGGGTCGAGCAGGACGAGGGCGGCACTGTGGTCGATGCTGTAGTCGTCCGGCTCGCCGCTGGGGCCGGGCGCCTTCATGAACACCAGCGACAGCGAGCGCGCGAATTCCTCCAGTTGCGGGATCGGCGCGGTCGCCGCCAGCGTGTCCGCATGGAAGGCATGCGCGTAGTCGCCGGTGAGCTTGGGGCTGTCGCGCTCTGGGTCGGTGGAAATGAACAGGACGCGCGGGCGGGTGGCGGCCGGTAGCGCCGCCCACTGCTTCTGTGCGCCAGCGAGCTGCGCCAGCGTGGTCGGGCAGATGTCAGGGCAATGGGTGAAGCCCAGGAACACGATGGTCCAGTGGCCCTTGAGGTCGTCGACGGTCAGCGGGCTGCCATCGGATTGCTGCAGCGAGAACGCGGGCAGCACGCGCGGATCCGGCAGCAAGGTCACCGCCTTCACCGCAGGCAGCGCTGGGGAGGCGGGCGCATGGAAGCGCTGCGAGGCCCACAGGCCCAATCCCCCGGCCAGGCAAGCCACGAGCAACAGCAGGGCAGCGCGTTTCGACATGACCGTCCGGAATGGTAGCGGGCCGCCATGATAGCGGGGCACCGCCGCTATACTTCACGGCCTTGCACGCGCGTGGCCGCTCATGTCCCAGGAATTGCAGACGATCATCGACCTGATCCGCTACGGCGCCAGCCGCTTCAACGCGGCGGGCCTGACCTTCGGCCACAGCTACGACAACGCCCTGGACGAAGCGACCCAGCTGACCCTGCATGCGCTGCACCTGCCGCACGACCTGCCGCCGGCCTACGGCAATGCCCGCATCACCGAGGCCGAGAAGGAAGACGTGCTGGGCCTGTTCCTGCGCCGTATCGAGGAGCGCATCCCGGCCGCCTACCTCACCGGCGAGGCCTGGTTCGCCGGCCTGAGCTTCAAGTCGGACACGCGCGCGCTGGTGCCGCGTTCGCCGATCGCGGAAATGATCGAAGCCGGCTTCCAGCCCTGGCTGGGCCACCGCGAGGTGCGCCGCGCCCTGGACCTGTGCACCGGGTCCGGTTGCATCGCCATCGCGATGGCGCACCACAACCCCGACTGGCACGTGGACGGCGCCGACATCAGCGACGACGCGCTGTCGCTGTCCGCCGAGAACGAAAAGCGCCTGCACGTGCGCAACGTCCGCTTCGTCAAGTCGGACCTGTTCGATGGCCTGCAGGGCGAGCATTACGACCTGATCGTCACCAATCCGCCCTACGTCACAAACGACGAGACCGACGCCCTGCCGCGCGAATACGCGCACGAGCCGGAACTCGGCCTGCGGGCCGGCGACGACGGCCTGGACCTCGCGCTGCGCATCCTGCGCGACGCGCCGCTGCATCTTTCGCAGGACGGCCTGCTGGTCTGCGAGGTCGGCGAGGCCGAGACCGCGCTGGTCAACCTGCTGCCGGAACTCCCGTTGGCCTGGGTCGAATTCAAGGTCGGGCAGATGGGCATCTTCGTGGCCGAATGCGCCGACCTGATCGCCCACCACGACCGCATCGCCAAGCTGGCGAATGCGCGCGATGCCAGCCGGGCCGCATCCAGCGCCGGACTGTTCTGACTCTGCCCGCTTGAACACCTTCGGCCAGCTGCTGCGCGTCACCACCTTCGGCGAGTCCCACGGGGCGGCGATCGGGTGCGTGGTCGATGGCTGCCCGCCGGGCATCGCGATCGCGCCCGGGGACTTCGTGCGGGACCTGGCGCGGCGTGCGACCGGCACCTCGCGGCACACCTCGCAACGGCATGAAGCCGACGAGGTCGAAATCCTCAGCGGCGTCTACGAAGGCGTCACCACCGGCACGCCGGTCGCGCTGCTGATCCGCAACACCGACCAGCGCAGCAAGGACTACAGCAAGATCGCCGCGCAGTTCCGGCCCGGCCACGCCGACTACACCTACTGGCAGAAATACGGCATCCGCGATCCACGTGGCGGTGGCCGCAGCAGCGCCCGCGAGACCACCATGCGCGTCGCCGCGGCGGTGATCGCCAAGAAGTGGCTGGCGGACCGGCATGGCGTGCGCGTCTACGGCTGGCTGTCGCAACTCGGCGAGATCGTGCCGCAGGGGTTCGATGCGTCCGTCATCGAGACCAATCCGTTCTTCTGGCCGCACGCCGCGCAGGTCGATGCGCTGGAAACCTACATGGACGCGCTGCGCAAGTCCGGCGACTCGGTCGGCGCGCGGGTGACCGTGGTCGCCGATGGCGTGCCGCCGGGCTGGGGCGAGCCGGTGTACGGCAAGCTCGATGGCGACCTGGCCGCGGCGATGATGTCGATCAATGCGGTCAAGGGCGTGGAGATCGGCGACGGCTTCGCCAGTGTTTCGCAGAAGGGCAGCGTGCATCGCGACGTGATGACGCCGGGCGGGTTCCTGTCGAACCATGCGGGCGGGATCCTGGGCGGCATTTCCACCGGCCAGCAGGTTTCGGTCTCGGTGGCGTTCAAGCCGACCTCCAGCCTGCGCCTGCCGGTGGAAGGACTGGATGCCGACGGCAACGTGGTCGACATCGTCACCACCGGTCGCCACGATCCCTGTGTGGGCATCCGTGCGACCCCGATCTGCGAGGCGATGCTGGCGCTGGTGCTGATGGACCAGGCGCTGCGCCATCGCGCGCAGTGCGGCGACGTGGGCGAGGTTTCGCCGCGCATTCCAGGCGCCACGTCCATCAACACCGACGCGAAACGATAGCGGCGCGCCGCCGGCTACGCCCCCACGGGCAGCAGCGCGCCGCAGCGGACACGCAAGGCAATCCATTCCGAATTCCGCAGCGCGATGATCCGCGCCGCATTTCCAGGGCATGAGACGAACATGAGCAAGCAATTCAAGGTGGCAGTGGTGGGCGCGACCGGCGCCGTGGGCGAAGTGATGCTGTCGATCCTGGCCGAGCGCGACTTCCCGGCCAGCGACGTCATCGCCCTGGCCAGCGAGCGTTCCGCCGGCATGACGGTGGCCTTCGGCAACGGCGACCTGGTGGTGCAGGACCTGGCCACCTTCGATCCCGCCGGCGTGGACATCGCGCTGTTCTCCGCGGGCGGTGCCACCAGCAAGGAATACGCGCCGAAGTTCGCCGCCGCCGGCGCGGTGGTGATCGACAACTCCTCGACCTTCCGCTACGACGACGACGTCCCGCTGGTGGTGTCCGAGGTCAATCCCGAAGCCATCCGCAACCGCCCGCGCGGGATCATCGCCAACCCGAACTGCTCGACCATGCAACTGATGGTGGCGCTGAAGCCGATCTTCGACGCCGCCGGCATCGAGCGCATCAACGTGGCGACGTACCAGTCGGTGTCGGGCGCGGGTCGCTCCGGGCTGGAGGAGCTGGGCGTGCAGACCGGCAAGCTGCTGAACTTCCAGGAGATCGAACCGAAGAAGTTCCAGGCGCAGATCGCCTTCAACCTGATCCCGCACATCGACGACTTCCTGGACAACGGCTACACCAAGGAAGAGATGAAGCTGGTCTGGGAGACCCGCAAGATCCTTGGCGACGACACCATCCAGGTCAACCCGACCGCGGTGCGCGTGCCGGTGTTCTACGGGCATTCCGAAGCGGTCAACGTCGAGACGCGCGAGAAGCTCGGCGCCGACCGCGCGCGCGAACTGCTCGAGGCTGCGCCGGGCGTGGTGGTGGTCGACGAGCGCAAGGCCGGCGGCTATCCCACGCCGGTCACCCATGCCTCGGGCAACGACGCGGTCTACGTGGGCCGGATCCGCGAGGACCTGTCGCATCCGCGCGGGCTGAACCTGTGGGTGGTCTCGGACAACATCCGCAAGGGCGCGGCGCTGAACGCGGTGCAGATTGCGGAACTTGTTGCCGCCGAAGCCTGAGCGCGGCTAGAGTCGTCGCGGTGATGGGGGCGGGAGCAGGCGTGATCAGGACATTGCGAACGGCGGCAATCGCCACTGCGTTGCTGTTGGCAGCGGGGAATGCGTGGGCGCTCGGCCTCGGCCAGATCGAGGTCAAGTCGCGGCGCAACCAGCCGCTGGTCGCGGAAATCCCGATCATTTCGACCACGCCGGGGGAACTGGAAGCGTTGCAGGCACGGCTGGCCTCGCCGGAAACCTTCCGGCGGGTCGGCCTGGCGCCGCCCAGCGGCGCCGCCGCAGACCTGCAGTTCAGCCTGGGCAGCGATGCCCGCGGCCGTCCTGTGATCCGGGTTACCAGCACCCGCCCGGTCGAACAGCCCGTGCTGAACTTCCTGGTCGAGGTCGATTGGGGACAGGGTCGGCTGGTGCGCGAATACTCGGCGCTGGTCGACGCGCCGAATACCGCAAGCGCGCCGCTGCAGCCGGCCATCGAAGCCCCGGTGTCGCCGGTGCCGAACGTGATCCAGCGGCCGGTGCCGCCACCGGTTGCCGCCGCGCCCGTGCCCACGCCGCCGCCGGTTCCCGAGGCGCGCCCGGAACCCGCGCCATCGCCCGTCGCCATCGCGCCGCTGCCACCACCGGCTGCCGCACCGGCTCCGATCGCCGCAGCGCCAGCACCTGCCACCGCGCAATACGGTCCGATCAAGCAGGGCGAGACGCTGTCGAAAATCGCCGGCAAGCTGGACCTGCCGTCGGGCTACAGCCTTGACCAGACGATGCTGGCCTTGCTGCGCGCCAATCCGGATGCCTTCCTGGGCGATGACATCAACCGGCTGCGTCGCGGTTCGGTGTTGCGCGTCCCCGGACGCGATGAACTGGGCAGCGTCAGCGCAGACGAAGCCGGGCAGGTGGTGCGCCAGCAGATGCAGCAATGGCGCCAGGCGCGCCGTCCGGTGCGCCAGCCCGAGGTCGCCACTGCCGATGCCCCTCCGGCCACGCGGGCGCCGGCCACGGCTGCCCCCGCCGCAGCTGCGGCGCCCAAGGCGACCGCCACCACGGCCAAGCCGAAACCGGCAACGCCGCCCCGCCAGGCCGCGCCCGCGCGTCGCCAGGAAGCGCGCTTGCAGATCATCCCGCCCGCTGCACCGGGCAAGGCCACAGGTACACGATCCGGCACCACCGCCGGAGGCGAGGGCAGCATGCTCCAGCAACAATTGCGGCAGAAAGACGAAGACATCGCCGCCAAGGCCGTCGAGATCGGTGAGCTCAAGGAGCGGGTGGCCGAACTCGAGAAACTGAAGCAGGACCAGCAGCAGTTGCTGTCGCTCAAGGACAGCGAACTGGCTGCCGCCCAGCAGCGCCTGGCCGAGGCGAACAAGGCCGCCGCGGCGGCAGCGGCGGCCGCGGTCAAGCCGGCCGCTGCCGCACAGGCCGCGCCGCAGGCCAGCGCGCAAGTGCCCGCGACCCAGGACGCAGCCGCTGCTGCCTCCAACCCGATGCCGTACATCTGGGGCGGGCTGGGCTTGGCTGCGGTGGCCTTGCTGGGATGGTTGCTGTTCGGGCGCCGCAAGCCGGCTCCCGCGCCGCGCCGCAGCAGTTTCGACAGCGAAGCGCTTGCCGCCAGCCTGGTGCATCCCTCGGCCGACTTCGACGCCCCGCGCGTCGAGGATGGCGATCGCCACGATGCTGACGCTCAAGCCGACTCCGACACCGACACCGAGACCGACGTCGATGGCAGCGGACCGGAAACGCCGCCGCCGGTCGCCAGCGCGGTTGCGGACGCGCCGCACGCCGCACCCACCATCGACCTGGCCGACGTCCCGCCCAGCGCCGCGCGGGTGGAAACCCCGGCCTGGCATTCCGGCTGGGTCAAGGCCGAGGCCTTCGTGCCGCCGCCGCCACCGGTCGAGCAGGCCGCTGCGCCACGCTTCGTGCCGGTCGAGGACGATTTGCCGGAGCCGGAGATCCCGGTGCCGCAGGCCAGCGCCGAGCAGCGGATGAAGCTGGCGCGTGCCTTCCTGGACATCGGCGACGACCATTCCGCGAAGCAGCTGCTGCGCGAACTGCTGGATGACGCCGACCCGGTCGCGCGCACCGACGCCGCCCGCCTGCTGCGCGAGCTCGGCTGAGGCACGTCGGCACGCGGATGCGTTTCGCGCTGGGGGTCGAATACGACGGCAGCGGGTTCTCCGGCTGGCAACGGCTGAGCCCGGCCGGCACCCATGTCGCCGATGGGAGCCTGCAGACCGCACTGGAGATCGCGTTGTCGAAAGTGGCCGATGCGCGCATCGATACCGTCTGCGCGGGCCGCACCGATGCCGGCGTGCACGCGCGCTGCCAGGTCGTGCATTTCGACACCGACGCCGTCCGCGATGTACGGGGTTGGGTGCTCGGCACCACCGCCAACCTGCCACCCGCCATCGCCGTGCGCTGGTGCGTGCCGGTCGCCGACGCGTTCAGTGCGCGTTTCGCCGCGCGCTCGCGCCGTTACCGCTATCGCATCCTCAACCGCGGCACGCGGCCCGGGCTCGCCCGCCAGTACCTCAGCTGGGAGCGCATGCCGCTGGATGCCGATGCCATGCACGCCGCCGCGCAGGCCTTGCGCGGGGAGCGCGATTTCTCCGCGTTCCGCAGCATCCAGTGCCAGGCTGCGCATGCGCGGCGCGACCTGCACGACATCGTGGTGTCGCGCCACGACGACGAGGTCCACGTGGAGGTGCAGGCGAATGCCTTCCTCCACCACATGGTCCGCAACATCGTGGGTTCGCTGCTGCCGGTCGGCCGTGGCGAGCGTCCTGTCGAATGGATCGCCGGACTTCTGGAAGGCCGTGATCGCAGTGTCGCCGGGCCGACCGCACCGGCCGCCGGGCTGCTGTTCCTCGGGCCGCGATATCCGCGACAATGGGGGCTGCCGCCGGAGGTCTGCGGCGACGACATCCCCAGCTGAAGGTTCGCCGATGAAGCGTGCGTTGTTCCGTACCCGCATCAAGTTCTGCGGCCTGACCCGTGCCGGCGACGTGCGCCTGGCCGGCGAGTTGGGCGTCGATGCGATCGGCCTGATCTTCGCCCCTGGCAGCCCGCGCCGGATCGAACCCGAAGCGGCCCGCGCCCTGCGCGAGGCGCTGGCGCCGCTGGTCGATGCGGTGGCGCTGTTCCGGGACAACAGCGCCGGTGAGGTGCGAGACGCGATCGCCCTGGCGCGACCCACCCTGCTGCAGTTCCATGGCAGCGAGGACGATGCGTTCTGCCGTCGCTTCGGCCTGCCTTACCTCAAGGGCATCGGCCTGAAGGGCGTGGATGCCGGCCTCAACGGCCGCATGCTGCATGCGCGCTACCCGCACGCCGCGGGATTCGTGCTGGACGGCCACGCGCCCGGCGAGCCCGGCGGCAGCGGGGAGCGCGTCGACATCGCCGCGATTCCCGGCGACATGAGCAAGCCTTACGTGCTGGCGGGTGGGCTCAGCGCCGATAATGTGTACGCTGCGGTGCGCGCGGCGTCGCCGTGGGGCGTGGATGTCGCCAGCGGCATCGAACTGGAACCCGGGATCAAGGATGGCGCGTTGATGCGCCGCTTCGTGGAGGAAGTCCGGCGTGCCGATTGCATCGAACTTGGCGAGAACGGCGTCATCGGGGAGTGCGAGGCCTGTGGTCGCTGAGCGCTCCCGCCGCGCTGTTGTACCCTGTGTCCCGATGACCACCCCGCGCGGCAAACACGCTCCGTTCGGCCGTTCCCTGCGTCGCTGGCGCCGGGTGCCGGCCGCCATGGTCTGGTGACGCCCCTCTCCGCAGCGAAGACCCGCCTTTCCGCAGCCCGATCGGCTGCGCCCGCTTCCGGAGCACCTGCATGCCATCGCCAATCACCGAGACTGCGCCCGGCGCGGCCATCGACTACTCCCGCTATCCCGACGCCTCCGGCCATTTCGGTCGCCACGGCGGCCGCTTCGTCGCGGAAACCCTGATCGGCCCGCTGGAAGAACTGGCGGCCGCCTACGACGCCGCGCGCGTCGATCCCGCTTTCATCGCCGCGTTCGAGAAGGACCTCAAGCACTACGTCGGCCGGCCCAGCCCGATCTACCACGCGGAGCGCCTGAGCCGCGAAAACGGCGGCGCGCAGATCCTGCTCAAGCGCGAAGACCTGAACCACACCGGCGCGCACAAGATCAACAACACGATCGGCCAGGCCCTGCTGGCGTCGCGGATGGGCAAGACCCGGATCATCGCCGAGACCGGCGCCGGCCAGCATGGCGTGGCCAGCGCCACCGTGGCCACTCGGCTGGGCCTGGAATGCGTGGTCTACATGGGCGCCACCGACATCGAGCGGCAGAAGATCAACGTCTACCGGATGAAGCTGCTCGGGGCGACGGTGGTGCCGGTGACCAGTGGTTCGGCCACCCTGAAGGATGCGCTGAACGAGGCGATGCGCGACTGGGTCACCAACGTGCAGGACACCTTCTACATCATCGGGACCGTGGCCGGCCCGGACCCGTACCCGCGCATGGTGCGCGATTTCAACGCGGTGGTCGGCCGCGAGGCACGCGCGCAGATGCTGTCCGAATACGGGCAGCTGCCGGATGCGATCACGGCCTGCGTCGGTGGCGGCAGCAATGCGATCGGCCTGTTCCATGCGTTCCTCAACGACGGCGGCGTGCGCATCGTCGGCGCCGAGGCGGCCGGCGACGGCATCGAGACCGGCCGCCATGCCTCCTCGCTGTCGGCGGGCCGGATCGGCGTGCTGCACGGCAATCGCACCTACGTCATCTGCGATGACGACGGCCAGATCATCGAGACCCATTCGATCTCGGCCGGGCTGGACTATCCCGGCGTGGGTCCGGAGCACGCGTTCCTGAAGGACAGCGGCCGCGCCGAGTACGTCGGCGTCACCGACGACGAGGCGCTGGCCGCCTTCCACAGGCTCACCCGGACCGAGGGCATCCTGCCGGCGCTGGAATCCAGCCATGCGATCGCCCAGGCGCTCAAGCTTGCGCGGGAGTTGCCGAAGGACGCGCTGGTCCTGTGCAACCTGTCGGGTCGCGGCGACAAGGACGTACACACCATCGCGGGGCATGAGGGCTTGAACCTCTGATCCCCGGCGCGATGTGCCGGTGGTGGCGCCGGGAAGGGTGCCGCCGCCTGAACTGGCCTCGGCCCGCCGGTTGCGAGACAATAACCGGCTGCGAAAACACACCACGAGGATGACGGCCATGGCCGACGAACACCAGAACCAGGCTGCGGCCGACGCTTCCGCACAGGCCCAGAACGGGCCGGATCCGAAGTTCTTCGATTGCGTCAACGAATACCTGGAACTCGCCAACAAGCAGTCCCAGCAGTACGGCGAGAAGCGCATCAGCCTGGCCAGCATGTACGCCGCCGCGCGCTTCAATGCCCACGTCTACCTGCTCAACGTGAAGCCGATCCACGCCGCAAGCGAGCGCGCCCACTTCCTGGACTACATGACCACCATGTACCGCCGGATGCTCAACGAGCACCTGGACGGCATGGGCCAGGAGCGCGGCATCGACGTGGGCGAGTCCGAGCTGGCAGCCGAGTACGCCGCTGCCGGCGTGCAGGTCGGCATCAACCCGGTGCAGACGCCGGCCGGGAGCTACGTGGCTGCCGCGGGCGCAGTGCCGCCGGCCGCACCGGCGAACGAGTGACCCGGTTGCAGGAAAGGCTGGACGCGTTGCGCGCGTCCGGTCGCAAGGCTCTGGTCCCGTTCATCAGCGCCGGCGATCCGTCGCTGGAGGCAACGGTGCCGGTCATGCACGCATTGGCCGCGGCCGGTGCGGATGTGATCGAGCTGGGCGTGCCGTTCTCCGATCCCATGGCGGATGGCCCGGTGATCCAGCGCAGCTCCGAGCGCGCGCTGGGGCGCGGTGCCGGGCTGGCCTTCGTGCTGCAGGCGGTGCGTCAATTCCGTGCCGCGGATGCGACCACGCCGGTGGTGCTGATGGGCTACCTGAATCCGGTCGAGATCCGCGGTGCCGCCGGCTTTGCCGCGGCCGCCGCGGAGGCCGGCGTCGATGGCGTGCTGCTGGTTGACCTGCCGCCGGAAGAAGCCGACGAATACCGCGCGGCGTTCTCCCGCCAGGGCCTGACGCTGATTTCGCTGGCCTCGCCGACCACCCCGGAAACGCGCCTGCAGCGCCTGTGCACGTGTTCGGAAGGCTACCTGTACTACGTCACGTTCGCCGGTGTCACCGGTGCCGATGGCCTCGACGTGGTCGAAGCCGGCCAACGCCTGCGCCAGTTGCGGGCCATGGCCTCGCTGCCCGTGTATGCCGGGTTCGGCATCCGCGATGCCGCCAGCGCAGCCGGGATGGCGGTGCATGCCGACGGCGTGGTGGTGGGCAGCGCGCTGGTCTCCGTGCTGGCGCAGAGCAGCGACGCGAATGACGCGGCGGCGCGCGCGGGCACGTTCCTGCGGCCGTTGCGCCAGGCCCTGGACGACCTGGCCGCCGTCCCGGCCTGAGCTAGACTGCGACACCGGCATCCGCGCGGATCGCGCGGCGACGCGGCACCCGACAACAGCGGTGAACGAACCGAATGAGCTGGCTTAAGAAACTGATGCCCGCGAGCATCCGCACCGAAACCGGGGTGGATCGCAAGCGCAGCGTGCCGGAAGGCCTCTGGGAGAAATGCGAGCGCTGCGGCGCGGTGCTGTATCGCCCGGAGCTCGAGGAAAACCTCGAGGTCTGCCCGAAGTGCAATTTCCACATGCCGATCCGCGCCCGCGCGCGGCTGGCGGCATTGCTGGACGAGGGCATGGGCCGTGAAATCGGAGCCGCGCTGGGCCCCACCGACGTGCTCAAGTTCAAGGACCAGAAGAAGTATTCCGACCGGATCAAGGCTGCGCAGAAATCCACCGGCGAGCGCGACGCGCTGATCGCGATGGAAGGCAAGCTGAAGGGCCATGACCTGGTCGCCGCCGCGTTCGATTTCGCCTACATGGGCGGTTCGATGGGATCGGTGGTCGGCGAGCGCTTCACCCTCGCCGCGGAACGCGCGCTGGAACTGCGCTGTCCGTTCGTGAACTTCTCCGCCAGCGGCGGCGCGCGCATGCAGGAGAGCCTGTTCTCGCTGATGCAGATGGCCAAGACCTCTGCTGCGCTGGGCCGGCTGCGTGCGGCGGGCCTGCCGTACATCTCCGTGCTGACCCATCCGACCACGGGCGGCGTGTCCGCCAGTTTCGCCATGCTGGGCGACCTCAACCTCGCCGAACCGGAAGCGCTGATCGGGTTCGCCGGCCAGCGCGTGATCGAGCAGACCGTGCGCGAAAAGCTGCCGGAGGGCTTCCAGCGCAGCGAATTCCTGCTGGCGCATGGCACCGTCGACCAGATCGTCGACCGCCGCGAGATGCGCGATCGCCTGGCCCACCTGCTCGCCATGCTGATGAAGCAGCCGGCCCCTGCCGACGACGTCGAGGCCGCATGAGCGCACGCAGGTACTTCGGCACGGACGGTATCCGCGGCCGCGTCGGCGAGGGGGCGATCTCCGCCGATTTCGTGCTGCGCCTGGGCAACGCGTACGGCCACGCGCTGGTCGCCGCCCGCGATGCCGATCGCGAATGGCGCAACCCGATGGTGGTGATCGGCAAGGACACCCGCATCTCCAACTACATGTTCGAGGCCGCGCTGGAAGCCGGCCTGGTCGCCGCCGGCGTGGACGTGCAGCTGATGGGGCCGATGCCGACCCCCGCCGTCGCCCACCTCACCCATTCGATGCGCGCCGATGGCGGCATCGTGATTTCCGCTTCGCACAACCCGCACCACGACAACGGCATCAAGTTCTTCTCCGCGCAGGGCGAGAAGCTCGACGACGCCACCGAGCTCGCGATCGAGGCCGCGCTGGACGCGCCGTTCCGCACCGTGGCCTCGGAGCGACTGGGCCGCGCAGTGCGCACCCGCGACACCATCGGCCGCTACGTCGAGGCCTGCAAGAATTCGGTGCCGAAGGGCTTCAACCTGGGCGGCATGCGCATCGTGGTCGATTGCGCGAACGGCGCCACCTACCAGTTGGCGCCGCTGGTGTTGCGCGAGCTCGGCGCGCGCCTGGAGGCGATCGGGGTCGACCCGAACGGCCTCAACATCAACGCCGGCGTCGGTTCGACCCATCCGGAACAGCTGGCCGCGCGCGTGCTCGAGACCGGCGCCGACCTGGGCATTGCCTTCGATGGCGATGGCGACCGGGTGCTGTTCGTCGATGCGCAGGGCAACATCCGCGATGGCGACGACCTGTTGTACGTGCTGGCCCGCGACTGGCAAGGCAGTGGGCGACTGCGTGGCCCGGTGGTCGGCACCCTGATGACCAACTACGGTTTCGAACAGGCGATGGCGGCCCTGGGCATCGGCTTCGTCCGCGCCAAGGTCGGCGACCGCCATGTCCACCAGCAATTGCTGGCCAACGACGGCGTGCTGGGTGGCGAGGCCAGCGGCCACCTGCTGTGCCTGGACCGCGCCAGCACCGGCGACGGCATCGTCAGTGCGCTGCAGGTGCTGGAAGTCCTGCAACGTCGTGGCATCGGCCTGGCGCAGGCGCTGGACGGTCTGCACAAGGTCCCGCAGAAGACCGTCAACGTGCGCTACCAGGGCAGCAGCAAACCGGCCGAGGCCGCAAGCGTGCAGGCCGCGCTCGCCGAGGCCCTGCGCGCGGTCGAAGGCCGCGGGCGTGCGTTCCTGCGCCCGTCCGGCACCGAGCCGGTGGTGCGGGTGACGGTCGAAGCCGACGATGCCGCGCTGGTCGATGCCACCCTGGCAACGCTGGCCGACGCAGTGCGCGCGGCCGCCGCCTGATTTCGATCAAGAATCCTTCGCGAGCGGCGTGATGCAATCGCCGCCGCCGATCACCGGAGCAACCGACATGGCCGCACGCATCCCGACCCTCGACATCCGCCGCTTCACCCATCCGGCATCGCCCGCGGATCGCCAGGCTTTCATCGATGAGCTCGGCGCGGCCTATCGCGAATGGGGCTTTGCCGGCATCCGCAACCACGGCATCCCGCAGGCGCAGATCGACGAGGCCTACGCCACCTTCCGCGCGTTCTTCGCCTTGCCGGAAGAGACCAAGAAGAAGTATCACGTGCCCGGCGGCGGCGGCGCGCGCGGCTATACCGCGTTCGGCGTGGAAACCGCGAAGGGTGCGAAATACTCCGACCTCAAGGAGTTCTGGCACATCGGCCGCGAGATCCCGCGCGATTCGAAATATGCCGCCGACATGGCGCCGAACCTGTGGCCGGACGAAGTGCCCGGCTTCCAGCGCGTCGGCTATGGCCTGTACGAGTCGCTGGATGCGCTGGGCTCGCAGGTGCTGTCGGCGCTGGCCCTGCACATCGGCCTGCCGGAGGACTACTTCGCCGACAAGACCGACAGCGGCAACTCGATCCTGCGTCCGATCCACTATCCACCGATCACCACCGACGACATCCCCAACGTGCGCGCCGGTGCGCACGAGGACATCAACCTCATCACCCTGCTGGTCGGCGCGAGCGCGGCCGGCCTGGAAGTGCTGTCGAAGAAGGGCGAGTGGGTGCCCTTCACCTCGGACGCCGACACCATCGTGGTCAACATCGGCGACATGCTGCAGCGGCTGACCAACCACGTGTATCCGTCGACCACCCACCGGGTGACCAATCCCCCGGGCGAGGCGGCGCGCCAGCCGCGTTATTCGGTGCCTTTCTTCCTGCACCCCAATCCGGATTTCCTGATCGACGTGCTGCCGTCCACGATTACCCCGGACAACCCCAGCCGCTATCCGGAACCGATCACCGCACAGGGCTACCTGGAAGAGCGCCTGCGCGAGATCAAGCTGAAGTGAACGAAGGCCGCGCAAGCGGCCTTCTTCTCTGGCTAGACGTAAGAAACGGGGCTTACGCGCCCATCCAGAAGAACACCGCTGCCATCCGTTCGTCGGCCAGCACGTTGCCGCAGT
>DAOOCX010000020.1:0-26585 GCA_035408605.1 Thermomonas sp. | reverse complement strand
ACCCCGCAGCGAAGGACAACACATGGATCCGTACAACAGCGCCGATGGACAGGCGCCTTCCGCGCCACCCGCCAACCCCTATGCCGCACCCGATGCACGGGTGGCCGACATCGTCCATGGCCAGGCACAGATGAAGTCATCCCGCGGCGTGCGCCTGGGCGCGGTGTTGCTGGATTCGCTGCCGGTGGTGGTGCTTGCGATCCTCGCCGCGATCGCCTTGCCCGCGACCCAGAACGCCAATGGCCAGGGCATTTCCCCCATCGGCATGGTGATCCTGGTGGCAATGGTGGTGGGCATGATCGCCTTCGCGATCTACCAGCTGGTGCAGTTGCATCGCAGTGGCCAGACCTTCGGCAAGAAGGTCCTGGGCATCCGCATCGTGCGCAACGACGGCACGCGCGCCAGCCTGGGCCGGATCCTCGGCCTGCGTTATTTCGTGCCGGGCATGCTGGGTGGCATCCCGCTGGTCGGCCCGCTGTTCACGCTGCTGGACAGCCTGTTCATCTTCGGCGATGCCAAGCGCTGCATCCACGACCTGATCGCGGACACCATCGTCGTCGACGCCTGATGCTGGATACCGTCCGCGAGGTGCATACGCCCGAAGGCGTGGCGTTGCGACTGCCGGCGGCGGGGCCGGTGCCGCGCGCGTTGGCGTGGCTGATCGACTTCGGCATCCGCATGGGCCTGTTGCTGGCGGCATCGATGGTGCTGGGTGCGCTCGACAAGGCCGGGGTGGGCGTCTACCTGCTGGTCCTGTTCGCGCTGTTCTGGCTGTATCCGATCCTGTGCGAGGGGCTGTTCGACGGGCAGACGCCCGGCAAGCGCGCGCTGGACCTGCGCGTGGTGTCCAGCGACGGCGCGCCGGTCGGTTGGCTGGCCACCTGCGTGCGCAACCTGATGCGCACCGTGGACATGCTGCCGTTCGGCTACGCCTGCGGGCTGGTCAGCGGGTTGTTCGACCCGTGGGGTCGGCGGCTGGGCGACCTGGTCGCCGGCACCATGGTCGTGCACGTGCCGAAGACCCGGCCGTTGTCGGTGATGGTCGCCGACGGGGTGATGGCGCCGGTGTTGCCGTTGCGGCCCGAGGAGCAGGCGGCGATCGTCGCCTTCGCCGAGCGCGCGCCGCGGCTCACTCCGGAGCGGCAACAGGAGCTGGCCGACATCGCCGCGCCCGCGACCGGGGCGCAGGGTGGCGAGGGCGTGCGCCGGCTGGCCGGCATCGCCCACTGGCTGCTGGGCAAGCGCTGAGGCCCGGATGCGGCAGGAACACTTCATCGTCCGCCACGAGGCCGAATGGCAGGCCTTCGAGCAATGGCTGGATGCGCGTGGCGCGCGGCCGCGGCGCGCGCGCGCCGACCGCAGCTGGCGCGGCCTGCCCGACGAGGACGTGCCGGCCGCCTACCGCCGGGTCTGCCAGCAACTGGGCCTGGCCCGCCGCCGCGGTTACAGCCCGCAACTGGTCGCGCGCCTACAGGAACTGATGCAGCGTGGCCATGCGGTGATGTACCGGCCGCCGCTGCCGCGCTGGCAGCGCGCGTTCGAGTTCCTGCTGGCCGACATGCCACGGCTGGTGCGCGCGGAGGCCGGGGTGATGTGGGCGGCGCTGGCGCTGTTCGCGATCCCGCTGGTGGCCAGCTACGTCGGCGTGCAGGTGAAGCCGGAGCTCATCCACACCCTGATGGGCGCGCAGCAGGTGGCTGAGGTCGAGTCGATGTACGACCCGGCAAAGAGCACCCTGGGTCGCGCCGCCGAATCCGACCTGATGATGTTCGGCTACTACATCTTCAACAACATCAGCATCGGCCTGCGCACCTTCGCCAGTGGCCTGCTGGCCGGCCTGGGCCCGGCGCTGGCGCTGGCCTTCAACGGGGTGTTCATCGGCGGCGTGGCCGGCCACCTGCAGGCGACCGGGCATGGCGAGCCGTTCTGGCGCTTCGTCGCCGGGCATTCCGCGTTCGAACTCAGCGCGATCGTGATCGCCGGTGGGGCGGGCCTGCGCCTGGGCCTGGACCTGATCGCGCCCGGCCAGCGCCGGCGCGTGGACGCGCTGGTCGAGGGCGGGCGCCGCGGCGCGCGGCTGTGCCTGGGCGTGTTCGCGATGCTGGTGGCCGCGGCCTTCATCGAGGCGTTCTGGTCGTCGATCGGCTGGATCCCGGCCTGGGGCAAGTATTCGGTCGGCGGCGTGCTGTGGGCGCTGGTGCTCGCGTGGCTGTGGTTCGGCGGGAGGGACCGGCATGCGCCTTGACCAGCCGCGGGTGGAGTTGCGCCCGCGTTCGCCGTGGGAGGCGATGGAGCTGGGCACCGCCCTGGTGCGCACCCACGCGCGGGCGATCTGGTTGCCGTGGCTGCTGGTGACGCTGCCGGTGTTCGCCTTGTTGACGGTGATCGGCTGGTTCACCGGGCTCCTGCCGTGGGTGGCGGTGGCGATGTGGTGGTTGAAGCCGGTGTTCGACCGCATCCCGCTGTTCGTGCTGTCGCGCGCCCTGTTCTCCGAGGCCCCCGGCGTGCGTGAAACGCTGGCGGCGCAGCGGACCTGGGGATGGCGGGCGATGCCGGCCTACCTGACCTGGCGGCGGCTGGGGCCGACCCGCGCGCTGTACCTGCCGGTCGACCTGCTGGAAGGCGGCGCCAATCCGGGACCCCGTCGGCGGGTGATTGGCGGTTCGGTGCGGGGCACCGCCTTCCTCTCGACCCTGGTCTGCATGGGCTTCGAGGCCGCGCTGCTGTTCGGCGCGTATGCGCTGGTGATGGTGTTCGTGCCGGTCGAGTTCATGTCGGAATCGGCGCGGGCGATGTGGGCCCTGCTGACCGTGGAACCGCCGCCGTGGGTGCAGGTCGCCGGCAACGCAGTGGCCTGGCTGGCGACCAGCCTGGTCGAGCCGTTCTACGTGGGTGCCGGCTTCGGCCTGTACCTGGACCGGCGCACCCAGATCGAAGGCTGGGACATCGAGATCGCGTTCCGGCGCATGCGGCACCGCCTGCGGGCGCTGCTGCCGTTGTTGCTGGTCGCCTGCGCGCTGGGCCTGTCGATGCCCAGGCCGGCGCAGGCGCAAGTGCCGCCGGCGCCGACGCCCACGGACGATGCGGCAGCCAGGCCCGCACCCGCAACGCCTGCCGTCAAGGCACCCAAGTCCTCGCAGCCGCCCACCCTGCCGATGGTGTTCCCGCAGCTGCAGGATCCGGCCCGTTTCGACAAGGCGGTCAAACGCGCCTACGCGGATCCGCTGCTCTCGCCGAAGCGCAAGGAAACCCGTTGGGAACGACGCAAGCCGCCGAAACCCGGCGAGCCGCCCAAGCCGGGTGAGTTCCCGGCCATCATCGGCAAGATCATCGCGGCGATCGGCGAATACGGACTGTGGCTGCTGGCGGCGTTCGCGGCCTGCCTGCTGCTGGTGACCCATCGCCAGTGGTGGCCGTGGCTGCGCGGGATCGCGCCGCCGCCGCGCCAGGCGGAGACGCCCGTGGCCAGCGAGCCGCACCTGGCCACCGACGCGTTGCCGGACGATATCGCCGGCACTGCGCGCCAGCTCTGGCAGGACGGGCGCAAGCGGCGTGCCCTGGCCTTGCTGTATCGCGCCAGCGTGGCCGGCATGGTCGCGCGCACCGGCACCGTGCTGGTGCCGGGCGCGACCGAGGCGCAATGCCTGCGCGCCGCGCGTGGCCTGCATGACCAGGCCGACCGCGATGCCTTCGGTCGGATGGTGCGGGTGTGGCAGTACGCCGCCTACGCCGAGCGGCTGCCCGATGACGGCGAGTTCGAGGGCCTGCTGGCGGGCCTGGGCGGGCGCTTCGGGTGGGCCGCATGAGCCGCGCGCGCGCCGCATTGCCGTGGCTGCTGGCGCTGGCCGTCATCGCCGCCGGCGTGGCCTGGTTCCTGGCCACCCACCACCGCGTGGAGAAGATCGTGCCGATGCCGCCGCGCGGCGAGGCCAGTTACAACCCGCTCTACGCCCTCAAGCTCGCCCTGCGCGCCGAGGGCCAGCGCGTGGAATCGCGCCAGCGCCTGCAACTGGACGAGATGGCCCTGGCCGCCGGCGACACCCTGCTGGTCTACAGCGATCCGCGCCTGCTCGGCGACGACCAGGTGGAGGCACTGTTCGAGTTCGCCGAACAAGGCGGGCACCTGGTGCTGCGCCTGCCGTCGTGGCAGCCGGACGAGTCCTTTGCCGGCGCCCTGGCGGACTGGCTGCCGATCGAACCGGAGCTGGTCGATCCCCACTGCATGGACCTGTTCGTCCCCGGCCAGGAGGACCATGTCGAATTCTGCGGGGCACCCCGCTTCGAGCTGGTCGATGGCGCCGACGTGTCCGCGGCGTGGCGCACCCGCGACGGCCACCACGTGTTCGCGCGCTTCCCGTATGGCGATGGCAGCGTCGACCTGCTCGGCGACATGGAGATGATCGACAACCAGAGCCTGGACGAAGGCCCGCACCTGGCCTTCGCCCGCCAGTTGCTGGCGCCGAACTGGGGCAAGGGTCGCTTCCACCTGGTCTATGCCGCGGACATGCCGCCGCTGTGGCGCTGGTTGCTGGCGCATGCGTGGGCGTTTTTGCTGCCGCTGCTGCTGGGCCTGCTGGCCTGGTTGTGGATGCGCATGCAGCGCTTCGGCCCGCTGCTGCCATCGCCGATGCCGCCGCGGCGTTCGCTGCTGGAGCATGTCGAGGCCAGCGGCGAACACCTGCTGCGCTACGGCAAGCTCGGCGTGCTCCACCGCGCGTTGCGCGATGCCGTGCTGGCGCGCCTGCGCCGCCGCGACCCGCTGGCCGCCGCGCAGGACAGCGAGACCCAGGCCGCACTGGTCGCGTCGCGCGTCGCCATGACCGCTGCAGAGGTGCGCGCCACCCTGGATACGCGCCCGCCGGTCAACACCACCGAATTCCGCCATCGCATTGCCCGCCTGATCGACCTGAGGAAACGCCTATGAGCATCGACATCGCCCCGACCATCGCACCGCTCGCCGGCGAGGCGTTGGGCGAACGCGCCAGCGCGATCCGCGCCGAAGTCGGCAAGGCCTTCATCGGCCAGGACGACACCCTGGACCAGGTGATGGTGGCCCTGCTCGCCGGCGGCCATGTGCTGCTGGAGGGCGTGCCTGGCCTGGGCAAGACCCTGCTGGTGCGCGCGCTGTCGCAGGCACTGGGTTGCGCGCATGCGCGCGTGCAGTTCACCCCGGACCTGATGCCCAGCGACATCAGCGGGCATGCGGTGTTCGATCCGAAGCTGGAACGCTTCGAGGTGCGCCGGGGCCCGGTGTTCACCAATCTCCTCCTGGCCGACGAAATCAACCGCGCGCCGGCGAAGACGCAGTCGGCGCTGCTGGAAGCGATGCAGGAAGGCCAGGTCACCATCGAGGGCACCAGCTTCCCGCTGCCGCCGCCGTTCATGTGCCTGGCCACCCAGAACCCGCTGGAACTGGAAGGCACCTATCCGCTGCCGGAGGCGCAGCTCGACCGCTTCCTGCTGAAGGTGCTGATCGGCTATCCCAGCCTGGCGGACGAGACGCGGATGGTCGCCGCGGTCAGCGAGGGTCGGATGGCCTCCGATTTCGACCTGGGCCAGGTCCAGCGCGTGGCCAGCCAGGACGAGGTGTTGGCGATGCAGCTGGGCACGGCGCAGGTGCGTGTCGACCCGGCGGTACTGGACTATGCCGTGCGGATCGCCGCCGCCACCCGCAAATGGCCGGGCATCGCGCTGGGCGCTGGCCCGCGCGGCAGCATCGGCCTGGTCCGTGCCGCGCGTGCGCAGGCGGTGCTGGGCGGCCGCGACTTCGTCACCCCCGACGACCTCCGTGAAATCGCGAAACCGGTGCTGCGCCACCGAGTGTCGCTGGCGCCGGAGTTGCAGATCGAAGGCCAGTCGGCCGACGACGTGCTGCATGCGTTGCTGGCCAAGGTGGACGCGCCCCGCCAGTGAGGCCGACGCTGCCCCTGGTGCTGTGCTGCGTCGGTTGGGCCTTGCTGGGCCTGGCGACCAGCTTCGGCGTGCTGCCGGCGGCCGCGTGGTGGGCGGCGGGCGCGCTCCTGCTGCTGGTTGCGCTGGTCGATGCCGTGCGCATCGTCCGGCAGCCGCTGCCGGAGGTGGCGCGCAGCCTGCCCGACGCGTTGCCGCTGGGCGTCGAACGCAACGTGACCCTGGTGCTGGATGCCGGTGCGCGGGCGCAACGGGTCGACGTGCACGACCTGCACCCGACCGGATGGATCGCCACCGGCCTGCCACGCCGGCTGCAGCTGGCCGCCGATGCCAGTACCCGGTTCGACTATGCCCTGCGGCCCACCGAACGCGGCGATGCGCGCTTCGACGGCGTGCACCTGCGCCTGCATTCGCCTTGGCGCCTGTGGACGCGCGCGCGCGTGGTCGGCGCGCAGCGCACGGTGCGGGTGTATCCGGATTTCGCGCCGTTGGCGCGGCTTGCCTTGCTCGGCGCCGAGACCGCTTCGCGCGCGGTCGGCGCGCACGTGAAGCGGCGGCGCGGCGAAGGCACCGACTTCCACCAGATGCGCGACTACCGGGTCGGCGACAGCCTGCGCCAGGTCGACTGGAAGGCGACCGCGCGGATGCGCCGGCTGATCTCGCGCGAGTACCAGGACGAACGCAACCAGCACCTGCTGATGGTGATCGACACCGGCCGCCGGATGCTCGCCCGCGAGCCTGCCCTCGCGAAGGCGGGGGGCGAACTCAGCCATTTCGACCATGTCCTCAACGCCGCGCTGGTGGTGTCCTACCTGGCCCTGCGCCAGGGCGACGCGGTCGGCATGCTGGCCAGCGGCGGCGAGCGTCGCTGGGTCGCCCCGCAGCGCGGGATGGGCGCGATCGACGTGTTCCTGCGCGCCACCTACGACCTGCAGCCGCGGCCGGTGGCGACCGATTACCTGGCTGCGGCCACCGAACTGTCGCAGCGGCACCGCCGGCGCAGCCTGGTGATGCTGGTCACCAACCTGCGCGATGAAGACAGCGACGACCTGCTCGGCGCGGTGCGCATGCTCCAGCAGCGCCACCACGTGGTCGTCGCCAGCCTGCGCGAGGAAGCGCTGGACGCCGTGCTGGACGAGGACGTGCGCGACCTGCGGGGCGCATTGCGCGCGGGCGCGGCGGCACGCTATATCGCCCAGCGCACCGCCGTGCACGATGCGCTGCGTTCGCATCGGGTCGGCGTGCTCGACGTGACCTGTGAGCAACTCCCGGGCGCGCTGGTGGAACGCTACCTGGCGATCAAGCGCGACGGCCTGCTGTAGCCGCCCCGCGCCTGGCTCAGTCCGCCGTCACCAGCGAATCCGTGTGCGCACGCAGGTCGGCGTAGACGCGGTCGGTGTCCGGGCGCACGCCGTGCCAGACCTCGAAGCTCTCGGCGGCCTGCTCGACCAGCATGCCGAGTCCGTCGATCGCGTCATGGCAGCGGTTCGCCCGCGCCCAGGCGAGGAACGGGATCGCGGCCTCGCCGTAGCTCAGGTCGACCGCGGCGGTGCGGCGACCGACCATCGACATCGGCAGGTGCGGCAACGCGCCACCGCGGGTGGCCGAGGTTGCGTTGACGATCAGGTCGAATTCGCCCAGTGCCGGCAGGTCGTCGAGGTAGCGCGCATGCACGCGCTTGGGGTCGCCGAGCAGGTCGGCGAGGGCGTCGGCGTTCTGTGCCGTGCGATTGACGATGTACAGCGCGTCGATGCCCGCATCCAGCAGCGCCGGCGCGATCCCGCGCGCACCACCGCCCGAGCCCAGCAACAGCGTGCGCCGTCCGCGCAGGTCCAGCCCCTGGCGCAGGGTCAGGTCGCCGACCAGGCCGCTGCCATCGGTGTTGTCCGCATGCCAGCCGTCGCCGCGGCGGACCAGGGTGTTGGCCACGCCGGTGCGGCGCGCGCGATCGCCCAGCGTCGCGGCGAGTTCGGCGGCACGGCGCTTGAGCGGCAGGGTGATGTTGGCGCCCAGCCCGCCGCGCGCGGCGAAGGCGTCCAGCTTCCGGGTGAAGTCCTCCGGCCCGGCTTCGATCGCCACGTACTCGAGGTCGATGCCGGTCTGCTTGCCGAACGCCGCATGGATGCGCGGCGACAGCGAGTGCGCGATTGGTGTGCCGAAGACGGCGTAATGCCTGGTCATGCAGGTCTCCCGTGGCTCGATGCGGTGGTCAGTGCCCTTCGCGCAACCAGCGGGCCGCGTCCAGCGCGAAATAGGTGAGGATGCCATCCGCGCCGGCGCGCTTGAACGCGGTCAGCGCTTCCATCGCCACCATCTTCTCGTCGATCCAGCCGTTGGCGGCGGCGGCCTTGATCATCGCGTACTCGCCGCTGACCTGGTACGCGTAGGTCGGGCGCTTGAAGTGCTGCTTCACCCGGTACAGCACGTCCAGGTAGGGCAGGCCGGGCTTGACCATCACCATGTCGGCGCCCTCGGCGAGGTCGAGGCCGACTTCATGCAGCGCCTCGTCCGAATTGGCCGGGTCCATCTGGTAGGTGTACTTGTTGCCCTTGCCGAGATTCGCGGCGCTCCCCACCGCGCTGCGGAACGGGCCATAGAACGCGCTGGCGTACTTGGCGCTGTAGGCCATGATCCGGGTGTGGATGAAGCCGTTGGCTTCCAGCGCGTCGCGGATCACGCCGATGCGGCCGTCCATCATGTCGCTGGGCGAGAGGATGTCGGCACCGGCCGCCGCATGCGACAGCGACTGCTTGACCAGCGCTTCGATGGTCTCATCGTTGAGGATGTAGCCGGAGTCGTCGACCAACCCATCCTGGCCATGCGTGGTGTATGGGTCCAGCGCCTGGTCGCTCATCACCCCGAGTTCCGGGAAGCGCGATTTCAGCGCACGGATCGCGCGCTGGATGATGCCGTCCTCGTCCCAGGCGATGCGCCCGTCCGCGGTCTTCGCCGACGGATCCGGCACGCCGAACAGGTCCAGCACCGGCACGCCGAGTTCCAGTGCCTGCTCGCCCACGCGCAGGAGTTCGTCGATCGACAGGCGTTCCACCCCGGGCATCGAGCCGACCGGGGCGCGGCCCGTTTCTTCGTGGACGAAGACCGGGTAGATCAGGTCGTTGGCGGTGAGCACGTGCTCGCGCATCAGTCGGCGCGAGAAGGCGTCGTGGCGCATGCGCCGCGGACGGACGGGGAAGCGTTGGGCGGCGGGTGATGTCATGGCCGCCAGTTTACGCCCGCCAAGAAAAACCGGCGCCCGAAGGCGCCGGCCGGTACTGCGTGGTGCGCGGAACCGATCAGAACGCGATCGGGAACACCTGGTGGTCCTGCACGCGCCTGGCGCACATCATCACCTTGTTGCCCTGCAGGCTGGTGAGCACGCCGGCGGCGACCATGCGGTCGCGCGCGGCATCCATGCAGCTGTAGTAGGCGCCGCGGGTCTGTGCGCTGATCAGGCAAAGCTCGTTGCTGGCCTGGATGGTGCCGGCCACGAACAGGCCGCCGGACGGGGTGCCCGACAGGCCGGTGTCGCAGTCCGGCACGTTCGGGCTGCCGATCTTCGCGCTGGCGGTGTTGAGCTGCCAGCCGATGTCCTTGAGCAGGTGCGGGGTGATGTCGAGGTTGTAGTAGCTGCGCAGGGAGTCGTTGATCGCCGGCTCCATCAGCAGGTTCGGCATCGCGTTGTTGTCGTAGTGCGACCCGGAAGAACCGGACTGCACCGGGTTCGGCATGAACAGGCGCGGGCGGCCCAGGTCATCCGCACCCTGCCACTTGGTGGCATCGACCACGTAGGTCACCGTCATCGGCAGGTTGGCCTTGAACGACGTGCCTGCGGCCTGGGTGACGACGATCGTCGGGATGGTGATGGTGGGATCGACGCCGGAGAAATTCGGCGGCGGGTTGGCGGCGGCATTGTTGGCGATGATGACGCCGATGGCGCCCGCGTCCTGCGCGTTCTTGGTCTTGATGGCGATCGTGCAGACGCCACGGTCGATCAGCGCGATCTTGCCGGCGACGTTGCTGGTGATGGCCTCGCAGCCGTCGCCGGGGGTGCCGACGCTATCGGTGCCGAGCACCACCTGGCCATTGAAGTTCGTGGTCGAGATCAACGGACCAAAGGTAACGCTGCCGATGGCGTAGTTACCGGCCACCGGAGCGGGTGCGGTGACGCGGAAGTCCTTGCGGTCGTCCAGCAGCAGCTTGGCACCCGCCGTGGCATTCGCGCCGGTGAAGACCACGTTGCCGTAGTTGAGCGCCGACGTCACGCGTTCCGCTTGCGTCATCGCGGTCCAGAACTTGCCGGTGGTGTTGTCGTAGGTGTAGACGGAGTAGATGTCCGCACGGCCGGAGAGGAACGCGCCGGTCGCTTCGGTCTCGAAGTTCTGGAAGCCGAGGCCGTGGCCGAACTCGTGCATCACCACGTCGAGGAAGTTGATCTGCCCCGCCGGCGTCTTGCCGTCCAGCCCGTAGTAGAAACTGAAGTCGGAGCTGAACTGCGAGCTGATGTCGTAGCTGGTGGGTGCCAGGTCGATGCCGGAAATCGCGTCGGCGAGCGCGGCGGGATACCACACGTTGGCGACCGGCGCGTTGCCGAAGTTGGCATGCACGGTCACCGCACCCGCGGAACCGAGCACGTTGGCGCCCAGCGGATTGAACTGCGCCGCGATGTAGATCGGCTGGTCGCTCTTCAGCACGCTGCCCCACATGGCGGCGGCGTACTGGGCCACGATGCGGCGCTGTTCGCCCTTGGTCGTGCCGTAGTTGCCGCCGACCGGCGTGGCCGGCGTGTTGTCGTTGTAGCCTTCGTTGGCGCCGTCCAGGTTGACCGGGATGAGGTCCGCGGCCTGCGCGGAAGAGGCGGCGGCGAGCGCTGCCAGCACGGCAACCGCGAGTGCGTTGCGCAACTTATTCATTGGTCACCTCCACGGCCTTGGCCGGCGCAGTCGTGCCGTCGGTCTCGAGGACCTGCACCTTGCCGCTGGCGTCGCGCTGTGCGTGCATGTAGTTGTGCAGCTCATCCGGAACAACGGCAGCGGGCGAGCCGTCCGCACCGGTCAGCGTCTGGCCGGCGGTGGGGCTCGGGGCCTGCAACGCCTTCGCATCCGCCAGGGCCTTCTTCTGGACGACGTTGAGCGGAGTGCCGGCGACCGCCGGGCCCGCCATCAGCGCGGCGACGGCGAATGCCGCCAGCGCGCCAGTGATCTTGTTGTTGCTGGACATTTATGAACCCCCATGTGCACGGCAGCGCTTTCGTCCGTGACGCGTATTCGTCAGAACCCCCCCGACGGACTGCCGCGACCGTCGGACCCGTGGACGTTACGACAAACGGCTGGCCGTCTCAACGGTCAACCCGCGTTCATGTTGCCGGTTCAGCTGGCGATTCAGTAGCGAATGGTCAGATCAGCCCGCCGCCCAGGCCCAGCCGCCAGGTCGCGACCACGATCACCACGCAATTCAGGATCAGCCCGGCCTTGGCGCGGCCACGCTTGCCCGCGGAGGTCACCGCGATGCCGATCGCGGCCAGGATCGCCCCGATCGCCGCGAACGGGATCAGCAGCCAGTTGGTGATGCCGACCAGCGGGATCAGCGCCAGCACCATCCAGCCCATGGCCACGATGCCCCACAGGATGCTGATCAGTCCCATTGCGATGATCTCCGGTCGTGTCGCGTTGCCCTGCGCGGGCGGATCGCTCAAGCATGCACGCCGTCGATCTCGACCGCCAGTTCGCGCCGGCAGACGTGGCCATGGAGCAGCAGCGCCGGCACCCCGGGCAAGCGTTGCCGCAGCAGCGCATCGACCGTCGGCAGGGCATCGGCGTCGCGTACATAGATCTTGAGGCGGGTGCCGTTGCCCGGCCGGTCCGGTACGCCGGGCCGCAGCGCGCGCGCGCGTTCGACCAGGCTGCCCAGGTTGGCCAGCACTTCCTCGAACTGCGCCTGCAGGGAGTCGCCGTGCTGCGAGGCATGGCCCACCACCGCCGCGGTCCCGGAGACCAGCAGCGGCATCGCGATGGACGCCGGCAGCATCGCGCGGGCGAAGCCGGGCGCTTGCGGGCCGTACTGGCGCGGATAACGCCAGGCCTGCACCTGCCGCGGGTTCTCCAGCGGGGTGCCCGGCGTCTTCGCCGCCAGCCAGTACACCTGCAGCTTGCCACTGGGGCGCGGGTGTCCGATGGCGGTCGCCGCCGGCAATTCCGCCGGCCCCAGCGCGCGGCCAATGCCGCGTGCACGACCCACGCAGAAACGCCGGTAGCGTTCGTCGTCGCCTTCGCCGGCGGTGATCGCGTCCAGGTAATTCCAGATCCGCAGCGGGTGCGGGTAGTCGCCTGCGGCCAGCCAGGCCTGCAGGCGCGCGTACGCCTGCTCGGCGGCGCGTTCGATGTCGCCGTCGCCGGCATCGGCCACGTCGAGGGCGCCGAACTGCAGGTGGCCGTCCTCGCTCCAGGCGATGCCGTCGCGACGACCGTGATGGACCTCGTTGTCCACCCGCCAGCATTCGAATGGCGCGTCGCCACGCACCGGCAGGTCCACCCGCAGGTAGCGCGGGTCGCCGTGCATGGCCGGGGCCTGGTCGCCGAAACCGAATACGGCCAGCAGCCGGGGGTCGGCCAGCATGGCGTCCAGCGGATCGTGCCGGTACTCCACGGTGAGCGTGGCGGCAGCATGCGGCAGGGGCTCGGGAAGTGACGGCATCGGGGCGCGGATGATAGCGCGCGGGTCGCGGGTGCCGGGTCAGCGCGGCTGTGCCGCCGCCAGGTCGGTGGCGAACTCGCCGGCGGGGTCGTCGATCACTGGCGGATTGGCGCGCACGCGCCGGTGCATCTGCCACAGGCCGCCACGACGCAGGCACTGCAGGACGATGTGGCTGGTGATCCGCCACAGGTCGCGCAACGGGCGGAAATGGCTAGGGCGGAAGTCCGGTGCAGCGTGGACCACGTTGTAGCGGGCCTCGATCGGCACCGACACGCAGCGGGTGCCGAGTTCCTGCGCGGCGGACATCAGCACCTGGGCCTCGAACACGAACTCTTCGCCGGGGATGCCGGCGCAGGCCAGTGCGCAGACGTCGGCCGGATACAGGCGTTGCCCGCTCTGGCTGTCCGCCACCTGGTAGCCGGTGCCCCAGGCGATGCCCCAGTCGCCGAATTCGTTCGCCAACCTCCGGTAGAGCGGCTGGTTGGCGCGCTTGCGCAGGCGTGCGCCGATCACGATCCAGCCGCGCCGGCGATTGGCCGCGGCGAGCAGGCGCGGGATGTCGTCGGCACTGTGCTGGCCATCGCCATCCATCGTGATCACCGCCGCGAAGCCACGCTGCAGCGCCGCAGCGAAGCCGGTCCGCAAACCGGCGCCCTTGCCCATGCGGGCGGCGTGGCGCAACAGCACCACCGGCAGGTCGGCGACTGCGTCCGCGGTACCGTCGTCCGAACCGTCATCGACCACGATCACGTTCGGGCAGTGCCGCAGCGCCCCCTGCACCACGTCGCGGATGCGCAGGGCTTCGTTGAGGGCCGGCACGACCACGGCGATCCGCTCGGGGGTCAGCGGCAGGGGTTGGTCGTTCATCTGGCGCGAGTATGCCAGTGGCATCTGTTGGCGGCATGTTCCATGCCATTCGTCACGGGCCGCGGTCGGCGTGGCGCGCTAGCATCGGCGTTCAGGCAACAGCCGGGAACGGGACGGGACAGATGGGGCGGATCGATGCGAAACAGGCTTGGCTGGGGGCGATGCTGGTGACCGGCGTCGGCATGGGCAGCGCGATGGCACAGGCGCCGCAGGTCACCGTGGCTGACTACGAGCGCGCCGCGAGCATGCTTGGCGACCGCACCTCCCCGCTGGTGGACCATGCGACCAGCGGCATCGGCTGGCTGGACGACGGCACCCTGGTCTATCGCGAGCGCAGCAACGGCGTGGAGCGCGTGTTGCGCCTCGACCCGGCGACCGGCAAGACCACGCCCGCGTTCAACGCGCAGGCGCTGGCCGACGCGATGAACCTGGCCGCGGGCGGCAAGGGCCGGCCGGTGGATGCGGGCAAGCTGCCGCCGCTGCGGGTCGTGCGCAATGCCGATGGCAGCCTGCGCCTGGCCGGCATGCAGGGCGAGTTCCGCTGCGATGCCGCCGGATGCGGTGCCCTGGCGAAGCCGGCCTCGGGCGAGGAGCCCGGCGCGGCCTCGCCGGACGGAACCCGTGAAGCCTTCATCCGCGATTGGAACCTGTGGCTGCGCGATCGCGCCAGCGGCAAGGAAACCCAGCTCACCTTCGACGGCAAGCCCGATTACGGCTACGCCACCGACAACGCCGGCTGGAAGCACACCGACGAGGCGATCCTGGTGTGGTCGCCGGACGGCAGCAGGATCGCCACCTTCCAGCAGGACCAGCGCAAGACCAGCACGATGACCCTTGTCGCCACCAGCGCCGGCGCGCCGAAGGCCGAGCAGTGGAAGTACCCGTTCGTGGGCGACAAGGACGTCACCATGATCGAGCGGGTGATCATCGACCTGTCGGCGGCCAAGCCGAAGACGATCCGCCTGCAACTCCCGCCGGACCAGCACCGCTCCACCTGCAGCGACGACATCGCCTGCAGCGAGGGCTGGGAAGACGTGCAGTGGGCGAAGGACGGCAAGACCCTGGCCTTCGTCAGCACCGACCGCGGCCACAAGTCCGCGACCCTGCGCGTGGCCGATGCCGCGACCGGTAAGGTCCGCGACGTGTTCAGCGAAACCGTGGCCACCCAGTACCAGAGCGCGCCTGCGCTGGATTCGGTCAACTGGCGCTACCTGCCGGAGAGCAACGAGTTCCTGTGGTTCAGCCAGAAATCCGACTGGGGCCATCTGTACCTGCACGACCTGGCCAGCGGCAAGGAAAAGCGCCAGCTCACCAGCGGCAACTGGAATGTCGCCAAGGTCGCGCACATCGATGCGGCGTCGCGCACGCTGTGGTTCGAAGGGGTGGGCCGCGAGGCCGGTCGCGATCCCTACTTCGCGCACTTCTACAAGGTCGGGATGGACGGTGGCGACGTGCAGTTGCTGACGCCGGAAAATGCCGCCCATACCATCACGCCGTCGAAGGACGCCCGCTATTTCGTCGATGTGTACTCGACGACCCGCAACCCGCCGGTCGCGGTGGTGCGCGATGCCGCCGGCAAGCAGGTCGCCGAACTTGCGCGCGCCGACATCACGCGCCTCAAGGCCGCGGGCTGGGTGGCGCCCGAGGACATCGTCGTCAAGGCCCGCGACGGCAAGACCGACCTGTACGGCCTGATGTTCAAGCCCTCGACCTTCGACGCGGCGAAGAAGTACCCGATCGTCACCTACATCTATCCGGGACCGCAGGTCGGTTCGGTCGGCCGCCGCGGTTTCTCCCCGTCGCGCTCCGACCACCAGGCGCTGGCCGAACTCGGCTTCATCGTGGTCGCCATCGACGGCATGGGCACGCCGCTGCGCAGCAAGTCCTTCCAGGACGCGTGGTACGGCAACATGGCCGACAACACGCTGCCGGACCAGGTCGCCGCGCTGAAGGAACTCGCCGCGAAATATCCGTGGATCGATGCGACCCGTGCCGGCATGTGGGGCCATTCCGGCGGCGGCAACGCCACCGCGACCGCGATGTTCCGCTACCCGGACGTGTACAAGGTCGGCATCGCCGAATCCGGCAACCACGACAACCTGGCCTACGAGGACGACTGGGGCGAGCGCTACCACGGCCTGCTGGAGACCAAGGCCGACGGCACCAGCAACTACACCGGCCAGGACAACGCCGCCTACGCGAAGAACCTCAAGGGCAAGCTGTTCCTGCTGCATGGCCTGATGGACGACAACGTGCCGCCGCAATCCACCCTGCTGGTGGTGGATGCGCTGGTCAAGGCGAACAAGGACTTCGACCTGCTGTTGCTGCCGCATGCGCGCCACGGCTACGGCAGGGACAGCTACTACGTCATGCGTCGTCGCTGGGACTACTTCGTCGAACACCTGCTCGGTGCGACGCCGCCGAAGGAATTCGAGCTGAAGCCGAAGATGTAGGGCTGTCAGGAAAAGGGGGTCAGAGTGGCTTTATCGCTCGCGAAAAGCCACTCTGACCCCCTTTTCCTTTGTCTCCTTTTCGTTGCGTCAGCGCGCGCCCTGCCCGAACAGCACCTTCTTTTCCTCGTCGCTCAGCGGCTTGCCCGCATTCGGGCTGACCTGCCTGGTCAGCGCGTACGCGCGTTTGGTGGCCGGCCGCGCGCGGATCTCCGCCCTCCAGCGCTGCACGTTGGCGAACGGCGCAAGGTCCAGCGGCGCCTTGTCGTAGGGACCGATCCACGGATAGCTGGCCATGTCGGCGATGCTGTAGTCGTCGCCGGCGATGAAGGTGCGGCCTTCGAGTTGCTTGTCGAGCACGCCCAGCAGGCGTTCGGCTTCCTTGCGGTAACGATCCTTCGCGTACGCAATGTCTTCCGGCGCGTAGACATGGAAGTGGCCGTACTGCCCGGTCATCGGGCCGAGTCCGGCCATCTGCCAGAACAGCCATTCGTTGACCAGGATGCGCTGGCGCAGTGCGGTGCCGGCATCGGCGCCGTCCGGGATGCCGAGGAAGCGCCCGGTCTTGTTGGCGAGGTAGAGCAGGATCGCGCCGGACTCGAACACGGAAATCGGCGCGCCACCGTCGACGGGCGCGTGGTCGACGATCGCCGGCATCTTGTTGTTCGGTGAAATCCGCAGGTAATCGGCTTCGAACTGCGCGCCCTTGCCGATGTCGACCGGCTTGATCGTGTAGTCGAGGCCGGCCTCCTCCAGGAACAGGGTGATCTTGTGTCCGTTCGGCGTGGGCCAGTAGTACAGGTCGATCATCGCGGCGCTCCGTCAACGTGGGAGCGCCACTGTAGCCCCGCGCGGTGGCCCGCCGTTGCCGACGAGCCGCCGCGCGCGGCTTGCCTCAGAACGAGTAGCGCATGCCCAGCAGGTACTGGCGGCCGTACTCGGTGTACTCCTCGGGGAACATCAGACCCAACCCATTGGAATCGCTGACCTGGGTGCGGAACGGCTCGTTGTTGAGGTTGTTCACCTGCAGCAGCAGCGACACGCCACGCATCCGGCTGGCCTCCGGGAAGTCGTAGCCGAGCTGCATGTCGATGGTGCGCTCGTTGCGGGTGTAGCGGTAGCTGCGCTGGCCGAAGATGTAGCTGTACTCGCCGCGGTAGGGGTCGCGGAAGCGCTCGCTCACGCGCGCCGAGAAGCCGTTCTTCTCGTAGAACACGGTGGCGTTGGCGACGATCTTCGACAGGCCCGGGATGGTGTCGGTGGCGGAGCCGCCGGGGCCGTCCGGATCGATCGACGACTCGGTGTACGAGCCGTTCAGCAGCAGGCCGAAGCCCGACAGGGCCGGATGCAGCAATTCGCCGCCGAGCGCGGTGCTGAACTCCACGCCGCGCATGTAGCCACCCTTGCCGTTGGCCGGGGTGGAGAAGGTGCCGATGTTCGACTGCGGCGGGATCGGCGTGTCGAACTCGTAACCGGTGAAGTCCCACGGAATGGTGCTGGTGTAGACGTAGGACTCCAGGTCCTTGTAGAACGCCGCCAGCGCGATGTAGCTGGCCGGGCCGAAGTACTTCTCCACCGAGATGTCGACCGCCTTGGCGCGGAACGGTTCCAGCTTCGGGTTACCGCCTCTGCCCGACCACTGCGCGACGCCGTTGCCGACGCTGACGCCGACGTTGGCGTATGCACCCATGTCGTTGATGCGCGGCCGCATCTGCTCCTCGGCGGCGCCGAAGCGCAGGTTCCAGCCGTTGTTGAAGTCGAACACCAGGTTGAGGCTGGGCAGCACGTCGTTGTAGGTGGTGCCCACGCCGATCACCGCTGCCGGGCCGGCGGGGGTGATGCCGACGCCGTTCGACTTCTGGTTGGTACGGACGTACTGCAAGCCGATGTTGCCGCGCAGGTTCACCCGCTCGCCGAGGGTCGTGTCGATGTTGGCCTTGGCATAGAAGGTGCCGATCTCCTCCTGGATCCGGTTGTCCTTCTGCAGGTCGTCGTTGGTCTCGCTCAGATACACGTTGTAGTAGTTCGACAACAGCGCGCGCGGATCATAGGTCAGCACGCTGCCCATGCCGGCGAAGCCGAGGTCGGTGGGCGACTGCAGCAGCGACGGGTCCACCGCCACCGGGACGCGGCCAGGCAGGTCGGCGAAGTAGACGTCCGCGTGCTTGTCCTTGCTGCGGCGGCTGAAGTTGTAGCCGACGTCGTAGCTGGACAGGAAGGCGGAATCGAGGGCGTGGTTCAGCGACAGCCGGAACGCCTTCATGGTGTCCACCTGGCGCGAATTCTCCATGCGTCCGTCATGGCCCCACTGCTGCGGATCGCCGAGCTTCACGCTGCCGGGCGCGGACAGGTCGGGCAGGCCGTACCAGGCGTAGCCGGCGGAGAGCGGGATGCGGAAGTCCACGTTCAGCCCGCTGGTCATGCCTGCGTAGGTTTCCAGAGTTGACTGTTCGCGCACCGCGCGCGAATAGCTGAGATCGGCGGCCACGGTGAACGCTCCGGTCTTGTACTCGGTATTCCAGCCGAACGCCGACAGGCTGTCGTCGCGCAGGTTGTTGTCGTTGCGCACGACCGGCCGGATGCCGCTGAGGGTGCCGCCGGTCACCACCGGGGTGCCATTATAGTTGGTGGTGGTGGCGTTGGTGTAGGTCACTGCGCCGTTGTTCCACCACGGGTCGTTGGTCCACATCGCGCCGCGCATCCACTCGCTCTGGTCGAACTTGGAGTGGTAGGCATCGATCACGCTGTGCCAGGCGTCGTTGGGCTTGAACTCGAGCACCGCCATCACGCCGTCGCGGGTGGTGTCGCGCGACTTCACCCACGCCTCTGCGCCCTGCAGCGCGATCGCGTCGGCCGGCTTGGCGCCCTGCGGCGCGCCCCACAGCGTGGTGTTGGCCCACCACCACGACTTGTAGTGCTTCTCCTGGAACGGCGCGTTGAGGCGCGCCACACCGACGGCCAGGCCCACGGTGTCATTAGCGAACTGGTCGATGTACGAGGCCGACACCCGGTAGCCAGTGTCCTTGCCGCCGGCGGTGAGCTCGCCGAACGAATTGTGGTCGCCCTGCACGCCGAGGACGACTTTGCGCTCCTTGAAGTCAAGCGGGCGCACCGTCTGCATGTTGACCGTGCCGGACAGGCCCTGGCCGATCAGCGAGGCATCGGGCGTCTTGTAGACGGTGACCGAGTTGATCAGCTCGGCCGGGTACTGGTCAAACTCCACGCCGCGGCTGTCGCCGGTGCTCACCTGTTCGCGGCCGTTGAGCAGGGTGCCCGCGAACTGCTCGGACATGCCGCGGATGTGGATCACCTGGCCGCGGCCGTCGAGGCGCTGCATGGTCAGGCCGGGCAGGCGCGAGATGGAGTCGGCGATGCTGATGTCGGGCAGCTTGCCGATGTCTTCGGCCGAAACCACTTCGACGATCGAGGTCGATTCGTTCTTGGCCTCAACCGAGGTGGCGATGCTGCTGCGGATGCCGACGACGACGACCTTGTCGAGGTTTTTGGCGCTCTCCTGGGGTGGCGTCTTCGCCGGTTCCACCTGCTGCGCCTGCGCGGAGAACGCGAGCACAGCGGAGCAGGCCAGCGCCAGCGCGCTGGCGCGCGGCAGGATGGCGTGTTGGCGGCGCATGGCCGCGGTTTGCGTCGCGCGCCTGGTGGCGCGGGTGTATGGATACAGCATGGTCTTCCCCTCCCAAAGGTTTTGACAGCGCTGTCATAATGGAAAGCAAGGATTCCATATGTCAAATTCGGCGTGCCAAGGGTGCCGACTCATGAAAAAAACTGTTTTCTTCCAATGGGTTGCGTCGCAGGTGCCGGGGGTGGTCGCGTGAGCGCAAACGCCCGCGTGCGCAGATGCGCGGGCTGGAGCCTGTTGCTGGCGGCCATGCTGGGCGGCTGCGCGCGCCCGTCGCCGCCTCCTGGCACGGACCAGGTGCAGGTCTGGACCACCACCGCAGACCACCGGTTGGCGCTGGCACCTTCGCGGGTGGGCTTCGATGCGGGCGATGCCGTGGATGGCGCGACCACCGGTGCCGCGTTGATCGAGATCGATGCCAGCGCACGCCACCAGCAGATGGTCGGCTTCGGTGTCTCGATCACCGATGCGTCGGCCTGGCTGATACGGCAGAAGATGTCGCCGGCCCAGCGCGAGGCGCTGCTGCGCGAGTTGTTCGGCCGTGATGACGATGGCATCGGCTTCGACTTCGCTCGGCTCACCATCGGCGCGTCGGATTTCTCGCGCCACCACTACAGCCTCGACGATCCGCCGGAGGGTCAGCCCGATCCGGCGCTTCGCCATTTCAGCCTTGACGTCAATCGTGGTGACCTGATCCCGGTGGCGAGGCAGGCGTTGGCGATCAACCCGGAGCTGTGGATCATGGCTTCGCCGTGGAGCGCGCCGGCGTGGATGAAGGACAGCGGCCACCTGATCACCGGCAGGCTGTCGCCAGATCACTACGATGCGTTCGCGCGCTACCTGCTGCGTTACGTCGAGGCGATGGCGGGCGAGGGTATTTCGATCCGCGCGCTGACCGTGCAGAACGAGCCCGACTTCGAGTCGAAGGACTATCCGGGCATGCGCCTCAATGCGCCGGCGCGCGCGCGTTTCATCGGTGACCACCTCGGCCCGCTGCTGGCGCGGCAGGCGCCGCAGGTGCAGTTGTTCGATTGGGACCACAACTGGGACAAGCTCGAGGAGCCGCTGGCGGTGCTGGCCGACCCGGTCGCGGCGCGTTACGTCGATGCCGTGGCGTGGCACTGCTACGCCGGCCAGCCGGTGGCGCAGTCGCAGGTGCGGCGGGCGCACCCAGATGTCGACGTTTACATGACCGAATGCTCGGGTGGCGACTGGGAGCCGGTGCGCAGCGGCGGGCTGACCCTGCAGGTGGAGCGGCTGATCGTCGAGACCACCCGCAACTGGGCGCGCGGGGTGCTGTTCTGGAACCTGGCGCTGGACGAGAACAGCGGCCCGCATGCCGGCGGCTGCGGCAACTGCCGCGGGGTAGTGACCATCGACTCGAAAACCGGCGAGGTGTCGCGCACCGATGACTACTACGCGCTGGCGCACGCCAGCCGCTTCGTCCGCCGCGGCGCATGGCGGGTGGCATCGAGTGAAGCGTTGGCGGGCGTGGCCAACGTCGCCTTCGTCAACCACGACGACAGCCGCGTGCTGGTGGTCAGCAATGCCGACCCGCAGCCGCGCGCGATCCGGGTGCGCGAGGGTGGGCGCAGCTTCCGCCACCTGCTGCCCGGTGGCAGCGTGGTGACGTTCCGCTGGCATCCCGCAGGCAGGTGAAGCAAGCCGGGGGTGCGATCCCCCGGTCGTGCGGCGCACCTATTGCAGCGAGCACTCGACGCGCTGGTCAAAGGCCGTGCCCAGCGCCACCTGCGACAGCGACAGCCGCAGGCCGGCGCTGCCCCGCAGCGCGAACGGCACGGACAGCTTGCCGGTATCGGCGCCGGCCTCGCGCAGGCAGCGCAGCTGGACGCCGAGCCGGGTCCACTGGCCCCGCGGCAGCGCCGCCAGCGTGTCGCCGATCGGCAGCTCGCCGCGGCAGCCGTCGCCGCAATCGACGCGGAACGTCGCCTTGCCGCCTGCCGGCAGCGCGTCCACCCGCAGCGTCGCGACCACGAACACGTCGCCGTTGGTTTCGCGCACCAGGTCGAGCGGTGCGTTGGCGCGCAGCAGGACCTCGCCGGCACCCTTGAAGTCGAACCGGCGCGCGCCTTCCTGGATGGTGGTATTGATCGCCTCCATCGCCAGCGAACCGTCGGCGGTGGCGGCGGCAGGATGGATCACGTCCATCGCCACGCCGCCCGCGCCGACCAGCTGCAGGGTCAGCCCGGTGGTGCCGACCCCGCGGTCGAACCACAGATTGCTGCGTGCATCGTTCGGGTCGATGCCGGGGTCTTCCGACAGCGGTGCAAGCGTGCCGCGATCCGCGTAGCGCAGGCCGTGGCCGAGCGGGAACAGCGGGTCGTAGCCCGGCTGTCCGGCATTGTTGGTGTACTGGTCGGGGCGGCGCGGCCAGGAAAAGCTCAGCTTGCCATGGAAGTCGTGCTGGACCTTGCCGCGGCCGTCGCGCAACAGCACGTCGGCGATGCCGGCGCCCTCCGAACCGGGCAGCCAGGCGGCGACGAAGGCGTCCGCGGCATTGATCTCGCGGTTCATCCACAGCGGCCGGCCGCTGAGGAAGATCGCCACCACCGGGATGCCGTCGGCCTTCAACTTGCGGATCAGTTCCAGGTCGCCGGACCTGCCGGCCTTGAACATCAGGTTGGGCAGGTCACCCTGGAATTCTGCATAGGGCTCTTCTCCGAAGACCACTACTGCCACGTCGGGCCTGGTGCTGTACGTGCCGTCCACCGCCAGTTCGGCGTGGCCGCCGGCTCGTTCGACCTGCTGGCGGAAGCCGTCCCAGATCGAGTCGGCATTGGGGAAATCCTCGCGGCTGGTGCCGCTGCCCTGCCAGGTCAGCGTCCAGCCGCCGGTCTGCTTGCCGAGGTTGTCGGCGCCGTCGCCGGTCAGCAGGATGCGCCTGCGCGGATCCAGCGGCAGCACGCCGCCGTTGTTCTTCAGCAGCACCAGCGATTCGCGCACCGCGCGCCGGGCGACCGCGCGATGTTCCGCCGCGCCGAGCAGTTCGAACTTCCCGCCCAGCGCGCGCTGCGACGGCCTGGGCTGCTCGAACAGACCCATCTGCAGCTTGACCCGCAGGATGCGGCGCACCGCGTCGTCGAGGCGCGCCATCGGAATGGTGCCGGCCTTCACGTGCACCAGCGTGGAGTCGTACAGCCCGCGCCAACTGTCCGGCGCCATCGCCATGTCCAGCCCGGCGTTGAAGGTCCGCGCGCAGTCGGTATTGCTGCAGCCCGGCACCTGGCCGTGGCCGTTCCAGTCGCCGACGATGAAGCCGCCGAAGTTCATCCGCGTCTTCAGCACGTCGGTGAGCAGGGCCTTGCTGCCGTGCAGCTTCTCGCCATGGAAGCTGTTGTAGGAGGCCATTACCGACGCCGCGCCGGTGGCGATCGCGGGCACGTAGCCGGCCGCGTGCACATCGCGCAGCACGGCCTCGGTTACTTCGGTATTACCCTGGTCCTTGCCGTTGGTGGTGCCGCCGTCGCCGAGGAAGTGCTTGACTGTGGTCATCACGTGGCGTTCGTCGAGAAATACGCGCGTGCCCGCCTTGCCCTGCAGGCCCTCGACCATCGCCGGCGCGAGTTGCGCGACGACGCCCGGGCTTTCCGAATAGCCTTCGTAACTGCGGCCCCAGCGATCGTCCTGCGGCACCGCCACGGTTGGCGCGAACGTCCACTCCATGCCGGTCACGCGGGTTTCCGCAGCGGTGATGCGGCCGATCTCGCGGACCAGGGCCGGGTCGCGGGTGGCACCCAGGCCGATGTTGTGCGGAAACAGGGTGGCGCCGATGATGTTGCTCTGCCCGTGCACGGCGTCGATGCCCCAGATGACTGGGATCGCCTTGCCGCCCTGCGAGGTGTCCATCGAGGCTTCCCAGAACGCGTCGGCCAGCGCCAACCAGGCCTGCGGGCTGGCGTTGTACTGGCCGCCCGGATCCGAGCCGCCGCCGGCGAGGATCGAACCGAGCCGGTACTTGCGCAGGTCGTCCGGGGTGATCGAGCCGATATCGGCCTGGACGATCTGGCCGACCTTTTCCTCCACCGTGAGGCCTGCCAGTAATGCCTCCAGGCGATGCTCCAGCGCGGCATCGGTCGCCAGCGGCCAGGTGGGCTGCGGCCAGTGCCCGGGGTTGATGGCGTTGCCGGTCGCAGCCTCTTGCGGCGCGGGCGCGGCGTGCGCAATGAACACGGCCGCCGCCAGCGCGGACAGCAGGGCAAGGCGCGGGCGCGAAAGGGTGTTTGCGGGACGTCGGCTCATCTTTTTTGGCGGCTCCAGGCAGGGGCGCTGTGCGATGCGACAGCGCGAAATGACAGCGTTGTCATCCAGAGTGCAGAATATAGCGCAGGCAAGATGCGCACATGGCATCGTCCTGCGGCGCGGCATCGCCGGGAACTTTCGCGCGGGTCGGACAACGGATTACGGAACGAATACATGAGCACAACGCGGGGGGCGGGCGAAGCGGCGAGCGAAGCGGCGGGCAGGATCAGGGTGGCGCGGGTGCGCATCGAGGACGTGGCCGAGCAGGCCGGGGTCTCGATGAAGACGGTGTCGCGCGTGCTCAACAACGAGCCCAATGTATCCGTGCGCACACGCACGCTGGTCGAGGCGGTGGTGGAGGAGCTGCGCTACCGGCCGCTGCCATCGGCGCGCGTACTCGCCGGGCGGCGCTCGTACCTGGTGGCGATGCTGTTCGACAATCCCTCGAGCAACTACCTGATGGAAATCGAGATGGGCGTGCTGGATGCCTGCCAGGCGCAGCACTACAACCTGATGCTCGCGCCGCTGGTGTACGACGCCAACGACATCATCGACAAGGTCGAGGCGCTGGTGATGCAGGCGCAACTGGATGGGGTGATCCTGACCCCGCCGATCACCGACGACGTGGCCCTGCTGCGGCGCCTGGAGGAACTGGGGATTCCCTATTCCAGCATCTCGGCGAAGGAGCAGAACCGCCACGTGGGCGTGGTGGTGGACGAGCACGGCGCGGTCTGCGCGATGATGGCGCACCTCGCATCGCTTGGTCATCGGCGCATCGCCCACATCCGCGGCCACGCCGCGCACGGTGCCAGCGCGTGGCGCCTGGCGGGCTACCGTGAAGGCCTGCGCCGTGCCGGCTTGCGCTATGACGCGCGGCTGGTGGTGGATGGCGAATTCTCCTACCAGTCCGGTTATGCCGCGACCAATGCACTGCTCGACCTCGACGATCGCCCGACCGCGATCTTCGCCGCCAACGACGACATGGCCGCCGGTGCGATCTGCGCGATCTGCGAGCGCGGGCTGTCGGTGCCAGGTGATATTTCGGTCTGCGGTTTCGACGACACGCCGATCGCGCACCAGATCTATCCGGCGCTGACCACGGTGCGCCAGCCGACCCGCGAGATGGGCCGCCTGGCCGCCACCGAGCTGCTCAAGGAAGTGCGCGAACTGGGCAGCGGCGGCATCGTCGACGTGGCCTACGCGCTGCAGTTGCGACGGTCGACCGGACCCGCCGCCAGGGATTGAGTGCGCGGACGGCGCGCCGGCCCCGTGGTCAGTGACCGCCCTGTGCGGTGAGTGCGTCCAGGTCGATGCCCTGCTTCTGCAACGCGTGCTTTGCGGCCACCGCATAGAACGCCAGGTAGGCGAAGCACAGCACGCCGACCACGAAGCTGTAGTGGATGCCGTGCATGTCGGCAATCACGCCCTGCAGCCAGCTGACGATGCCGCCGCCCATGATCATCATGATCAGTAGGCTGCTGCCCTGGTTGGTGTTCCTGCCCAGGCCGGTGATCGCCAACGTGAAGATGCACGGCCACATCGTGCTGCAGAACAGGCCGACGCTGATGAAGGCGACCACGCTGGTCATGCCGGTGGTCAACATGCCGATCACCAGCGCGGCGATGCCGCAGATCGCGAAGTACAGCAGCATGCGCGCCGGGTTGCCGCGGCTGGCGAAGGTCGCCGCGATCATCAGCACGATGACGAAGCCATACATGAAGAAGTGCGAGATCTCGTGGTTGGCGAACGCGTTGACCGCCAGGAACACCCCGAACGCGAGGTAGGGCAGCAGGATCGTCAGCATCCACTTGGTGTGCTTGGCGACGTCGAATGCGCCCGCCGCGCCGGCCCAGCGGCCGATCATCAGGCTGGCCCAGTACAGCGACACGAACGGCGCGATCAGCGCGGTTTCGATGCCCAGCCCGCCTTCGGAAACCGGCAGCGAGAGGTACGCCGGCAGGTTGCTGATGGTCGAGACCTCCACGCCGACGTAGACGAAGATCGCGATCATGCCCAGCACCAGTTGCGGGTAGCCGAACGCAGACGACTTGTGGGCCAGCTTGCTGGCATCCGAGGTTTCATCGGCCGCCAGGGCGTCGAGGTCGACCTGGTTGGGCACGGAGGAAAACTTCAGGAACACCGCCACCAGCACGAACGCCGCGCCGAGCACGAGGTAGGGAATCTTGACGCTTTCGATGCTGGCTTCGGTGCCGCCGGCGGCGGCGCTGCCGAAGATCGCGAAGCTGACCAGCAGCGGGCCGATGGTGGTGCCGAAGTTGTTGACGCCGCCAGCCATGGTCAGGCGCTGCGCGCCGGTGGCCGGGTTGCCCATCACGATCGCCAGCGGGTTGGCCGCGATCTGCTGCAGTGAGAAGCCCAGGCCGACGATGAACAGGCCCGACAGCATCAGGCCGTAGGAGCCGCTGTTGGCCGCCGGGTAGAACAGCAGCGAGCCCATCGCCGAGATCAACAGGCCCAGGCAGATGCCGTTCTTGTAGCCGATGCGGTTCAGCACGTCGGCGCCGATCAGCTTGGAGGTGAGGAAGTAGATCAGCGAGCCCACGGTGTAGGCCACGTAGAACGCCAGCGACACCAGTTGGCTCTGCGCCTGCGACAGGTTAAACGCCTTCTTGAACACCGGGATCAGGATGTCGTTGCTGGCGGCGACAAAGCCCCAGAAGAAGAACACCGTGATCAGGACGCCGAACTGCGACCAACGCGTTTGCTGGTGGGCCATGTGATTCCGCCGTGTTTGTGGATGTCGTCGCGGC
>DAOOCX010000019.1:22153-26923 GCA_035408605.1 Thermomonas sp. | reverse complement strand
TGAAGCCGAGTTGCGGCACGACCACGTGGCATTCGCCGATGTCGGCGACGAAGCGTGGATCCTGCTCACGGAAGCCGACCAGGGTCTTGTCCTTCTTCTCGACGCGGCGCACCGAGAACCGCCCCTTGCGCCGGTAGCCCCAGCTGTCGCCGCGCAACGGCGGCAATACCGACTGCGGTGTCACGTGGCCGATGCGTTGCAGGTTGTCCAGCAACACGCCCTGCTTGGCTTCGATCTGCTTGTCTTCCGCGAGGTGCTGCAACACGCAGCCGCCGCAGGTGCCGAAATGCGGGCAGCGCGGCGTGACCCGGTCCGGCGATGCCTGCACGACCTCCAGGGTCTTCGCTTCGTCGAAATTGCGCGACCGCGCGGTCTGCTGGACCAGCACGGTTTCGCCCGGCAATGCGCCAGTCACGAACACGGTCTTGCCGGCATGCGGGCCGTCGGGCCAACGGGCCACGCCGCGACCGTCATGGGTCAGGTTGACGATGTCGAGCGACTTGGGGGAATGATCGAGTCGGGCCACGTGACGGCTGGCAGCAGGGTGGCCCGCTATTTTGGCAGATATGTGCAGGACGGGTCCGTGAAAGCGAACGGCCCGCCGAAGCGGGCCGTCATCGAAGTCATTTCTGCTTCCAGCTTCCACCGGACTGGTACCACCAGCCCGGACGCGCGCTGGCGATCCACTGGCGGGCGAACACGTCGCGGATCTGGGTTTCCCACTCCGGATGGCCATTGGCCACGGCGACTTCGCGATAGACCGCCTTGCGGTCGCGGTTGTCGTCGGCGACCGCGGCATTCATCGCGACCCGGTCCTTCAGTTCCAGCTTGCCGGCATCGCGCACGGTCACCAGACCGTCGGCGGTGAACCCCAGCGCGCCGCTGTCGAAGCCACCCCGCAGCGTGGCATTGAAGCGCGCTTCCATCCGCGACTGGATCGCCTGGATCGCCGGCGTCTTCAGGCTGATGTCCGGCGCCGATTGCGCCTGCGCGCTGCCGATGCCGACCAGCACCCAGGGATCGAAACCGGACAGGTCGGAGCGGATCCGCGTGCCCAGCGATGCCATGCCGCCGGCGGGCGCGGACGGATCCTTCATCTCGACCTTGTCCGCTTCGTTGATGACCTTTTCGACGAACTCGCGCGCCGCTTCCTTCGCTTCCGCCGCGGGGAAATACACGTTGATCGTCACGCAGGCGCTCAACAACAACGCGCCCGCGACCGGCATGCCCAACCACTGCTTCATGACCTTGCTCCTGTGTGCATCATTCGACGATCCGTCATTCCACGACCGGCGCCACTTCGCCCTTGCCGACCGCGACCAGCCGCTCGACCAGGGTGGGCCAATCCACGTTGCGATTGAAACCGACCACGTCGAGCCGCGGCAGGCCGGCACCTTCAACGATAGTAAAGGCGTTCCCGCCCTGACTGCGATGTGAATCCAGTCCCGACATCGCGCAGACCTCGTTGGCCAGGCGGCAGCCGATGCCGATCCTGCGATAGCCGAAATCGTCGAACAATCCGATCAGCTGGCCTTGCAGGCTGGTGACGAAGGACGCGTCGCCGACACTGCTGATGTTCTGCACCGCGCGCTGGCTGATGCGCTGCTTCACCCCCGGCGCTTCGTCGGTGATGAAGCGCGCGTCGAACGCCACCGGCGTCCAGTCGACCAGGCGCAGGCCCTCGACGCGCCCGTCCAGGCGGCCAGTGATGCTGCCAAAGCCGAGCACTTCCGTCAGTCGCAACAGGTCGAGGCCATCGAACGCGATGTCCGCGCTCAGGCTGGGCGCGCTGCCGAACGGGCGCTCCAGCGAGAGCGCCGAAAACGCCACCCGGCCGTCGAACAACCGCAGCGACAGGCCACCGTCGAATTCGATGCGTTCGTCGGCGTAGCGCGCCTGCGGGATCCTGCCGCTCAGGCGTCCCTGGAAGGCCGGCAAGCCCAGCGCCTGCGAGACCTTGCCGAAGTCGATGTCGTCCAGCCCCAGCCCGAAGCGGATCTGCATGCCCGCCGCATCCCGCGGCGGCTGGATCACCACGTCGCGCAGGGTCAGCTGGCCGCCCATGAGCGGCACGTGCACGTCTTCGCCGAAGCGCAACTGGCCGTCGGCGCTGGCCATCGGCAGGCGCGCCGCGCCGAACGCGAGGCCGTACAGCTGCCCGCCGCTCCAGCGCAGTTCGCTGCGCACCGGCGCCGATGCCGAGTACCGCAAATCGCCGTCGAGTCCGTCGAACACGAAGCGCCGCGCCGGGTCGCGCAGGTCGACCCCGTGCAGGATCGCGTCGATCCGTGAAAGCCCCCCACCCTGCGCCTCCACGTGCAGGTCCATCGCCCCGTGCAGGTCGACATCGCCGAGGCCAAACAACCCCATCCAGCCGGAGAGATAGCGTTGGCGCAGCGGCGACATGTCGCCGCTACCGGCATCGACCGCCATCGATGACAACGCGCCATCCTTGTCGAATGCGAGTGTCCCGTTCGCTTGCAAGGCCTCGCCGTCGCGCCATTCGATCCGCGGTACCTGCCAGCCGGAACCCGCCTGCTTCATCGCATCAATGCGCAATCCGACCGCCGTCGCCGGCAAGGCGACATACGTACTGCCGGCAAGGAACTCGCCACCGCGCAGTTCGCCGAGCAGCGCCAACCACGACCGCGCAGGCGTGGTGCGGTAGTCGATGCGCAGGTCGCCGCCCAGGTTCTCCCCGGCGATCGTCGCATCCGCGGTTTCCATGCCGACGCCGCGCGGGCGCAGCTGCCCGCTGATCCGCAGTGGGCGGTTGGCGGGCGCTTCGATCGCCAGCGACGCGTCCAGCTGGCCGCCCGTCAAGCGTGCTGCCGGCCAGGCCTGCGCCAGCAGTGCCTGCGCCCAGGCCATCGGTACCCGGGTAAGGTCGAGCGACGTCAGGTCCGGCGTGGCCGCACTGCGATCCAGGGTGAAACGCGCATCGCCTTTCGCCAGCGATGCCTGGGTGGTCGCTGCGTCGAACTGCACGGCAAGCCGCAATGGCGCGGCCATGCCGGCGCGCAACGCCCCGTCGCACTGCCAGCCATCATGGGCCGCGCGCCGCAACGGGCAGCGCCAATGCAAGTCGCGATAGCGGTATCCGAGGTCCGCGGCGTCCACCTTGCCGGCCCACACTTGCAACTCGCCGGTCGCCGCACCTTCCGGCCAGTCCAGTCGCACCCGCACCTGTTCCAGCGTGGCGACCGGCGTGGCCACCCTGGCGATGCGCACCTGCGCCGCGCGCGCATGCACGGGCGCTGCAGCCAGCATCGCCAGCAGGGAACAAGCCGTTAACATCGAACGCCACATGCCCGCAGCATACAAAGCCGAGGTCGCTTCGCGATGAATCCCGCCACCAGCAGCCCCTTGCCGCGACTGTTGCTGGTCGAGGACGACCCGGTCAGTGCGGCGTTCCTGTGCGATGCAGCGAGTGGCCTGCCGGCGGTGGTGCAGCTCGCCGGCAGCCTGGCCGAGGCGCGGCGGGCGATCGCGGCGATGGCGTTCGACCTGTGGCTGGTCGATGCCAACCTGCCGGACGGCCCGGGTGAAATCCTGCTCGAAGCCACGACGGGTGCAGCGGCAGCGCTGGCGCACACCGCCGACGACAACGCAGCGACCCGCGAACGCTTGCTCGCCGCCGGTTTCCTCGAGGTGTTGTGCAAGCCGATCTCGGTGACCCGCCTGCACGCCGCACTGCGCCGGCACTTGCCGATGCCGGTGCATCGGGTCGGCGACGCGGACTTGCCCGACTGGAACGATGCCGGGGCACAGGCGGCCCTCGGCGATGCGGCCCATGTCGACGTGCTGCGCCAGCTGTTCCGGCGCGAAATGCCGGCACAACGCGCACGCATCGCCGCGGCCATGGGCGACGCCGCGACGATGCAGGCGGACCTGCACCGGCTGGCCGCGAGTTGCGGGTTCGTGGGCGCGGATCGTTTGCGCGATGCGGTGCGCAGGCTGATGGACGATCCGACCGATCCCGCCGCAATGCAGGCATTCACCGCAGCCGCCGATGCATTGATCGAGGGCTAGGGCTTGGGTGCGGCCAGCCGTCCCAGCTCGCCCAGCATCTCCCACGACTTCAGGCCACGCCCGCCAAGGTGGTGAAGCAACACCCCGCGCAACGGCAGGCGCAGGCTGGCGAGGTCCTCGCCGTTCGGCAGGCTGTCCCCGCCCAGCGCCAGCAAGGCGCGCCCGGTGGCGCTTTCACGACGTTCGCCCGCGCGTTCGCCCAACACGCGGCGTGCACCATGCTCGGCCTCCAGGCGGTAGCGTGCGGCGGGGTCGATCGGTGCCCCTTCGCCATCACTGGCGTAATCGAAACCGCTGCCGAGCGCGTCCAGCAGGTCGCGCTCGAAGCGGCGCAGGATCCACGCCAATGGCTCGCCCGCGCGCAGGCGTTCACGCACCCGAGCGTACGCGGCATGCAACTCCGGTTGGGGCGCCTGGCGCGGCGCCAGCCGCATGCACAGCTCGTTGAGGTAGAAGCCGCCAAGCGTGGCATCGCCGTGCAACAGCGGCGCGGCATCGACCGCCTCGGCCGAGGTCAGTTGCGCCAGTTCACCGCGTTGCACGCCATCGAAACGGATCGATTGCAGCGGCTGCAGGGCCGCCCGCAACACATGCTTTTTCGGCCCCTGCACGCCGCGGGCGACCAGGCCGATGCGGCCGTGTTCGGCGCTCAGGACTTCGACCAGCAGGCTGGTTTCCCGCCAGGCGCGGGCGTGGAGGACGAAGGCAGGTTCACCGACGAAGCGCATGGATCAAGCC
>DAOOCX010000019.1:2654-22053 GCA_035408605.1 Thermomonas sp. | reverse complement strand
GGCGCGGGCGTGGAGGACGAAGGCAGGTTCACCGACGAAGCGCATGGATCAAGCCACTCCCTTTGCGCGTAGCGAAGGGGAGTGAAGAGCGACGCTTGCGAACCACTGGTTCGCGCCCCGATGAACGCCCGAAGACCGTGTCGAAGGGCCGGGCTGCTGGACGGAGGTGTTTACCCTCATCGACAAGCCCAACCCGTCCCCCGCCCTCCCCTGCTTCGCACGGGAGGGAGCGAACATCAGTCGTGGTAACCGAGCGAGCGCAGCGCCGCTTCGTCGTCGGACCAGCCTTCGCGGACGCGCACCCAGGTCTGCAGGAACACCTTCGAATCGAACAGGCGCTCCATCTGCCCGCGCGCGCGGGTGCCGATCTCGCGCAGGCGCTCGCCGCCCTTGCCGATCACGATCGCCTTCTGGCCCTCGCGTTCGACCCAGACCACCGCGTCGATCCGATAGACCAACTGCCGGCCGGTCGTGTCTTCCTCGAATTTCTCCACCTCGACGGTCGTCGCGTAGGGCAGTTCCTCGCCGAGCTGGCGCATCAGTTGCTCGCGCACCAGCTCGCCGGCCAGGAAGCGCTGGCTCTTGTCGGTAATCTCGTCCTCGCCGAACATCGGCGCCGCTTCCGGCACCAAGCCCAGCAGGGTGTCGACCAGCGCCTCCAGGCCCTTGCGCTTGAGCGCGGACAGCGGATGCACGGCGGCGAACTCGCGGCCCTCGCTGACCTTTGCGATGAACGGCAGCAGCGTGCCCTTGTCCTTGATCTTGTCGACCTGGTTGACCACCAGTACCACCGGCAACCCGCCTTCGCGCAGGGCATCGAAGGCCAGGCCATCTTCCGCATCCCAGCGGCCGGCCTCGACCACCAGCACCGCCGCATCCACGCCTTCCAGCGCGCCGCGCGCGGCGCGATTCATCATCCGGTTCATCGCCTTGCCGGAGCGCTTGCCCTGCTCGCCATGGATGCCGGGGGTATCCACCAACTGCAGTTGCCCGCCCGGGAAGGTGGCGATACCGAGCAGCCGATGACGGGTGGTCTGCGGCCGGTTGGAGGTGATGCTGATCTTGGCACCGACCAGGGCGTTGACCAGGGTCGACTTGCCGACGTTCGGACGGCCGATGACCGCGATCGCGCCACTGCGTTGGGAGGGTTTGCTCATGGGTCGATGACCTGCATGGCGGCTTCCGCCGCCTGTTGTTCCGCGGCGCGGCGGGAACTGCCCTCGCCTTCGGTGGTGATGGCCGGTTCGGCCACGCGGCAACTGACCCGGAACACCCGGGCGTGGTCGTCGCCTTGTTCCTCGACCAGCGTGTAAACGGGCAGCCCGCGCTGGCGCGCCTGCAGCCATTCCTGCAGCCGGGTCTTGGCGTCCTTGCCGACCTTGTTCGCCGGCGGCAGCGCCGCGACCAGCGGATCGAACCAGGGCAGGACGACTGCGCGGCAGGCATCAAAGCCTGCATCGAGGTAGATCGCCGCGACCAGCGCCTCCAACGCATCGGCGAGGATCGAATCGCGGCGATGACCGCCGGTCTTCATCTCGCCCGGCCCGAGTACCAGGTGCACGCCAAGATCCAGCGTACGGGCGATCCCTGCCAGTGCCGACTCGCGCACCAACTCGGCGCGGCCGCGGGTCAGCGCGCCTTCGTCAGCCCTCGGCCAGTGCAGGTAAAGCGCCTCGGCGATGAACTGGTTGACCAGTGCATCGCCGAGGAATTCGAGGCGTTCGTTGTGCGGACTGCCGGCGCTGCGATGGGTCAGCGCCTGGTCGAGCAGCGCCGGATCCGCGAAGGCGTGTCCGGCGAATGCCCGCGGCGCAAGGTCATTGCGCCGCTGCGCCACGCACCAGGGCCTGCTCTGCACGGAACTTGGCGACCACGTCGAGGTTGGCGATCAGTTCCTCCCGGCGCTCGTACTCGACGATCATGTTGTAGCCGTCGTCGGTGGTCTGGATCTGCAGCATTTCCGGCTTGATGACCTTCACGTAGTCGATCGTCAGATGCCGGGCGAACATCGCGCGGATCTTGTCCTTGGTGGCGCCACTGGTGTCCTGCTCGTTGGCGATGCTGGCAAGCGCCTTCTTCACCGAATAGAACTCGATGTACATCGGCACGACCTTCATCCCGCAAAAGACGAAGAGGATCACCACCGAGAGGGTGATGAGGAACCCGATCATGGTCATCCCGCGTTGCATGCGCTTCATGCGTGCTTCCCCTTTCCGACGGTCATTGCATCAAGGAATCCGCTTGCCGATCCGGGAGGTGTCCACCCAGTGGTCGGCCTGGCGGTCGAAATTCATCCATACGATCATCGCCTTGCCACGCAGGTTGGCCTCCGGCAGGAAGTGGGTCTCCCAGAACCGGCTGTCCTCGCTGTTGTTGCGATTGTCGCCCATGACGAAATAATGCCCCTCCGGCACCGTCCAGTCACCTTCCCCTTGGTAGGGCAACGGCGTGTCGTCGCGGCGCAGGACAAAATGCGGCCGCCCGGGCAGGCCCTCGGTGAGCCTGGACGCACCGGTCATCTCGGCGCCCTGTCCTTCGCCCTGGTAGGCGCCTTCCACGCGGTAAGGGACTTCGCGGCCATTCACGCTCAGCTTGTTGTCGTGGTAGCCGATCGTGTCGCCGGGCAGGCCGATGACCCGCTTGATCCAGTCTTCGCGCGGGTGGTGAGGCGGCCGGAACACGACAACGTCGCCCCGGACGGGCTCGCCGTTGGCCAGGAACTTCTTGTTGGTGATCGGCCAGCGCAGCCCGTAGGAGAATTTGTTGACCAGGATGAAATCGCCGATCAGCAGGGTCGGCATCATCGAGCTGGACGGGATCCGGAAGGGTTCGGCCACGAAGCTGCGCAGCCCAAGCACCAGCAACAGGATCGGGAAGAACGCCTTGGAATAGTCCACGGCCACCGGTTCCTTGACCTCGTCCAGCGGACCTGCAGCGGCGGCGCGGCGTTTGGCCAGGAACAGCTTGTCGAGCAACCAGACCAGGCCGGTGAGGGCGGTCAAGGCGACCAGGATCGTTTCGAACCACACCATCATGCGGCGTTCTCCGTGGGGGGCAGCGCACTCACTTGTTGTCGACCTGCAGCACGGCGAGGAAGGCTTCCTGCGGGATTTCCACGCTGCCGACCTGCTTCATGCGCTTCTTGCCGGCCTTCTGCTTCTCCAGCAACTTCTTCTTGCGGCTGGCATCGCCACCGTAGCACTTGGCCAGCACGTTCTTGCGCATCGCCTTGACCGTGGTGCGGGCGATCACCTGCGCGCCGATCGCGGCCTGGATGGCCACGTCGAACATCTGTCGCGGGATCAGTTCCTTCATCTTCTCGGTCAGTTCGCGGCCACGGCGGTCCGCATGCGAGCGATGCACGATGATCGACAAGGCATCGACCTTGTCGCCGTTGATCAACGTGTCCACGCGCACGAACGGACCCGCCTCGAAGCGCACGAAGTGGTAGTCGAGCGAGGCATAGCCCCGGCTCACCGACTTCAGCTTGTCGAAGAAATCCAGCACCACCTCGGCCATCGGCAGTTCGTAGCTCACCTGAACCTGGCTGGCCATGTAGGTGATGCCGATCTGCACGCCGCGCTTTTCCTCGCACAGCTTGATCACGTTGCCGATGTAGTCCGGCGGGGTCAGGATGTTGGCGCGGATGATCGGCTCGCGTATTTCCTGCACCTGGTTGATCGGCGGCAGCTTGGCCGGATTGTCCATCGGCACGATGCCGCCGTCGGTCTTGAGGACTTCGTAGACCACCGTGGGCGCGGTGCTGATCAGGTTGAGGTCGTACTCCCGCTCCAGACGCTCCTGCACGATCTCCATGTGCAGCATGCCCAGGAAGCCGCAGCGGAAGCCGAAGCCCATCGCCTCGGAACTCTCCGGCTCGAAACGCAGCGCGGCATCGTTGAGGCGCAGCTTGTCCAGCGCCTCGCGCAGGTCCGGGTAGTCCTCCGCATCGACCGGGAACAGCCCGGCGAACACGCGCGGCTGCATTTCCTGGAAGCCCGGCAGCGGGCCCGGGGCGGGGTCGCCCGCCAGCGTCAGCGTGTCGCCGACCGGCGCGCCGTGCACGTCCTTGATCGAGGCGTGCACCCAGCCCACCTCGCCCGCGCCCAGCCTGGCGAGCTCCTTGCGCTTCGGGGTGAACACGCCGACCTTGTCGACCTGGTGGGTGCGGCCGGTCGACATCACCAGCAGCTTGTCGCCCGGCTTGATCTCGCCCTGCATGACCCGCACCAGGCTGACCACGCCCAGGTAGTTGTCGAACCAGGAGTCGATGATCAGCGCCTGGAGCTTGTCGGTGTCGCGCGGCTTCGGTGGGGGGATGCGCTTGACGATCGCCTCCAGCACGTCGCGCACGTTCAGCCCGGTCTTCGCGCTGATCGCCACCGCGTCCTCGGCATCGATGCCGATCACCGCCTCGATCTCTTCCTTGACCTTGTCGATGTCGGCGGTGGGCAGGTCGATCTTGTTGAGGACCGGCACCACTTCCAGGCCCTGCTCCACCGCGGTGTAGCAATTGGCGACGGATTGCGCCTCGACGCCCTGCGCCGCGTCCACCACCAGCAGCGCGCCCTCGCACGCGGCCAGCGAGCGGCTGACTTCGTAACTGAAGTCGACGTGGCCGGGGGTGTCGATGAAGTTCAACTGGTAGGTGGTGCCATCCAGCGCGGTGTACGGCAGCGAAACCGACTGCGCCTTGATGGTGATGCCGCGCTCGCGCTCGATCGGGTTGGAATCGAGCACCTGCGCTTCCATCTCGCGGTCCTGCAGGCCGCCGCAGAGCTGGATGATGCGATCGGCCAGGGTCGACTTGCCGTGGTCGATGTGGGCGATGATCGAGAAGTTGCGGATATTCCGCATGGCATCGTGCTGCATGGAGACTCGGCTGTGGGGCTGCGACGGCAGCGGATCGCAGCCTGTCTGGGGTTAGCACGACATTATCGCACAGCCCCGTTCATGCCCCGAGAGGCACGAACGGGGGTGCCACCGCCATCAGTCCCCGGTCGGGTTGATCGTCAGGTACTGGGTACCGCCGCCACGCCGCACCAGCAGCATCACCGGCTTGCCCGCCCCTGCCGCGCGCAACTGGGCATTGAGCCTGGCGGCGCTGGACACGTCGTTGCGGCCCACCGCGAGGATCACGTCGCCCGGGCGCAGGCCGGCCTCGCGCGCCGCCACGCCTTCCACCCGCGCGACCAGCACGCCCTCGCCGGCCTGCAGCCCCAGTCGGCTGCGCTGCTGCGGGTCGAGGTCCTCGCCGACGATACCGAGCGCATTCGCCTGCGCGGCGGCGGCTGGACGCGGCGCGCCGTCGTCGCCGACAACCGGACCGGCGGTGGCCTCGCTCAACTGGTTGAGGGTGGCGGTCACGGTGCGCGGCTTGCCGTCGCGCACGAGTTCGATCGACACCCGGGTGCCGGGCGGCATCGCGCCGACGATCGGCGGCAAGTCGCTGGACTCGTAGACCTGCTGGCCGTTGATACTGCGGATCACGTCCTGGCGGAGGATGCCAGCGCGCTCCGCTGGACTGCCCGGCTCCACGCGCGCCACCAATGCGCCGTTCGCATCACCTAGGCCGAGCGCTTTCGCAGCATCTCGGGTCATCGCCTGGATCTGCACGCCCAATTGCCCGCGCGTCACCTTGCCGGTCGCCTTGAGCTGCTGCACCGCGTTCATCGCCACGTCGATCGGGATCGCGAAGCTGACCCCCATGTAGCCGCCGGAATTGCTGAAAATCTGCGAGTTGATGCCGACCACCTGGCCCCGTGTATCGATCAGCGGTCCGCCCGAATTGCCGCGATTGATCGCCACATCGGTCTGGATGAACGGCACATAGCGCTGGTCCGCGTACGGATTGGCGCGACCGACCGCGCTGACGATGCCGGCTGTCACGGAATGGTCCAGTCCGAACGGCGAGCCGATCGCGACCACCCACTGGCCGGACTTGAGCGTGCGCGAGTCGCCGATGCGCAGCGTCGGCAACCCGTTCGCGTCGATCTTCAGCAGGGCGACGTCGGATTGCTCGTCGCTACCCACCACCTTGGCCACGAACTCGCGCCGGTCGGACAGCTTGATGCGCACGGTGTCCGCACCATCGACCACGTGATGGTTGGTCAGCACGTAACCGTCGCCGGAAATGATGAAGCCGGTGCCCTGCGACACGCCGCGCGGACGCGCGTTCGGCACACCCGGTGCGCCGGGCATCCCCGGCATGCCCGGGCCCATGCCGGGCCCGAAGAAGCGGCGGAAGAACTCCGGCACCTCCTCGTCGTCCGGCACCTGCCGCGGGTCGGGTTGCTGGGCCACGGCCTGCGGCTTGCCGCCGATTTCCGCCTGCACGCTCACCACCGCCGGCCCGACCTGGTCCACCAGCCGGGTGAAGTCGGGCAGGCCGGAGACCAGCTCGGGGGCCGGTGCCTGCACCGTCGATTGGGCGGTGGCCACGCCGTACCAGCTCCCCACGCCGAGACCGGCGGCGGCCAGGGCGACGGAGAGAACCAGCGGGCGCAACAGCGGAGTCTTGGCAGCAGTCATCGTCGACGAATCCTCGTTCGCGTGAATGGAATCAGGTCGGTTGGATCGGGCCGTGCGCGTGCCGCTCAGGGACGGCTGTCGGCTGCCGCAGGCGCATCGGCGGGCGCATCCTGCGCGACGGCTGGCGGCGGGATATCGGCCAAAGCCGGCGACGCAAAGGGGTTGTACGGCGCTTCGGCGCGGATGTGCCCACCGAAACCCGCAGCCAGCGGATTGCCGGCGTACTGCGGCAACACCGAGCGCGGCCAAGGGCGGGTCACGATATCGGGTTGCGGGACGTTGATCGGAAGACTGGCGGCGGCGACGGACTCGACCTGGCGGACCGCTGCCGGCAAGACCCGCGCGCTACGCGTGGTGTCGCGGCTGCGCTGCGGGCGCGATGCGGCGGCGATGGCCGTCGCGGTGGCCGCGACCAAGGTGTCGCTGGCGATCGGCAGCGAGGGGACTGCGGGCTCGGGCAACGCGGGTGCCGGCGCGGGAGCGGGATCGGCCACGGCCGCAGCCGCGGCGACCTGCGGCTGCAGCGGGGTTGCAGGCGTCTCGACAGCAGGCTGACGGGCGATGAAGCCCACCACCACGGCCAGCGATGCCGCCATCGCCGCGCCACCGCCCCAGCGCAACCACGCAGGCTTGGGAGCGCGTCGTTCGACAGGCTCACCAAGAACGGTGCCTTGACCCGAATCGAAAATTGCCGCAGAGACGCGCGTTGCGAAATCCGCCGGCAGCCGCTGCGCAGGCGCCAGTCCGCGCATCACTTCGCCGCCCAATCGCCATCGCTGCCAGCATTCGGCCAGCGACGCATCGTGTTGCAGGCGGCGCAGCAGGAAACGGGTTTCATCGGGCGGCAAGGCGCCGTCCATCAATGCGGACAACTGCTCGCGGCTGCTCAGCTGGGTCAGGGTATTGGCGCGCAGGGTGGTGTCTTGGGTCATGGCGGCGGGCTCAGGCGTGCGAACGCTTGCGTTCGTCGTGGTCCAGCAGGGGTTTCATGCGCTCGTCGATCGCCTCGCGGGCGCGGAAGATGCGCGAACGCACCGTACCGATCGGGCAGTCCATGCGCTCCGCGATCTCTTCGTAGCTCATGCCTTCCACTTCGCGGAAGGTGATCGCATCGCGCAGTTCCGGCGGCAGGTCTTCGACCGCGCGCAGCACCGTTTGTTCCAGTTGCTGGCGCATCAGTTCGCGTTCGGGCGTGTCGTTGTCGCGCAGGCGCAGGCCGGACTCGAACTGCTCGGCATCCTCGATCTCGATGTCGTCGGTCGGCGGCTTGCGGTTGCTCGACACCAGGTGGTTCTTCGCGGTGTTCACCGCGATCCGGTGCAGCCAGGTGGAGAATTGCGCGTCGCCGCGGAAGCCGCCGATGGCCTTGTACGCGCGGATGAAGGTGTCCTGCGCCACGTCCTGGACTTCCGACCAGTCGTGGATATAGCGCGAAATGAGCGCAGCGGTTCGATGCTGGTACTTGCGCACCAGCAGGTCGAAGGCGGCGCTGTCCCCGCGTTGCACGCGGGCGACGAGATCCTGGTCCAGCGCTTGCGACACGTCGTCCTCGGCCATTGCGCGCCGGTCCTCGTTGGTGAGCCCGGTCGCGTCCGGGCCTTGTGACAGCGATGATCGACGGAAGTTCCGCGCCAGTGCTTTTACCTGAAGGCGATTTGACAGGTATTCAAGCCGGGCCGGGCTAGGATGCGCCTTCACATACTGGTATGGATGGTACGCGCATGGCCGACTCCCCCGCCGCAGGCTTCGACGGGCTCCGCCTCCGCCACTGGCGCCCGCATCGCCGCGAGGACGGCGTGCTGGTGCTGCAGTTCGACCGTGCCGACGCGCCGGTCAACGCGTTCTCGCAGGACGTGCTGATCGAACTGGCCGACGTGCTGGAACGCATCGCGATCGACCCGCCGAAGGGCGTCGTGATCGCCTCAGCCAAGGCCAGCGGCTTCATTGCCGGCGCCGACCTCAAGGAATTCCAGGAATTCGACCGCAAGGGCACCGTGGACGATGCGATCCGACGCGGCCAGGACGTGTTCCAGCGACTGGCCGAACTGCCCTGCCCCACGGTCGCCGCGATCCACGGCTTCTGCATGGGCGGCGGCACCGAAATCGCCCTCGCCTGCCGCTTCCGCGTGGCCAGCAACGATGCGTCGACCCGGATCGGCCTGCCGGAAACCCAACTCGGCATCTTCCCGGGCTGGGGCGGTAGCGCCCGCCTGCCTCGCCTGGTCGGTGCGCCGGCGGCGATGGACATGATGCTCACCGGCCGCGCGTTGTCGGCGAGTGCCGCGCGCGGGATCGGCCTGGTCGACAAGGTGGTCGAACCGGCATTGCTGATCGATGCCGCGGCGTCGATGGCGCTGCGTGGGACCACGCGTCCGTTCAAGCAGCGTGCGCTTGCCTGGGCCACCAACACGTTTGCCGCACGCAAGCTGCTGGCACCGCAGATGGCCAAGCAGGTGGCGCGCAAGGCGAAGAAGGATCATTACCCGGCGCCGTATGCGCTGATCTCCACCTGGCAGCGTTTCGGCGGCAAGGGCCTGCAGGCGCGGCTCGATGGCGAACGCCGCGCCGTCGTCAAGCTGGCCGGCACGCCGACCGCGCGCAACCTGATCCGCATCTTCTTCCTGACCGAACGGTTGAAGGCGCTGGGCAAGGGCGATGCCGGGATCCGCCACGTGCATGTGGTCGGCGCCGGGGTGATGGGCGGCGACATCGCCGCGTTCGCCGCCTACAAGGGCTTCGAGGTCACCCTGCAGGATCGCGAACAGCGTTTCATCGATGCCGCGATGACCCGTGCGCAGGTGCTGTTCGACAAGAAAGTGAAGGATCCCACCAAGCGGCCCGCGGTGGCCGCACGCCTGCAGCCCGACCTGGCCGGCGATGGCGTTGCGCAGGCCGACCTGGTGATCGAGGCGATCATCGAGAATCCCGACGCCAAGCGCACGCTGTACGAAACCGTCGAGCCGCGGCTGAAGCCCGATGCGCTGCTGACCACCAATACCTCGTCGATCCCGCTCGACGAATTGCGCGGGCACATCGCGCGGCCCGCGCAGTTCGCAGGCCTGCACTACTTCAACCCGGTCGCGCAGATGCCGCTGGTCGAGATCATCCACCACGACGGCATGGCCGCGGAGACCGAGCGCCGGCTCGCCGCATTCTGCAAGGCCTTGGGCAAGTTCCCGGTGCCGGTGGCCGGCACGCCCGGCTTCCTGGTCAACCGCGTGCTGTTCCCGTACATGCTGGAGGCCGGCACCGCCTATGCCGAGGGCATCCCCGGCCCGGCGATCGACAAGGCGGCGGTGAAGTTCGGCATGCCGATGGGCCCGATCGAACTGATCGACACCGTGGGCCTGGACGTGGCCGCCGGCGTGGGTCGCGAACTGGCGCCGTTCCTTGGCCTGCAAGTGCCGGCCGCGCTGTCGCAGGTCGATCCCGCCAAGCGCGGCAAGAAGGACGGCCAGGGCCTCTACACCTGGGAGAACGGCAAGGCGAAGAAGCCCGAGCTTCCGGCCGACTACAAGGCACCCGAGGACCTGGAAGACCGACTGATCCTGCCGCTGCTCAACGAAGCGGTGGCCTGCCTGCACGATGGCGTGGTGGCCGATGCCGACCTGCTGGATGCCGGCGTGATCTTCGGCACCGGCTTCGCCCCCTTCCGCGGCGGACCGATCCAGTACATCCGCAGCGCCGGCGCGGATGCATTGCTGGGACGACTCAAGGCCCTGCAAGCGAAATACGGCGAGCGTTTCGCCCCGCGCCAAGGTTGGGACAATCCGGCCTTGCGCGAACCGCCGCAGTAACGACCGCTTGAATCGCGACGCACGAACAGGGCGCTTCGGCGCCTTTTTCGTGCGGCGAGATCAGGGGTCGATGCCGGCCGCGGCCAGCATGGTCGCCAGGAACGCCAGTTGTGCGTTGCGACCATCCGGACCATCGTAGCGGCGCACGATCCAGGTCTCCTTCGCGTTGGCTTCGGCATCGGGCGCGAGCGTGGTGTAAGCGCCATGCACTTCCATCTCGAGCAGACTGCCGGCCTGATCGCCAGGCAGCCAGTTCAGGTACAACTCGACCTGGCCGTGCTCGGCATGGATGTGGTCGCGCGGCTGCAGGTCGAAGCGGATCACGAAGGCCTGGCCGGCGCGAAACCCGGCCATCCAGCCGGCGCGCGGCTGGATGAAGACCTTGCCGCGCCTGCCCTGCTTGCCGGCGGCAGGGGTGTCGAGATCGAGGGTGAAGAATCCCCCTTCAGTCGCGCCCGAGAGCCCGTCGAAACCGGCATCGACATCGTGGCGAAGCCGCACATCGCTGTCGCCTGCCACGGGCACGTAGACGCGCGTGTCGGCCGGCAACCGGCTGTTGAACCACAGGCCCCAGCTCACCGGCGTGTCGCGGATGTTGCGCATCGTCGCGGTCGTTACCAGGGTGCCCGGCTTGCCGGCCGGCAACGCGTAGTCGTGCGTCATGCGCACGCCGCTGACCGGACTGGGCGGGCCGCGCAGTGCCATGCGGTCCGCCGCCTGGACAACGATCGCGGTCGCGGCATAGGACAGCCACGGATCCGGCGGCCATGGTGCGCGCGCTTCGCTGCGAACCGGGTTGGCCTGTTGGTGCGTCCACCATTGCGATTGCGGGCCCAGCCAGACCTGGTGGCCGAGGTAGCCGATATCGTCGGCCTGCGCATCGACGCGCGGATCGGGCTGCGCGACCACCGCATCGCCCACTTTCAGCAGGTTCGGCGCGCCGGGCAACGAGAGATGCAACATGCGGCCGCCGAGCCGCGGCGAAACCTCGACGACAAGCCCTGCATCCTCGATCCGCAGCCGCGAACCATCGGGATCCCGATCGCCCGCCGATGCGATCGGCAGGCACAGGACAAGCACCAGGCCGGATGACGGCAACCACGCGCGAAGCGGCATGATCCCGCGCTTCGGCATGGTGCCCATTACATCGTCTGCGTCGGCTTGTCCGAGTTCAGCGTGCCGGCCAGCGTGGTTTCGATCTTGCCGCGCACGGCCTCGCCCTCGGCGGTGTCGGCGAACTGCACGCCGATGCCGGCGGGGCGGCTGCCCTGCGCGCCGGTCGGGGTCACCCAGCACACCTTGCCGGCCACCGGCAGGCGCTCGGACGAATCCGGCAACGTCAGCAGCAGGAAGACCTCATCGCCGATGAAATACCGGCGGGTGGTCGGCACGAAGATGCCGCCCTGGCGCACGTAGGGCATGTAGGCGTTGTAGAGCGACGGCTTGTCCTTGACCACCAGCGACAGGATGCCCTGCCGTGCACCACCACCCATCGGACTGCTCATGCGTCATCCCCCGTTCGCGATGCCGGGCGTGCGTTGGACATCAGCACCAGGCAAGCAATGATTCGGCTACTGCAAGGTCGGCGCGCACCGTGCTGCGCAACAGGTCGCGCGCGCGGTTGGCGGCGTCGAACCGCGCGGCCAGCGTGCGGGTTGCGGCCGGATCGGTCAAGCCCGCGGCCTCGTGCAGGGCGAGGTCCGCCAGGTGCTGCAGGCGCTCGCTGGCACGGCCATCGGCGACCCAGCGCTGCGCGACCTCGCCCACCGCGGCCTGGCCGCGAGCGAGCGAACGTGCGTCGTCGGCCACCGCGCGACGCAGGGCCAGTCCATCGCCCGATGCCCACGCATCGGCGAGGCCGGGATGCCCGCGCGCGGCTTCCAGCGCCTCGCCCGCCACCTTCGCTGCGTGCCCGCGCGACAGCAGCCACGCCAACGCTTCCTCGTGCGGTGGCAGGCGCACGTCCAGCCGTTGGCAACGGCTGCGGATGGTCGCCGGCAGGCGCGCCGGATTGGACGACAGCAGCCACAGGTAGCGGCCCGGCTGCGGCTCCTCCAGCGTCTTCAGCAGGGCGTTGAAGGCATTCCAGTTGATCGCGTCGGCGGGGTCGACGATGACCACCTGCGCGCCGCCCAGTTGCGGCGTGAGCGAGAGCTTCTCGGACAGCGAGCGGATCTGTTCGATGACCAGCTCGGCACGCATCTTCGGCGGCGCCGGCTTCAACTTCCACTCGTAACCGACCATCAGCAAATCGGGATGCGCGCTATGGCCCCACGGATGCGAAGGGGTACCGTCGGGGCGAACTTCCAGCGGGTCGTACTGCGCGCGCGCGGCGAACAGCGAGCAGCCCTTGCACGCGCCGCAGGGTTCGCCATTCGCCTGCGGACTGCGGCACAGCACGCGGTGCGCCAGGTGTTCCGCCAGCACGCGTTTGCCGATCAACGCGGGACCGGTGATCAGGGTGGCATGGCCGAAATGGCCACCATCGATCGCCGCGGTCGCATGGTCATAGGCGCGTTGCTGCCACGGGCTCAAGCTCGGCAACAGGCTCACCGCAGCGTCCCGAGATAGTCGGCCAGCGCCGCGAGTGCCGCGGCGGCCACGCTCGCCGCGTCGTGGCTGGCATCGATCACCCGGAAGCGATCCGGATGCTGCGCCGCGCGGGCCAGGAAGCCGTCGCGCACGCGCTCGAAGAAGCTGTCGCGCTCGCGCTCGATGCGATCCGGCACGCTGCCGCCCAGCAGGTCGCGCCCGCGGGTGCGCTCGCGACCATGGGCCACGCCCAGGTCCAGCAGCAGGGTCAGGCCCGGCTCGATGCCGACCGCCTGCTGTTCCAGCGCGGCGATGTAGCCTTCGTCCAGTCCGCGCCCGGCGCCCTGGTAGGCATAACTGGAATCGGTGAAGCGGTCGCTGATGACCCATGCACCGCGTTGCAGCGCCGGCAGCACGACCTCGCGCACATGCTGCGCGCGCGAGGCGAACATCAGCAGCAATTCCGTCTGCGGATGCACGGTTTCGCCGGTGCCGCCCAGCAGCAGTTCGCGGATGCGTTCCGCCAGTGGCGTGCCGCCCGGTTCGCGGGTGCTGACGACCTCCTGGCCATCGGCCAGCAGCGCATCGCGCAGGGCGGAAAGGACCGTGCTCTTGCCGGCACCTTCGCCGCCTTCGATGCTCAGCAGGCGCGGCTGGCGTTGCAGCGCCGCGGTCACTTGGGGGCGGCCTGGCGCTGCGCGCGGTAGCGCTGCACGTAGTCGCGGACCGCCGCGTTGTGAGCATCCAGCGAGGCCGAGAACACATGCCGGCCGCTGCCATCGCCCACCGCGACGAAGTACAGCGCGTCGCCATCGGCCGGCCGCGTCGCTGCGCGCAACGCGGCCTTGCCCGGCATCGCGATGGGGGTCGGCGTCAGGCCGGCGCGGGTGTAGGTGTTGTAGGGCGTATCGGTGGTCAGGTCGCTGCGGCGGATGTTGCCGGCATAGGCCGCGCCCATCCCGTAGATCACGGTGGGATCGGTCTGCAGGCGCATGCCGATCTGCAGCCGACGCACGAACACCCCGGCAATCGCGGGCCGTTCCTCGGCGATGCCGGTTTCCTTTTCCACGATCGAGGCCAGCACGAGGGCTTCGTCGGCATTCTTCAGCGGCAGGTCGTCCGCGCGCGATGCCCAGGCCTCGTCCAGTGCCTCTTGCATCGCCTTGTGCGCACGCTTGAGCAGGTCGAGGTCGCTGTCGCCTTTCACCCAGGCGTAGGTCTCCGGCAGGAACCGTCCTTCGGGATGCTGGCCGGGATGGCCCAATGCCTTCATCAACGCGGCATCGTCCAGCCCCGCCGAATCGTGCTCGAGCCCCTCGACCTTCGCCAGCGCGGCCCGCACGTCGCGGATATTCCAGCCTTCGACGATGGTGAAGTTGCGCCGCACCACCTTGCCGTCACGCATCGCCAGCAGCAGCGCGCGCGGCGATGTGTCGGGGGCAAGCGCGTATTCCCCGACCTGCAGCTTGCCCGCCGCACCGGTCTGCCGCGCCAGTACCTGCCATTGCACGCGGTCGCCGGTGTCGACGCCCTGCGCCTGCAGCGTGCGCAATACCTTGTCGAGCGAATCCCCGCGCGCGACCACCAGGCTGTCGCCGGCGTCGATGCCGGCCAGCGGCGCATCCGCGAACCCCTGGTAGCGTTGCCACTGCCAGCCCGCAACGGCCAGGCCCGCCAGCAGCAGGACCAGCAGGAAGCGCGCGAAGGCACCACCGGCAACACGCGGTTTCATGCGGTCTCCCGCGATTCGGAGAACATCGGAGTCGCCATCGCCAATCGCTTCTGCAGGTCGGCCACTGCGGGATGCGTTGGCCATTCACGCGCACCCAGTGCGCGCACCGGCAGGATACCGCGCACCGCGTTGCACAGCGCCAAGGCCTGGGCCGATTCGACATCGTCCATCGACAGCGACGCCAACGCGACCAGGCCTTGGTCCAGCAGCCAGCCACGCAGCACGCCGGCGACGCCACACAGGTCGACCGGCGGTGTCGTCCAGCGGCCGTCGCGCAATACCAGCAGGTTGGCCGAGGTCGCACAGACGGGGTTGCCCACCATGTCGCGCATCAGGCCTTCATCGCAGCCCGCGCGCTCGGCCTCGGCACGGCCGAGCACCTGTTCCAGGCGATTGCAGTGCTTGATGCCGGCCAGCGCAGGCTGCATCGCCAGGCGCACCTCGCAGGCATGCAGCCGCAACGCACCCTGTGGGGCCGGCAATGGCAGCAGCGACAGCATCCAGGTCGGCACTGCGTCGAGTGGCGGCGCATAACCGCGCCCGCCTTCGCCGCGGGTCAGCAGCAGCTTGAGCACGCCGGCATCTGCGCCCGCCATGAGTTCGGCAATGCGGGCTTCCATGACGCCCACATCCGGCATTGCGATCCCGAGCCGCCCCGCGCCCTCGCGCAGCCGCGCCAGGTGGCGTGGCCACAGCGGCAGCACGCCGCGATGCACGCGCATGGTCTCGAACACGCCATCGCCGTAGTTCAGGCCGCGATTGCCGATCGAAACCGCATCCATCGGTTCGCGACCGATGTAGGCCACCGCGATCATTCGACACCCAATGCACGCAGCATCCCACGCGCCTTGGCCCGGGTCTCGTCCAGCTCGCGCTGCGGATCGGAGTCGATGACGATGCCGGCGCCGGTGCGGAAGCGCAGCTCCTGGCCTTCCACTTCGCCGCTGCGGATCAGGATGTTCAGGTCCATGTCGCCGTCGCGATTGAGCCAGCCCATCGCGCCGGTATAAGCGCCGCGCCCGGCGCCTTCAAGCTCGGCGACGATCTGCATGCAGCGCACCTTCGGGCAGCCGGTGATCGTGCCTCCGGGAAACACTGCCGCGATCACCTGCCCCGGGCTTGCATCCGGCAACAGGGTGCCACGCACGTTGCTGACGATATGGTGCACGTGCGCATAGCTCTCGACCGTCATCAGCTCGTCGACCACCACGCTGCCCGGCGTGCAGACGCGACCCAGGTCATTGCGCTCCAGGTCGATCAGCATCACGTGTTCGGCGCGCTCCTTCGGATGCCCAACGAGTTCGCGGATGCGTTCACCGTCGTCATCCCCGGCGAAACGCGGGCGGGTACCGGCGATCGGACGGGTCTCGACGACGTCGCCGCGCACCGACACCAGCCGCTCCGGCGAGGCGCTGACCACGCTGCCCGCGTCGGTGCGAAAGATGCCGGCGAAGGGCGCGGGATTGTTGCCGCGCAGGCGCTGGAACAGGGCTGCGGGTGCAAGCGGCGAATCGAAACGCGCCGTCCAGCCACGCGAAAGATTGACCTGGAACACGTCGCCCGCAGCGAGGTACCCCAGCACCCGTTGCACGCCATCGACATAGCGCTGCGATGGCTCTTCCGCGATCCCTGCAGGCGCCTGCCAGTCCGGCAGCGATCCCGCTGAGCCCGCACGCGCAAGGTCGGCGCCAATGCGTCCGAGCCACGCGCTGGCATCGGCTTCGGCCACGGCGAAGCACGCGCCGGTCACGCGATCCCGCAACACGGCAGCCGGGCAACGCAGGGCGCAGGCGATCGGCAAACCACCCGCGGCAGGCGGCAGCCGCAGCACGGGCTCGACCTGTTGCGCCAGCTCGTATCCCAGCAAAAGCGCCCAGCCGCCGCGGAACGGCAACGTATCGACTTCGGCGCGCGGCAGGCGTTGCGCCTGCCAGCGGGCATCCAGCACGTCGAGGAAGCGCCCGTCGATCCACCCGCCATCCTGGTCGCGGACCATGCCGTCGCGATGCAGCACGAACGATTCGCCGTCGTGCGCCAGCAGCATGTCCCAGCGACCGTGCGCACCGGTCGCGCTGGATTCCAGCAGCACCGGGTAACGCGCCGGATCCAGGCGATGCAGGTCGAGCAGGTCGACGTCGGCGGGAAGGGTTCGGGTGATCATCGGCACAGAGCACCCCATCGACGCCCTCCCCTGCACGCAAGGGAGGACATCGGCATCAGATGCGACGGAATACCAAGGTGCCGTTGGTACCGCCGAAGCCGAACCCATTCGACACCACCACGTCGACCCTGGCTTCGCGCGCGACGTTCGGCACGTAGTCCAGGTCGCAACCTTCGCTCGGCGTTTCCAGGTTGATCGTCGGCGGGATGATCCCGGTCTCCAGCGCCTTGATCGTGTAGATCGCCTCCACGCCGCCGGCGGCGCCGAGCAGGTGGCCGGTCATCGACTTGGTCGAACTGACCATCGTCTTGTACGCGTGGTCGCCGAGCGCGCGCTTGATCGCCAGCGTTTCCGCAAGGTCGCCGAGCGGCGTCGAAGTCCCGTGCGCATTGAGGTAACCGACCTCGTCCGCGTTGATACCGGCGTCGCGGAAGGCCATCGCCATGCAGCGCGCGGGTCCGTCGCCGTTCTCGCTGGGCGCGGTCATGTGGAATGCATCGGAGGACGCGCCGAAGCCGGCGAGCTCGCAGTAGATGCGCGCGCCGCGTGCCTTGGCGTGTTCGTATTCCTCCAGCACCAGGATGCCGGCGCCGTCGCCCAGCACGAAGCCGTCGCGGCCTGCATCCCACGGGCGCGAAGCGGCCGCGGGATCGTCGTTGCGCGTGCTCATCGCCTTCATCGCGCAGAAGCCGCCCATCGAGGTCGGCGAGCTGCCGCGTTCGGCACCGCCGGCGATCATCACGTCGGCATCGCCATGCTGGATCATCCGCATCGCCATCCCGATCGAATGGTTGGCGGTGGCGCAGGCGGACACGGCGGAAAAATTCGGGCCCTTGATGCCGGTCAGCAGCGACACCTGTCCCGGTAGCATGTTGATGATCGTGCTGGGGATGTAGAACGGGCTGATCTTGCGCACCCCGCCTTCGTGCAGCTTCACCGAGGTCTCCTCGATCCCCCAGATGCCGCCGATGCCGGAACCGATCAGCGCACCGACGCGCTCGGCGTTGGCTTCGGTCACCTGCAGCCCGGAATCCTCCAGCGCCATCAGCGAGGCCGCCACGCCGTAATGGATGAAGTGGTCCATCTTCTTCGCGTCCTTCGGGTTCACCCAGCGGGTGACGTCGAAGTCGCGGATCTCGCCGGCGATGCGCGTCGGATAGGTGCTGGCATCGAAACCCGCGACCGGGCCGATGCCGGAACGGCCGTTGACGATGCCGTCCCAGTTGCTGGCCAGGTCATTGCCCAGCGGCGAGACGATACCCATTCCCGTGACGACGACGCGACGCTTCGACATGGCGTTTCCTCGATCTTTGTCCGATGTTGCGGTGGTGCTGATGTTGCGGTGGTGAAAACGCACGGGGCCGCGTCAGCGGCCCCGGCGTGGCGACTCACACGGGCGAATTACGCCTTGACGTGGGCCTTGATGTAGTCGATCGCCGCCTGCACGGTGCTGATCTTCTCGGCTTCTTCGTCCGGGATCTCGCACTCGAACTCTTCTTCCAGCGCCATCACCAGCTCGACCGTGTCCAGCGAGTCCGCGCCGAGGTCCTCGACGAACGAGGCGCTGTTGCTGACGTCCTCTTCCTTGACGCCCAGTTGTTCGATGACGATCTTCTTGACGCGTTCTTCGATGTTGCTCATGTCTCGGTGCTCCTCAGGGGGCGGTTTCGTGGCTAAGTGTACGAGAAAGCCGGATGGCGTTCCCGGATGGATCCATGGCGATGGGGCCGCCCGCGGCACCCACGCCGCGAATGCTACGGCATGTACATCCCGCCGTTGACGTGCAGGGTTTCGCCGGTGATGTAGGTGGCGCCCGGGCCGGCCAGGAAGGCCACCGCGCGGGCGATGTCGGCCGGTTCGCCGAGCCTGCCAAGTGCGATCTGGCCGAGCATCGCCTCCTTGGCGGCCTCCGGCAGGTCGGCGGTCATGTCGGTGGCGATGAACCCCGGGGCGACGACATTCACCGTGATCCCGCGCGAGCCGATTTCCTTCGCCAGCGACTTGCTGAAGGCGATGATCCCGGCCTTCGCGGCGGCGTAGTTCGACTGCCCGGCATTGCCGGTCACCCCGATGACGGAGGCGATGTTGATGATCCGGCCCTTGCGCGCCTTCATCATCCCGCGCATCACCGCCTTCGATGCGCGATAGACCGACGTCAGGTTGGTGTCGAGGATGGCCTGCCAGTCCTCGTCCTTCATCCGCATCAGCAGGTTGTCGCGGGTGATGCCGGCGTTGTTGACGAGGATCGAGACACCACCGAATTCGGTGGACACCGCGTCGATCAACGCCTCTACGCTGCCGGTCTCGTTGACGTTGAGCCTGCGGCCATGGCCACCCGCCGCCGCTAACCGCTCGCCGATCGCTTGCGCGCCGGCATCCGAGGTCGCGGTACCGATGACGGTTGCGCCCAGCGCGGCCAGTTCGTCGGCAATCGCCGCGCCGATCCCGCGCGACGCGCCGGTCACCAGTGCGACTTCGCCTTTCAGGACAAGCTCACTCATGCGTTCCATTCCTCGATGGCGCCGGCGAATTCAGCCGGCGTGCCCAATGCACGTGCATCGAGCGACTTGTCGATGCGCTTGACCAGGCCAGCCAACACCTTGCCCGGCCCGCATTCGCCGATCCGGCCGACGCCGCGCGCGGCCA